>JBFWKZ010000007.1:0-25280 GCA_050252415.1 Oscillospiraceae bacterium | reverse complement strand
CTGCTGCTTGACGAACCGTTCAATGGCCTTGATGATCAATTGAAGCACCGCATAGCGGCGTGTTTAACGGAAAACTTCGGGCACATCATTCTAAGCACGCATGATATTGACGAAGCAAAAATATTCATGGCGCATGTAATTAATATCATAGAACAGTTGCCGTAACGGCAAGTACCGGGGAAACGTGTCAAAAGCCAGCTTACACCCATGTACAGCCCCATGAAAAGTAGACATTAGATAAAAGCCCCCTGACCTAGGAAAATAGAACTATGTCAGGAGGTATCGCTATGTCGGGAAAGAACGGCATGAAAAAGTATCCGGCGGGGATACGCCAGAGCGTTGTTGAACGAATCCGGGGCGGAGAGAGCCAGCGCGCACTGAGCCGAGAGTATGGAATCAGCCTGTAAAAAGAGCTGGCTCTGCCAAAACAGCGTGGAAGGATACCAGCGAAGACACTGCAGGAATACAAGTACGAAAACAAGAGGCTGAAACAGGTACACAGCAAACTGTAAACCTCATCCTGGATACCATTCGACTTGCCATGAAACGGGAAAAAGAGAAAGTCGCCGCAGAGTCGCAGCTCCACAGCGACCAAGAGTTCCAAGCATACTTTGAACTTACTAAAGAATGTGGCATTACGCCGTCCATGTCAAGACGGAGCGCATTTACAGAATTATTATTGTATTTACCGAATCAATAACATAAATAGGGAGCTGTCTCAATACGCTGAAAAATCAGCGTGACGAGGCAGCTCGTTGTTTATTTTGAAAAGTCCACCAGCTCGATGTTTTCTCCGGCGGGGCCGGTTAAAAGGATGCTCTTGAAGCCATTTGGGAACATGGGGGGGACGGAACCGACGAGGCCGTCGACTTTAACGCCCTTGGCCTTCAAATCCGCCACAAGAGCTTCGATGTTTTGTACCTCGATTGCTATGTGGTCTATTGTGCCGCCTGCCGTATTGGCGCCTATGCCGACAAACTCAATTACCATTCCTCCGTTTTCGACAAAGACCAGCTGGAACGACCCCATATTGGCCACATGATAGGGGCGAAAGCCGAGGTTTTTGCAGTAGAAGTCCGCGCACTTCTGGGGATTGTCAGTCAGAATGCCGATGTGAGCCAGACCCTTGAACAGATAGTTACTCATTTTTAACATCTCTTTCTCCGGCGGAACAAAAATAAGCGGACAGTATCCTTACCGCCTGCCGCCGGGGAAGCGATCAGGATACTTATATTTTGCCATACTTGCCCTGAACTGGGAAAACTGCTGATAAAACTATTCTATGGCTCTTTATCGGCAGCAACCTCAAGCGTAAGCCGGATAAGGCCTACCAAAACTTTTTCTTTTTAAAAACCCACAGGCACAGCCCGACGATAGCAATTCCCAGGAGTATGACGGCCGGATAACCATAGCGCCACTGCAGTTCCGGCATGTATTTGAAGTTCATGCCATACCACCCTGCAAGGAGGGAAAGAGGCAGAAATATCGTCGTCACAACCGTAAGTATTCGCATGATCCTGTTTTGCCGGAGGTCGATTTCGGCCTGAAAGAGCTCATGAACCTGCAGGCAGTATTCGCGCAGGACCTGACATTCGTCGCGAAGCCGAACGACACGCTGACCACATAGGTGGAAGGAGCGAAGCTCATTTCCGGAAAAGAGAGCGTTTTCATTTTCCTCCAATTCGCTGATAGCGTTGTCAAGCTGGCTGTAATATCGGTAATAGGTCATTAATGTCTTGCGGAGAGCCATCAACCGGCGGCTAAATCCGTCAAAACCGCCGCTCATAACGCTATTTTCCAGCTTTACAACACGGTCTTCCATCTCCTCAAGCCTGCGGGCGTCACCGGCAATCATAAGTTCCAGTACGTCATAGAGAAGAATACCGCAGCCGGGTTCTTTCCATATCCTGTCGTTGGCTATCCGCTTCAGATAATGCGAGACGGTGCCGCCGTCATCGACAAAAATGATCAGGTTATCTTTTAGTGTGCAGGTAAAGATAATCGGTGTGCCGTTTTTTGGGGCGGGCGCGGAGATGGTCAATACCAGACTGTTCCTGCGGCTTTCCGCCTTACAATAACGTGCGCCGTGCGGACTGACAAGCGACGAGTGTCCCGGGAGCCAGGAAATCGGCTCTGAAAGCTCCTCGGAGGTCAATACGGCGGCCATTGGGGAACTGCCAACGCTGTCTGCCGGTACCAGTGTTTCTCCGATACAATAAAGCTCCAAATCAAAAACCCCTTTCGGTAAAAACAGCTGCCGTGCCGATTGATTGGATTTCCGCCGTGAGGTATGTGAAAATTCGCCGTTTCAATAGCGCATGGGCCTGCAAGCAGCGGCTCCTGTGAGATGTTATAATACCATATTATAACAAATATGCCTTTTTTTCAATAGATTTGGACCTCATAAGGCATCAGGACGTATTTTTTCGAATTTCAGAGGACCTTCTATTCATCATCACCGCTCTGACGGCGCAGCATTCGATACCCAATGCCGATATGCGTCTGGATATATTTCGGATGCGAAGGGTCGGTTTCTATTTTTTTTCGCAGTGTTGCCATAAAAACACGAAGAGAGGGGGTATCCGATGGCGAAACGCTGCTCCAGATTTCATTCAGAATGTAATTGTGCGTGAGCACTTTTCCGGTGTTTTTTGCCAATAGGCAAAGAAGTTTATACTCCATTGGGGTCAGATGGACCTCTCTCCCATCGAGGTAGGTGCAGCCAGCCGCATAATCGATTTTAAGTCCGCCGTTTTCATAAATGCTTGAGGCGCCGCTGACCTTCTCGCGGTCATACCGGATCCGGCGTAAAGCGACCCGGATGCGGGCCAGCAGTTCATCTACTGAGAACGGCTTTGTCAAATAATCATCGGCTCCGGCGTCGAGAGCCCCGACTTTGTCCGCATCTTCGCTGCGGGCTGAAATTACGATAATGGGGATATTGCTCCACGACCGGACCTTTTTTATGATATCCACACCGTCCATATCCGGGAGACCCAAATCAAGCAGAATCACATCCGGCCGGTATGAAACCGCATTCAAAACAGCCTGCGTACCGTTTTTGGCCCGATGAAAAAGATAGTTTTGTGTTTCCAATGTCGTAGCTATTAGATTCCCTATAGCGGCGTCGTCTTCGACGATCAATATTTGCGGTTTATTCATGAGAAGTTACCTCCGAGGCATGCAGTGTAAAAATAAAGCGGGATCCGTGCGGCTTGTTGTCGGTTACGGCTATTGTTCCGCCATGGGCCGAGACAATGGATTTACAGAGAGACAGGCCGAGGCCGAGACCCCGTCGGCCGTCGCCGCGTGCGTTGTTTGCCGTATAGAACATTTCAAAAAGTCTGTCTTTCACATCGTCCGGAATCCCGGGACCATCGTCCGCAACGGAGACCAAAACATTTTCGCCCTCCCGAAAAGCGGAAACGACAATATCTGAGCCGGACGGCGTATACTTGATGGCGTTGTTGATCAAATTGATGACCACCTGAGCGATCAGTCTTGAATCCATATCGGCCATTAAAAAATCGTCCTGCAGATCTAGTGAGATATGGTGCTCGGATGACTTTCGGTCGAGATGTGACAGCGCTTCCTGAAATACGTCATAGAGGAGATCCGGTTCCGTTTTCAGTTTGGCAGCGCCGTTTTCAAAGCGAGTGATGGAGAGCAGGTTTTCAACCAGATCGATAAGCCACATGGCGTCGTCGTAGATAGAGGTATACAAACGCTGCTTTCTGTCATCGTCGAGAGCTGCGCTTTTCTCCATTAAAACGCCGGCATTACCGGAAATCGTGGTGAGCGGAGTCCGCAAATCGTGGGAGATTGCCCGAAGCAGATTGCTCCGGAGAGCTTCGTGTTTGGCGGCTTCCTCAATTTTTTGTTTGGCCTTTCTGAGGCGCTCCTTTTCAAGGGCAAGGCCGCATTCATCTAAAATCGCCACAATCATGTTTTTCTCAAAGGCATCGGGGATTTGGGTCCCTTTGATCCGGATGCCCGCAACGGCAAGGACACTGTTTTTGCCGCGGACCGCCATATACAGGCATATGGCTCCCGGCAAAGTCCCGGTGGTTGCTCCGGCATGCTTGTTGTTTTTACGGACCCACTCAACCGTATTACTTTCATAAGCCGTAAAGTATTCGCGGCTGTCTTCGAGCGGCGATTTCGAAAAAATCAGAGGTTCGTTCATCGTACCGTCTTCTGTGACGGGATAAAAAAGGACGGAACGGGAGAGAAGTTTCAGAAGTTGCGTCGCCGTCACGGAGATGATATCGTTTTCATCCTCGGCCTGCTGAAGCATTTGGCTGGTTTCGAGCAGCACCTCGGTTCGATAGGCCTTTTGTGCGCTCTCAATCGCCTGACGTTTGATGCGTGTGGTGAGGGAGCTGCTTATGAACGCCACGATGAACATAATGCCGAAGGTGGCAACATAATTCGGATCGCTCATAAAAGTAAAGTATGGAAGCGTAAAGAAAAAGTTGAAAATCAGAACTGAGAGCACCGAGGCAAGCAGGCTGTATATCTGACCGGATGTCACCATTGCGATGAAAATAACGGCGAGGATATAGCACATGATAATATTTGCGGTGGTAAAGCCGAGATATAAGAAGATATAGCCCAGTGCCGTACAGGCGGAGAGAATGCCGATCATTTTGATCAGGTCGGGAATGGAGACGTGCTCTTTCAGCAGCCGCCACGGCTGATGCGGACTTGGCGCCGTCAGCTTGTCCGGTATGATATAGATATCCAGGTCCGGTGCAAGTTCACTGAGCTTATCCATCAAGGACTTTCGCGCTGAAAACAGGCGCTTTTTTTGGATACTCCGGCCGAGAACAATTTTTGAAATGCCGCTGATTTGCGCATATTCGGCGATCTGGATCGCCGGGTCGTCGCCATATACGGTGGTGATGCGGGCGCCCAGTTCCTCAGCAAGGCGCATATTGGCATGCAGACGCCGGGAATCCGATTCATCCATATTTTGAAACTCCGGCGTTTCAACAATAAGGGCACTGAATTCACCGTGAAAAGCCTCCGCCATGCGGGCCGCCGTGCGGATAACTTTTGCATTGGAGGGGGAGGCGGAAAGGCAGATCAGCAGATGCTCGCCGGTTTTTGTAGCCGCGGAGGAAGAAGCAATGGCGCTGCGGCTGACACGGTCGGCCATACGGCGAAGGGCGACTTCGCGCAATGAGGTGAGCTTTTTTTCAGCAGCGAAACGGCCGGAGGCATATCGGAGCTGGGTTTCACGATCGGTTTTGCCGGTGATGAGGCGTTCGGAAAGTTCGGATGGATCGCAGTCCACGAACTGAACTTGTGCGGCGGCGTCAAATATTCTGTCCGGTATGCGATCTGAGACGGCCACACCCGTGATGGCCAAAATGATATCATTGAGACTTTCCAGATTTTCAACATTGACGGTTGTATAGACGTTGATCCCCGCCCGAAGCAGCTCTTCAACATCCTGATAGCGCTTCAGATGGCGGCTGCCTTCGGCGTTCGTATGGGCGAGCCGATCCACTAAAATCAGCTCCGGATATCGGGCAAGGGCACCGTCCAAATCGAATTCTTTCTGTGCAGCGCCGTTGTGCGGAACCGCGCATGGCGGAATCAGTTCAAGCCCGTTCAGAAGCGCCAGGGTTTCCTCGGGAGCCTGAGACGCAATACTGCCGACGGCGACGTCGATTCCCAGAGCCTTCGCCTTATGCGCCGCGTTCAGCATGGCATAGGTTTTCCCGCTGCCGGAGGCATAGCCAAAAAAAATTTTCAACTTGCCGGGTTTATGGTTATTGCGAAGTTCTCCACCTGCCGCTTTGCGTGCTACTTCATCCGGTTTCGGTATGAAAGCTTCCACTGAACTCACCCCCAATATATTTAAAATATAACACAGTTTTCATCAGAATACCGTACCTATTTTTTCTCTGATATTAAGATTGCATTAAGACCGCGGCCTTAATGCAATCTTAATATTGAACTAAAAACCTTAATCGGACGTACATGGAGGGTATGATATGATAATAGTAAATGAATTCCGATTTGAAAAGTAATCGGCTGTGAGGGACCTATTTTGCCTTTTTGGAAGTTTGAGCGCATAACACCTGCGCAAATTATTATGATTGGTTTTGCTCTGCTGATACTGGCCGGAACAGGCCTTTTGCTTCTCCCTGTTTCAATAGCCGGATCGGGTAGGACGCCGCTCATAGACGCGCTCTTTACGGCAACTTCGGCCACGTGTGTTACCGGACTTGTGATCTATGATACGGCCCGGTATTGGTCGCTGTTCGGGCAGGCCATCATTCTGATACTGATTCAGATCGGCGGCATGGGCGTTGTCACCATGGCCGTGGCGATTACCGCGTTTTCTGGAAAACGGATCGGGCTTAGGCAGCGCTGTATTATGCAGGAGGCTATTGCCGCGCCTCAAGTCGGCGGTATTGTCCGAATGACCGGGTTTATCGTAAAGACCACTTTTATTTTTGAAATGATGGGAACGCTTTTATTCTCACTGCGCTTCTGCCCGCTGCTGGGATTTTGGCGAGGCCTTTGGTATGCCGTGTTCCACTCGGTTTCAGCCTTTTGCAATGCCGGCTTCGATCTGATGGGCCGTCTTATGCCGTTTTCATCGCTGATGGATTTTGCGTGTGATCCGCTTGTCAACGGAATTACTATGGTGCTCATTATTCTTGGCGGTATAGGGTTTCTGACCTGGGCGGATATCCGGGAACATAAGTGGCACTTGCATGCCTACAAGCTTCAGTCCAAGATTATTCTCACAACGACCGCTGCGCTTCTGGTTTTACCTGCCGTCGTTCTGTTCTTCTATGAGTTCAGCTTGCCGAATTGGCGGGGAATGTCCCTTGAGGAACGCTTACTGGCGGCACTGTTTCAGTCTGTTACCCCGCGCACGGCGGGATTCAACACGGTGGACCTGATGAAAATGAGCCAACCGAGCCAACTGATGATTCTGCTGCTGATGCTCACAGGCGGTGCCCCGGGGTCTACGGCCGGCGGCTTCAAAGTCACAACGCTTGCCGTGCTGCTTCTCAGCATAAGAGCGGTATTTCACCGAAAGGAGAGCGGGCACTGCTTCGGGCGCCGCATTGCGCCGGAAGTCCTGCGCAGCGCGGTTGCGATTTTCTTTTTATACATCCTGCTTTTTCTTACCGGAGGAATGCTGCTCAGCGCGATAGAGGGCATACCCATTTTAACGGCCTTATTTGAGGCGGCGTCCGCCATCGGCACGGTGGGATTATCGCTCGGCATAACGTCCGCTCTCAGCTTGCCATCCAAACTGATTTTAATCTTTTTAATGTATTTCGGCAGAGTGGGAGGGCTGACGATGGTGTACGCCGTGCTTTCCGGCGGCGTTACGATTCCGGCCAAACTGCCTCAGGAAAAAGTCACTGTCGGATGAATCATCAAATTTTTTGAAAGGGACTTTTCTATGAAATCCATATTATTGATAGGGCTTGGCCGATTTGGCCGGCACATGGCGCAAAAGCTCAGAGAATTTCACCATGAGGTGCTTGGTGTTGACAAAGATGAGCAGCGCGTAAACGACGCGCTGCCGTTTTTGACAAACGCCCAGATCGGCGACAGCACAAACGAGGCCTTTATCGCCTCGCTCGGCGTTCGAAATTTCGATCTTTGCGTAGTCGCTATCGGCGACGACTTCCAGAGTTCACTTGAAACAACGGCCCTGCTCAAAGAGCACGGCGCATCGTTTGTCCTTGCCCGCGCCGCGCGTGACGTTCAGGAAAAATTTTTGCTGCGCAATGGTGCGGACGATGTGATCTATCCGGAAAAACAAACGGCTTCCTGGGCAGCGGTGCGTTATACCTCAGACCATATCTTCAGCTACATAGAACTTACGCCCGACTATTCCATTTATGAAACAGACGTTCCGGTGACCTGGGTCGGCAAAACCATTCTGCAGGTGAATGTGCGGCAGAAATACCATGTCAACATTCTGGCGGTTAAGCATGATGACCATCTGGAGCCGCTGCCGGGATCCGGACACGTTTTCAGTTCAAATGAGACGCTGTTGGTTTTGGGCGATAACAGGGATGTTCGAAAATTCCTTATGCGATCATAATAAATAAAAATTCCATTCGGTTGAAAAAATACCACACGGTCTTTTTATAGCCCAAATTTCTTAAGCCTATCCCTTCGCGTGACCGGATGAGCGGGAAAGAGAATATAAAAAACCGGAATGTCTTAATAACATTTTAATATTCCTCAGAAAACGTAAATGCCTTATTTATGCCGTCAAAGGTATAATAGTATTGAGGATGTGATGCTATGGATGCCATAATTCTTTCGGGGTCTCTGCTGTTTATAGCCGCCTTTGGCTTTTGGATTACCCGTAAAATCGATAATTTTTTTAATGCCAGCACCACTATGCATCGGCGAAGAAATCATAAACATTAAAAAAATATCAAGCTATAAATATGATTAAATAAATGCAATTCATTGACGAGAGCTTCGCCGGACGAAGCTCTCGCTTTTTTATGGGTGCTATTCATGCTGCGCGGAGAGTGACGGTGAACCTCGCCCAGGCGCCTTCCTGACTCTCGGCACGGATAGTACCCTTGTGCCGCTCAACAATTGATTTTGCTATCGCAAGCCCGAGCCCGTAGCTGTTGCCGCTTCGGGACTTGTCACAGCGGTAAAACCGCTCAAAGATATGGGGAAGGTCCTCTGCGGAAATACCGTCGCCCGAGTTAAATACCTCGAATGCGAGCCTGTCCTTATCATGGCGAAGTGTAACAGCCACGTTTCCGCCATCCGGTGTGTGCTTAAAAGCGTTATCCAGCAAGATTGCCGCAAGCTGCCGCATCCCGTCCGGATCGCCGCGCAATAAAATGCCGTCCGCCATCTCATAGGTGTAAGCGATTTTCCGTTCAAACGCCATGCTCTCAAACGGCAGGATGACCTGATACATGGCGTCTGATAGATTAAATTCGATACTCTGCACGGGTGACTCTGCATCGTCCATTTGTGCGAGGGACAAAAGCTGTGAGATGAGCTTGCCCATTCGTGCGGTTTCCGATCGGATGTAGCCAAGCTTCTTGTTTTTGCCGATTTCCCCGGCGAGCGCGTCCGTATTGACGGCTATGGTGGACAGCGGCGTTTTCAGTTCGTGGCTGGCGTCTGAAATGAACTGCTTTTGCCGATTGAATGTCTCTTCCACGGGCCTAGTGACGAACCTAGAGAGAAACAGGCTGATAAAAAACAGCAGCACCAGTACGCCGAGGCCGATTGACAATGAGGTTATCAGCAAACGATGGGTATTTTGAATCTCGGTCGTACAGTCCATCAGGACAAGGCATTTCCCATCGGCAGTGTTTGAAATGACATAACGGTAATCGCCGGTTCGGCCCCGCGTTTTGCCGTCATCCAGCGACATCTGGATAAGTTCCGAGAGCTCTGCGCTTTCTTCGTCTCTTCCGGTGAGAGACCGAATATCCGTGACCGTGTTGTCCTCGTCCAGGTAGACGGTGTAGATTTCGTTGAATGAGATCGAAAAACCGTCTGCGCCGCCATGGGCATGAAAGCTGGGTGCGGCCGGGGATTTTGGCGTGTCGCCGGGCGGATTTTCACCGATCTCCGGCGCAGTGCCGTGGTCGGCATAGCTGCGAAGCATTTCGTAATTCTGACCGGCGCTGGTGCGCGCATAGGCGACGTTTACAACCACCAAAACAACCGAAAACAGGACAACGAGTATGCCCATGGTTATGAGGACAAATTTCCGGCGGAGTTTTTTTATCACCGTCCACTCACCTCCAAGGTATAGCCCACACCCCGTACAGCTTTTATGGTGACACAGGAATGAAGATGGGCGAGCTTTTTACGCAGGAAGGAAATATAGACCTCGACATTATTGTACTCACACATGTCGTCGGGACCCCACACTTTTTCACAGAGTATGTCCTTGCTGACGATCTGCCGGGCGTTTATAAGGAGTATCTCCATGACTTGAAATTCCTTTTGTCCCAGTTTCATTGTGCCCTGACCGCAGGATAAGGCCATCGTGCTGCGGTTCAGCTGAATGTCACAAAAGCTGAGAACATCATCCATCAGCTCGCCGCGCCGGCGGGTGAGCGCACGCAGACGGGCGAGAAGTTCTCCGGTATCAAAAGGCTTGGTCAGATAATCATCCGCCCCGCAGTCCAGTCCGCGGATGCGGTCGGAGACCTCGGACTTTGCCGTGAGGAGTAAAACAGGCGTCGTTACTTTTTCCATACGCAGATGCTTCAGCACGTCTAGCCCGTCAAGTTTCGGCAGCATAATGTCCAGAATGATAGCGTCGTAGATATTGCTCAGCGCATAGTCAAGCCCTGAAAGCCCGTCGTTTACGATGTCGGCAACATAGCCCTTCGGCTCCAGCACGGCTTTTATTCCCTCGGCAAGGCCAATTTCATCTTCAACGATTAATATTCTCATATCCGGAGGCTCATCCCTTTCGAAGTGGCCGGAGAGACAGCGGCCGCTTACTTTATTTAAATTATACCATGAATTAGAATAATTCATGGTATAAATGTCATCGCCGCCGGTTGCCCCGAAAGGGGCGAGGCGGACGCGACAGAAATGGCAGCCGAACTCCCGCCAAAGGCGGAACCGTCTGGCATGCCGGGTATAATAATCGCTTTGCGATTATTATACCATAGAAGCTTGAATAAATCTTGAAACACTTTTTGCTTTCTTCAATATTCATTCAAGCAAATGGCGCTACACTGTGTTCACAGCGAAAGGAGGTGGATACATGAGCTTCAGGCACGAATATAAGCACGCTATTAATTACTGCGACTATCTTACGCTGCGTACAAGACTGCGTACCGTTATGCGGCAGGACAGCCATGCCGAAGGCGGACGCTATCATATCCGGAGCCTTTATTTTGACGACTATCGCGACGAGGCGCTCAGGGAGAAAATAAACGGTATCAACAAACGGGAAAAGTACCGCATCCGCTTTTATAATATGGATGACAGTTATGTCTGTTTGGAGAAAAAATGCAAGACAAACGGCCTGACCGAAAAGTTCGGCATACCGATTACCCGTGTGGAGGCGGAAAAGATTATTGGCGGCGACACGGCATGGATGGCGGATGACTCCCGTACCCTGGTTCAGGAGCTCTATGCCAATATGAAGGGGCGGCTCCTGCGCCCTAAAACCATTGTCGATTATATCCGCGAACCGTATATTTATCCGATCGGAAACGTGCGCGTCACCTTTGATAGCGATATCCGCACGGGGCTTAGCTCAACGCGGATCTTTTCACCGGATACCCAAACGGTGCCGGTCGGCGACGGTATTATCCTCGAAGTGAAGTATGACGCATTCCTTCCCAATGTAATACGGGATATTTTACAGCTGGACAGCAGAAGCGCTTCAGCGTATTCAAAGTATGCCGAATGCCGTAAGTTCGGCTGACGGACGATAACCAACAGAAAGGAACCGTACTATGACTTTCAATGACATTTTCAAATCCGATTTTCTGGACAATATGACCTCCGTGTCGATTACCGACATGGTCATCGTCATGGCTTTGGCCTTTGCCATCGGTATTCTCATTTTTCTCACCTATAAGCGCACCTTCTCCGGAGTTATGTACTCCGCCAATTTCGGTGCAACGCTGATTGCCCTATGCATGATCACCGCGTTCGTTATTCTGGCGGTCACCAGCAATGTCGTCTTGTCACTCGGCATGGTCGGCGCGCTCTCTATAGTCAGGTTTCGCGCAGCAATCAAGGAGCCGCTGGACATTGCTTTTCTCTTCTGGTCAATAGCGGCAGGTATCGTCCTAGCCGCCGGCATGATACCGCTTGCGGTGTTCGGCAGCGCTGTTATTGCCGTTATCATGCTTGTCTTTGTAAACCGCAAAGCTATCGGCGCACCATATATCCTCATCGTCAGCTGTGCGGACAAGACCGCCGAACACACTATGATGGAAAATCTATCCGGCAATACGGAAAAGCACGTCGTCAAAAGCAAATCCGTTTCCGCCGGAGGGATAGAGCTTACGGTTGAGGTGCGCCTGAAAGACGACGATACCGATTTTGTCAATACCGTCTCCGCACTGCCCGGTGTTACGAGCGCTGTGCTCGTGAGCTATAACGGCGATTATATGAGCTGAGGGGGTGCAAGATGACACGGCATAAATATACTAATGTGCTGTGCGCCGTAATTGTCTGCATTGCGCTGGTTTTGACGGGCTGCATCATACTCTTCGGCTCGCCCGATGACAGCGGCGACAGCGGGAAAACAATGGATTATGAGTCCACATTGTTCGATACCTCATATGTGCATACCTTGAATATTGTAATAGACGATTCCGACTGGCAGGACCTGCTGGACAATGCCCAGGAAAAGAACTATTATGCCTGCGACATTGTGATAGACGGCGAGGATTTTCAGGACGTTGCCATTCGCACAAAAGGAAACTCGTCTCTCACCTCCGCGCAGAATGATAGGTACAGCTTTAAGATCGAATTCGACCATTACCAGGACGGGAAGACCGCGTGGGGGCTCGATAAGCTTAATCTGAATAATATCATAGGCGACAACACCTATATGAAAGATTATATCACCTATACGATGATGAGTGATTTCGGGGCGGATTCGCCGCTTTGCAGTTATATTTACGTTACCATCAACGGTGAAGATTTTGGCTTGTACCTTGCCGTGGAGGGGGTGGAGGAATCTTTTGCCGAACGCAACTATGGTGAAGACTACGGTGATATTTATAAGCCTGACAGTCAAAATGACGCCGCTGGTGGAAACCAGGCACAGAATGATGGGAATGCACAGCAGCCGACGGCAGAAAATGACGGCGACGCGTCCGAAGTTCCGACGCAGGATACCGGCGAACCGTCCGAAACGCAGGCACAGACTGAGGATAACGGCAACCAGAATTTGATTGCGGATCCGGAGACGGGAGCTGACACACAAACCGATACGGCTCAATCGGACGATGAGAAGACGTTCGCCGGCATGCGGGGGCAGATACCCGGAAATGGTGGCGGAATGAGTGGAGGCGACAGCAGTGCCTCGGCCGTTGCCCTTCAATATTTGGGCGACGATTCCGACAGCTACAGCGCCATTTTTGACAACGCGATGACCGATGTGACCGACGAGGATAAAGAACGTCTTATCGCATCGCTTGAGAAATTGAACAGCGGCGAAGACATCGATGAGGTGGTAAATGTTGATGAAGTACTGAGATACTTTGTAGTACACAATTTCGTCTGCAATTTTGACAGCTATACGGGTTCGATGAAACACAATTACTATCTCTATGAAGATGGTGGGCAGCTATCCATGATCGCTTGGGACTACAATCTGGCATTTGGCGCATTTAATATGAGCGGCGGTAGCAATAGCACCGGGATCGACTCCACGACCCAAATGGTAAACCTCCCGATAGACACGCCCCTCTCCGGCTGTACACTGACCGATCGGCCAATGCTCAATGCGCTGCTGTCGGATGAGAGCTATCTCTCTCAGTATCATGCATATTACGATGAGTTTCTCAGCAATTATATTGAAAATGGGTGGCTGTCCGAACTGATCCGGGAGACAAGTGACCTCATTGCCCCCTATGTGGAGAGCGATCCCACAGCCTATTGTACCTATGATGAGTTCCTCACGGGAACAGACACGCTGGCAACCTTTTGTGAGCTGCGCGCCGAGAGCATACGTGGTCAGCTGGATGGGATTTACCCACTGACCTCAGATGAGCAGACCTATGCCGAGGGTACCTATGTCGACGCGAGTGCGATAAGTATCTCCGATATGGGCGACGGTATAGGCGGCAACAAAGGCGGGAATACGGGCAACGGACAATTGGAAGACGGTAACTTTGCAGGTGGCGGAGCTGCGGGTCCCGGACAGGGTGGACAAGGTTTCCCAAACGCTGAGAATCAGGATACCGAAACATCGGAGCAGAACGTAGCCGACGCCGTCAGCGGGGCCACACAACCGGACGGCACCGATTCGTCTCAGCAGCCGGACAGCAAGTCCCGGCCGCCGCAGTCAGACGGTGAAAACGGCGGGCATAACAATGCGCCTGGCGGAAACTTGGGCGGCGCACAACAAGAGCAGGATTCCTCCTCTGCCAGCGATGACCAGACGGCGGCCTATTTGGGAGGCTGTGCCGCCGTATTGATAGCCGCTCTCGTTTTTATAAAATTCTTTCGAGGAAAGCGCAAAATAAAAAAGAAACGGGCTTAATGCGCTTGCCTATACTGAACCATGGAGCTTAGTGGAGATAGACAGCAAACTCTGCCGTTTATGCTGTGCTTAGCATATTGTCTGCATTCATATTAAAAGAACTCACAATACCGTTTAAGCGGTATTGTGAGTTCTTTTAATATGAATGATATTATTGCAATCAGATAATAAAGCTGAGAATTCCTGTATTCAGTATGATAAAAGCCACCATCCCGACAAACAGTGCGCAAAAAAGAGTTATTCCCATGTTCCTGGCGATAACCGTTCCTTCCATTCCCTCTGCATTAACAGTCGCGCAGGCTGCGACGACATTCTGGACGCAAATCATATTTCCAATTGCACCGCCGGCGTTTTGCAAGGCAACGATCAGAATGACAGGAAGGTCAACCTGAAGCGCAGTCTCGAACTGGAGCGGTGCAAACAGAGAGTTTGATACGGCATTAGAGCCGGAAACAAATGCGCCGAGCACGCCGATAAATGGTGCTATGAACAGATAAGCCGTGCCAAAAAGACTTCCAAGGTTCCCCGCAATAACAGTTGTCATAGAATGCATTCCGGAGAGATTGACGTTGGTGTTCATCATGATCTGCGACAGCGCCACCCCGAAGGCCAATGCAAGCGCGCAGTTCTTCATTTGTTTGCATGTGCCGATAAAAATGCTTTTGTAATCGCTCACCTTCATCTTATAGATGATGGCAAAAATTGTTGTAACTATGAATATTGGGAAAATGCCCGGGTTGTTTATAACGGCCCATGATGTTTTAATTCCCGTACCTAAAATGTTACTGATTGGTATTGCCGTGGCTTGGATCATGTTTTTGAACGGCAATGACGGGAGTCTGCTGAGGATTAGAAAAGCCATGATCAAAATGTAGGGCAACCAAGCATGAAAGAGCGAGACGCTGCTTTCTTCGTCATCTGCTGTCCCAGCCTCCGTAATGGGAGGATCATTTTCAAATCGCCACACGGTTTTGGGAATAAGAAAGCCTGCTTTAAGCCCGATGAAGAATATCACAAAACCGATGAGTGCACCCATTATAGACGGCATTTCCACACTGACAAAAGCGGCCATGAGAACATGCGGGACTGCAAAGGCAAGGCTTGCAAATATCGTCAGCGGAAGAATTTCGAAAGCCGGACGCAGAGATTTCTTGGAACCTCCAAAAAAATATGTGAGCATAGCAATTGCAACGAATGGGATAAATATTCCATAAGTACAATTCAAAATCGCAGTGGTATAGTAGTACTGTGTTGCGAAAGCGGCTTGATCCACGCCGGTATTCTGAATGTTCGTCATCATTACAGCCATGCCATTGCGAGATGGAGTTCCGACGCCTCCAAAGCTGTTGGGCACGCTGTTGCAGATAAGTGCAACAACCACAGCTGAAAAAGGAGAAAAACCGAGACCAACAAGCAGCGGTCCTGCAATTGCGGCCGGTGTACCCATACCGGCAGAGCCTTCTATAAATGCGCCAAAAAACCATGCAATTATAAGTACCTGGATGCGGCGGTCATTGGATATTTTGCTGAAGCCTTTTCCAATTACCTTCATGAATCCCAGCTTTTTCAGAATATTCAGCAAGAATACAGCACCAAAGATTCGACAGAGTATATCAAATCCGCTAATGAAACCGACAATTGAATAAGCAGCGAGTTTGATTGCTTCCATTTTCCATATAAGCAGCGCGAATACCGCACACATCACATATGCAATCGAAAGCGACTTTCCGGATGACATTTTTACGGTTGTCATAAGAAATACCGCAGCCACTAAAGGTATCAGAGCTATTATTGTATACATTCTTTACCTCCTAAATTCTTTATAGCAGATGCAGCCGTTTAATCATTCATTGATTTCCGGAGTATCCTCGACAAAGGGATAGAAATCTCTGTCAGGCAGATCATTTTGCTTGGACACAAATATCGGCTCTCTTACGGTCTTGTCGACATTAAGCTGAAAAATATCGAAACGTTGATAAGAACCGGTAACATCATGAAGGTTCTTCAACGCGATTTCACGATTAATGTCGCATTCGGCATATACGATGCCCTCCTGATTATCGCCTATGATATCGCTGCAGATTTGGCCATTGGGCGCTGCAATCATTGTTGTTGCCCAAGATTGATCCTCCAGCCAATTTACCAGTGTGGAATCCACTGCGGTTATCTCCTCCAGCGCCTGCTGATCAAGCACGGAGCAGGAGGCCACAGTAAATACCTTGGCCTCAAAAGAATGAGCGCAAGCGCGAACACGAAGCGTATTGGGGTAGTCGCCCTTGCTGAAACGATTTGTGGGAGAACAAGGAGGATAAGTTGAAATATGGATTTGCTCCATCTGCGCAGCTATGGCATAGCGGGCAATTGTATTTGTATTCTCACCACAGATAAGGCAGCCAAGCCTGCCGATCTCAGTGTCGTGTACGTTGAGGGATGAGCCATCACCAAAAGACCAGATCAGCTTTTCGGCCCATGTGGGCTGCAGCTTCCTATGACGTGCAATCAGATTTCCGCTTCTGTCGAAAATCAAATTGGTATTCCACATGGCACCCATGCTGTTTTCGCCTTTTTCAGTTACACCGATGGACAGAAAGATGCTATTGTCTCTTGCAATTTTCTGAAGCTCATTAAATGCCGGGCTAGGAATCATGACAGCATTCTGATAAAGCCTTGTGAAGAAAGCATGCTGATCCATAGGATTTAAAATCTGGCACCAAACAGGGAAAGTAGGGATAAAGGACTCCGGAAATACTACGAGATCGGCGCCGTTGTTTTTTGCCTCTTTCGTGAGTCTTCTAACTTTTTTTATTGTCTCATCACGATCAAGGAAAACAGGAGCAGCCTGTACCGCTGCAATTTTGGTAGTCGGATAGATATCAGCCATAAATGCATCTCCTAACATCATAAACATATTTTTCATTAATAACGATTTATTGATTTTATACTATAAACACTGCGGCCGCAGTTATTATTCAAGCATTATCTGACAACTCGTTAATAAAAAAGCAAAGGCGTGTAAATTTCCCTCACGGCACCCTTGCTATCCGTTGCTAACAAATATATAAGCCATCGCCACCAAAGTCAAATATGTATTTGGAATTGCTTGTATTACGAGATGGAATGCGTACAAAAAATCCAGATGCAAAAGCATCTGGATTTTTTCATTCAATTTGATTTTTGAATATTTGTAAAAATATTTTTGCTGTCCGGGAAAGATATCTGCCCTTCCGCCAAGTCAGAGCCAAAAGCAGGTCCACCGTTTGCTCCTTTTCAGACATTGGCAGGCATTTCAAACTGTCTGATTTGATTTTTCTGAATATTTTGCTGGGCAAAAAGGCTACGCCAAGATTGGATTCCACCATCCGTACCATCATCTCAAACTGCGTAGTTTCCAGTACTATTTCCGGAACAGCCCTCGAGTTCAAGCATTTCGTTAGCAGTTGATCATGCAGTTTATACTCCTTGGTATAAATTATCAGCGGCACCTTGTTGAGCTCCTTGTATTCTATGGATTCATTCTTTGCCAGCAGATTATTGGAATTTACCAGTAAATAGTGAGGGTCGTTTTCAAACCATATCCATTCAAATTCCATGGAATCCTCAGGCGTAAATATTCCAAAGTCCAGATTCCCATCATACAGCATAGTTTCTATGCGCTTCGGGCCATATTCATACAGATAAATTTTCACATTGGGGTAGGCCAGCTTGAATCTTTCCAGTGTGGAAGCAAAGGATGCCATAGCCGTAATGGGCGGCAAGCCTATGTGCAACTGGCCGGCTTGCAGATTTTTTTCTCCCTCCAGAAGGTTCCTGATATTCTGAAAAGAGCTTACGATCTTATCTGCCTCACTAAGCAGCAGTTCTCCAGTATCGGTGAGTTGTATTTGCTTAGAATTTCTGTAAAATAGTGTCACTCCAAGTTCATATTCCATTTCCTTTATTGCTTTGCTGATGTTTGGCTGAGACACATGCAAATACGCTGCTGCTTTGCTGAAGCTTCTATATCTCGCAACCTCCAGAAAATATTCCAAATGCTTAATTTCCATAACACGCACCATAATAAATTATTTGAATAATATTAACATATTTGTATTTTATTATCAAATTTTTAAGAAAATTTTCAATCCTTAATTTGTACCAGTCAGTAAACTTATGTGCGTTCAATAATTCGGAAAAGCGATAGACGCTATCGCCTAAGGGACAACGCCTATCGCCTACTTTTTCATATCTGTTTACGCATGATTTAATAAATCAACTGGCAAGACAACATTTTTACCAGTCTCTTTTCTTTAATTAAACGGAAGGGATCACACCTCAAAATTAACGGAAGTATCGCCTTTAAAGTCGACACCGAACTGATAATCTTTGCCGGGCAGGATAGCGTTCAGTGCAATGCCGACAATAGCGGCTGTTGCGAGTCCGGAAAGGCTTATCGTAATACTGCCGACAGGAATCGCGACGGGTGCCGTATAGGTGATGCCGATTGAGAGAACGAGGATCAGCGCGGCGATGATGACGTTGCGGCTGTTCGTAAAGTCAACCTTATTCTCGACAATATTGCGGACGCCAACGGCAGAGATCATACCATACAGGACAAGGCTGACGCCGCCTATCGTTGCCTTAGGCATTGAAGAGATAAGGGCGGAAAACTTGGGGCAGAAGGAAAATATGACGGCGATGACGGCGGCGATGCGGATGACACGGGGGTCATAGACTCTGGAAAGCGCCAAGACGCCGGTATTTTCGCCATAGGTGGTATTTGCCGGTGCGCCAAAAAGAGAGGCAAGCATAGTGGCAAGGCCATCGCCGAGAAGGGTGCGGTGCAGGCCCGGATTTTCAAGATAATTTCGTTCGCATGTCGAGCTGATAGCACACATATCGCCGATATGCTCAACCATTGTGGCAATCGCGAGAGGAACAATTGTAACGACGGCGGTAATCAGCAGACCGGCATCCACCTCGCCGGAGAAGAGACCGAATACGGTGTTTTGCCATTCAAATGGCAGACCGACCCAAGCGGCGTTTCTGACGGTGGAAAAATCGACGTTTCCGGTGAGCGCGGCAATAAGATAGGAAGTAAGGACACCGAGAAGAATGGGGATGATCTTTACCATGCCCTTGCCCCAAATGTTACAGACAATAACAACGACGATAGCGGCAGCGGCAATGAACCAGTTGCTTGAACAATTGGTGATCGCGGAGCCGGAAAGTGAGAGGCCGATGGCAATAATAATTGGGCCGGTCACAATCGGGGGGAAAAAGCGCATGACCTTTTGAATGCCAAATCCCTTGAAAAGCGCCGACATGATGATGTAAAGAATACCGGAGCAGGCGACTGCAAAGCAAGCATAGGGAAGAAGCTCGGGTTCACCGTTTGGCGCAATCGCAAAATATCCGGCGAGAAAGGCAAAAGAAGAACCGAGAAATGCCGGAACCATGCCCTTTGAGAGCAAATGGAAGAGCAGTGTGCCGACTCCGGCAAAAAGCAGCGTGGCGGACACGGATAGACCGGTCAGAGTGGGAACCAGTACCGTAGCGCCAAACATAGCGAACATGTGTTGAAAGCCGAGCACGAGCATTCTCGGCCTGCCAAGCGTCCGCGCATCGTAAATCGGTTCGGTGCCGATCGTCTTGTTGTTCATAGATCAATAACCTCTCTTTTTATATTTAATTGAAAGACCTCACTATTCCATGAAAAAAGCACCCATATCGCGTTCGTGACAGGGCGTCTTTCCCTTGAGCGGCTATTTTAAAAACCGCCATACCAAACCCATTTTACAATTAAATAAAACCTTTAGTTGAGATAATACAGCAAGATTCGACAGATTGCAAGCAAATCAACCCTATTTTTTGCTTTTTACAGTTCGCAATGATAAGAATTCACATCCTCCGTGAAAAATTACCTGTGATTCGGGCAAAAATGTCGAGGTATTTAAAAAATGCAATAAAGATTTTAGGAGATGTATCATTACTTCTGAAGTTGACACGGTGATAAGCTAGTTTGCCGGCAACGCAAAGAGGATACGATTGTCAAAACATATGTAATGCTATTATCTCCAACAGCATGTTCCAATTATTACACAGCGACTTTGTATTATTCGCAGATTTTACCATAAAATCGCTATTTATGTCTTTTTTTAGTTGACTAATTATAAAAATAATATAGAATAATAGGTGTATAGATATGACATGATTCATGACAATGTAACATAAATCGACTTTTTATGCGCTTTGAGAAGATGATGTAAACGTACATAAATGTATTTCATTAAACGCGCCAAATGACAGAATTGGATTTTTTAAGATGCTCTTAGTATTTATATTCGGCCTCCTGATCGGCTCTTTCCTCAATGTGTGCATTTACCGCATACCGAGACAAGAATCCATCGTTTTTACCGGTTCCCACTGTACCGCCTGCGGTACACCGATAAAATTTTATGACCTGATTCCTGTTCTCAGCTATGTTTTGCTTAGGGGAAGGTGCCGGTTTTGCAAAAGCCGTATATCACCGCAATACCCGCTCATAGAACTCGCTACCGCTGTGCTCATAACATTTCAGGCCTGGAAATGGGGGCTGACAGTTTCGTTCATGCTGTTTGCCGCTTTGACCGCCGTGCTGATCGTGGTCACAATGGTCGATTTTTACCATCAGATCATTCCGGACAGCTTTATTATTGCGATCGCCATACTTGGCCTTTTCTATCTGGCCACCATACAGGCTCCGCAGCGGGGATTTTCTGCCGTGGTTGACAGTATCGTGGGGCTATTTGTGGGCGGCGCCCTGTTTTTCCTTATTTCATTCGTCAGCAAAGGCGGAATGGGCGGAGGAGATATCAAGCTTATGGCGGTACTTGGCCTGTGGTTCGGATGGAAGAAAATCCTTTTATTGATGCTTGTCGCTTTTGTCTCCGGTGCGTTTATTTCGGTTCCGCTGCTTCTTATGCACCGAAAGAGCGGGAAAGACGCGGTGCCGTTTGGCCCGTTTATAGCGTTGGCGGCCTATTTCATTTCCCTGTTTGGAAATGAGCTGCTGCAATGGTATTCCCAATATTTTATGATGATTTGATCATTCGGTTTATTTGGCGGTAGAATCTGAAAGGAGTCTGAGAGTTGGACGTTACAAAGAACACTTCGGTCAAAAAGCATACATATGGGAAAAGATCAGGCCAAAAATCCCGGAAAGACGCCAGCAAAAGATTCCTTGGCAAAACGGTGCTGTCGATTGATATTGGGCAGCATACGACAAAAATGGTATTGGGGCGGGCAATCAAACCAACGATTGCCGAGGTCAAACGCTTCATTTCTTTTCCAACGCCGCCGCACAGTGTTGAAAAGGGCAGAATCATAAATATCAATACGTTTTCAGAGCAACTTGCAGCTGTGATTCGTCAAGAGAAATTAAAAGCCTCCTTTGTTTTCTGCACGATGGAGAATGCCGAGATAATTACACGCGAGATCCTTCTGCCGACAGCGGCTGAGGCCGATATGCAGAGTATGCTCGAGTATGAAGTGCAGCAATATATGCCGGTGGATTTGGGAAATTATATCATTCAGTCCAAGATTCTCGATTCTTTTTCAGACGAGGGAACAGATAAAACACGATTTTTGTCTACAGCGGTGCCGAAGGATTTGGCACAGAGCTATTATGACCTTATGCAGAAGGTCAATTTAAAGGCCAGTGTGCTCGATATCCAGTCAAATTCGATTGATAAACTGGTCCAGTCGGAAATTGTGACGGCAACAAATTCGATTTTCCTCTCCGATATTTCAATTGCGATTGTTGACTTTGGCTATAGCCACATCAATGCGATACTGATGGAAAACGGTAAGTACCAGTTTAACCGTTATATCGATCAGGGGGCGAACAGTATCGACCGCAGTCTGATGAGCGTTTTTAACTATTCTGAGGAGGAGACCGATCGGAGAAAGCGTGGCTCTATTGACCTTGATACCAGTACTCAAATTCAGCCCGATGCCGCTGAAGATCCTGAACAGATAACGCTGAGAGAAATCAATGTTGTCAAAAATGTTATCGACAATTGGGCAGATGAGCTTGAACGCGTTTTTAGGTATTACTCAAGCCGCAGCGAGGATAAGACCGTTCAGAAAATATTTATCCATGGTAATGCCGCACAGATAAAGGGATTTGACGCTTATCTTTCCCGAGTGCTTGGCATACCGGTTGAGCAGGTTCAAACGCTCAATTGTGTCCGGATACAAGACGATTCCTCCAATTTAACACCTTATTTGAACGCTATCGGAGCATTTTTCAGACGATAGGGGAAAGCATATGCGTGATTTCAATTTCTTTGAGCCATATCTGACAAGGGGAAAACCGCAAAGCAATGCGGCTATTCCGTTTAAGCTGCTTATCATTCTTTTGGCCTTTATTCTTGCCGCTTGGCCGCTTTTTAATTTAGGATACGGAATATGGCTGAAAAATGAAGCGGCGACAATCAAGGCCGAGGTTATGAACGATGCGGATTATCCGCTTCTGAGCGAAGTGGATAATCAAACACAGGCGCTTGGTCAGCTTCAGGCTCAGCTAACCAATATTGAGAATGCGGACAAGACGCTGAAAGAGAACCAATGGCTGGACGAGCCCTTTTTTTTCAGCCTGCTGAGCACCGTTCCCAAAGATGTGCAGATTGAAAGCGTTTCGATAGCCATGGACAAAAGTATTGGAATGTCCGGGATTGCATTGAGCAAACCGGCCATTGCCGAGCTTGAATACAATATCCGTAAGGCCGATCGATTTGATTCTTTGTGTGTTACATCGATATCCAATGACGAAGGCGCATACAGCTTCGATATGACATTCACATTAAAGGATGGTGAAGATTGATGCGGCTGACAAAGCGGGAAAAAATAATGGTTATCGTTTTGCTGTTTTTCGTCGCTGAGTATTTCCTGGTTACTTATCTCATCACCCCCCAACTTGCGCAGCTGTCTGCGGTAGAAACCAATATTGCCGACTGGGAATCAAAAAGGCGGAGCCTTGTCGGAATCGAAACGACGTTTGACCAGATAGACCGGCAAGAGGAGGATATCGCATCACAGATTGATACGATTGGAAAACAATATTTTGCCTCTCTGGATGAGCAGGAAGAAACCATTCTTGTGATAAACGATCTGCTTCAAAACGCCGGATTAGACGATATAAGCATTGACTTCGACGCGCTGCATACCGTGGATTTATCTCAGGATCCGTCGGATAGCGCTACGGCTGCGGATGCCAATATGGGGGCCCCGCTTGTACAGGGTGTGCATATCATTTTCTCGGGTTCCTATGAAGCGCTTTGGAGTGCGCTTCGTAGCTTTTGGAATTTCAGCAAAAGCATTGAGGTGGACAGCGTTGTCATCAATTTGGACGAAGACGATCCCACGATGCTGGTAGGCACGATCGAGCTCAGCCTCTATGATATATCCCCAATGACCCAAGCACACAAAACATTGGTGGATTGGGGCGAAAACGGAACATTCCGTAAGGCAAATCCCTTTGATACCGCATCCGATGAGACGTTTCCGGGAACGCGGTATGTTTTAAAAACGGATGATGACGATACCGACCCCTATGTTAAATTCAACGATATTTCCGGTCACTGGGCGGAAACGGCCATTGACGATTTCGGCAGGCAGCATCTTGTGACTGGCGACAGTGAAAATCGGTTCCGCCCGGATGACCCCATGACAAGGGGTGAACTCGTCGTTTTGCTCGATCAGTTTTTTCATTGGGAAGCGCCGACGGATGCGGTCGATCTGACTCCGTTTTCCGATTACAGTGAGCTCGGTCAGTCGCAAAGCGCTATGGAAAAAGCTTTTTACAGGGGTTATCTTATGGGATGCCTCGTCGGCTATGATGATGGGACATTGCGGCCCAACGCGCCGACAAGTTATCATGAATTCGAACTCGTCATGCAAAGAAGCCTCAATCAGCCTGATTTCAAATGGAAGGACGCGGCTCTGACCATTGAGCAGGAAACCGGATTTACATCGCCTGGAATTGATGATGAATCTGCGTATATTACTCGCGCGGAGATCGTTTATTATCTGCATTCGCTGCCGCAGTCGTGATTTTGAGGGGAAAATAGGATATGGATATTAATAATTTGCGTATTGGGGAGATCCTGGTCAAACTGGAATACATCACACAGGATCAACTTCATGTTGCGCTGCAGCAACAGGAAAAAACAAATCGAAAACTTGGCGCAGTCCTGCTGGATCTTGGCTATTTGACTGCTGAACAGCTGGTGAATGCGCTTGATGAACAATATCGGGACTATAATATCAATCTGGAGCAGATCAGCATTTCACCGGAAGTGCCATTGCTGATCCCTGAAAAACTTGCCAGGCGCCATACGATTATTCCAATCAAGCTCAAAGACGATGTTATAACCCTCGCAATGGAAAATCCGTCGAATATTTTTGCCATCGATGACGTTAAACTGGCCACAGGGCTTAATGTGCAAACTGTTGGGGCTCCGGCGGAACAAATCAACCGCGCCATCGGTATTTATTATGAAAAAAGCAGCGCGGAAAAAGCGGTTGAGGAATTTAACAAGAACTATAAGAAAGACGCCATCGCCGACATTAACGAAACCCTGAAAGCAAACGTCGATTCCGCGCCCGTTGTTAAACTCTTGAATTCTCTGATAAGACAGGCGGTTCAGCTTGGGGCCAGTGATATCCATATTGAGCCTATGGAAAATAATCTGCGCATACGTTTCAGGCTGGACGGTGAACTGCGCGAAATGATGCAGATGGAGAACAACAGCCATTCGGCTATTGTCACCCGCATCAAAATCATCGGCGATATGGATATTGCAGAAAAGCGTATCCCGCAGGACGGCCGTGTGGAGATGACGGTCGACGGGCGCATAGTGGATATGCGAATTTCCGTCATGCCCACAGTATACGGTGAAAAAATCGTCATCCGGCTTCTGGACCGGAGCGCCGTTATCGTCAGCAAGCATGAGCTTGGTTTTTCCGATAAAAACCTGAAAGTTTTTGAAGAAATCATTCAAAACCCGAACGGCATCATTCTGGTAAAGATCGG
>JBFWKZ010000006.1:20905-38167 GCA_050252415.1 Oscillospiraceae bacterium | reverse complement strand
TAGACTTATAGAAACGACCTTACTTCACAAGAAAGCAAGCTGCACCCCGGCAAAAAAGTTCAGCCCAGACACACAAAATGTGCGTCTGGGCTGAACTTACGAGTGGGGATATTCCCCTCATCTTGTTTTACACAAGCTCGATTACAGCCATTTCCGCAGAGTCACCGCGGCGAGGTCCAATGCGAACAATACGGGTATAGCCACCGTTTCGCTCAGTATACTTGGGTGCAATTTCGTCAACGAGTTTCTTTGCCACGTCTTCACGGGTAATGAATCCAAGTACCTGACGATAGTTGGCAAGAGAATTATTCTTGCCGAGAGTTATCATTTTCTCGGTTAAAGGTCCGATCTCCTTGGCGCGAGTGACGGTGGTTTCCATGCGTCCCTTATCCAGAAGGTCGGTAACCTGCTGGCGAAGCATAGCCATACGTTGATCGGTAGTTTTGCCGAGCTTTCTTATTCCGGGCATTTCGCTTTTCCTCCTTATTAGAGTGTCGCCTAGTTGTTTTCTTCGCTGGCGAGGGAAAGTCCCATCATAGTGAGCTTGTGCTCAACTTCCTCAAGAGACTTACGGCCAAGGTTCCTGACCTTTATCATCTCATCCTGAGTCTTACTGATGAGGTCTTCCACGGTATTAATATTTGCGCGTTTGAGGCAGTTGAAGCTGCGGACAGACAGGTCCAGCTCCTCAATAGTCATTTCCAGAACCTTGTCCCTCTGGGTCTCGACCTTCTCGACGACTGTAGAGCGGCTGCCGATGGTATCACTCAGATCTGTAAAGAGAGTAAAGTGGTCACAAAGTATCTTTGCACCGAGAGATATGGCATCCTTCGCGGTGATGGTCTTATCCGTCCACACCTCGATAGTCAGTTTATCAAAATCGGTCTGGTTACCAACACGGGTGTTCTCAACGGTATAGTTCACCTTGAGAACAGGGGTATAGATGGAGTCCACAGGTATCGTACCAATAATGGGCTGAGCAGGTTTATTCTTCTCTGCAGAAACATAGCCGCGTCCATGGCTGATTGTCAGCTCCATACTCAGAGAGCCATCAGGCCCGAGCGTAGCAATATGCTGTTCCGGGTTTAGGATTTCCACCTCACCGTCGGGCTTGATGTCCCCGGCAGTAACTTCGCATTCGCCGGACATCTCAATATAGACGGTTTTGGGGTCGTCACAGTGGAGTCTCGCAATAATGTTCTTTACGTTAAGAACAATCTCGGTCACATCCTCTTTCACACCGGGAATTACAGAAAATTCGTGCTGTACACCGGCAATCTTAATGGAAGTGACTGCAGTCCCGGGGAGAGATGACAGGAGCACCCTGCGGAGAGAGTTACCTAAGGTCGTACCATAGCCGCGCTCCAAGGGTTCCACAATATATTTACCGTAAGAACTGTCAGACGGCGTCTCAATGCACTCAATGCGCGGCTTCTCAATTTCAATCATTTCAAGTCCCTCCTTTGATGTCATAGCGCCAATAAGACGCTGGGGCGATGATCAGCTTTCCAATTATGAGGGTCTGTCTATTACTTGGAGTACAGCTCGACGATCAGGTGCTCTTCAATGGGTAGATCAATATCCTCTCTTGTAGGCATCTTAGCCACCACACCCTTCAGCGCATTCTTTTCACGGAACAGCCACTGGGGAGGGGTAATGACAGGAGCGTCCTCCGAAAGTAAACGCTTGAACATGACGGATGAGCGGCTTTTCTCAGCGACCTCAATAACATCACCAAGGTTTACCAGATAGGAAGGGATGTCAACTCTCTTGCCGTTGACGGTAAAATGACCATGGTTCACGGCCTGACGCGCCTCACGACGGGTCATTGCGAAACCGAGACGATAAATAACATTATCAAGACGGCGCTCTATGGTTGTGAGCAGAACCTCACCGGTGACACCGGGGGTCTTTGCCGCCTTGTCATAATACATACGAAACTGTTTTTCAAGGATTCCGTAGACAAACTTAACCTTTTGCTTTTCGTTGAGCTGCAAAGCATACTCGCTCTGCTTCCTGCGCATCTGGCCCTTGGGATTGCGGATGGTCTCCGCCTTGGTCTTACCGGTATATCCCATGGCGGCAGGAGAAATGCCCAACGCTTTGCAGCGCTTTACAACGGGCTGCATATTCTTTGCCATAATCTTTCCTCCTTTTTAACTATACGCGGCGACGCTTGGGTGGACGGCAACCATTGTGTGGAATTGGGGTAACGTCCTTTATCATGGTTACCTCCAAGCCGGCGGTCTGCAGTGCGCGAATCGCTGCCTCACGTCCGGAGCCAGGTCCTTTAACGTAGACCTCAACAGTCTTAAGCCCATGCTCCATAGCGGACTTCGCCGCTGTTTCTGCTGCAGTCTGTGCGGCAAAAGGAGTGGACTTCTTACTGCCGCGGAAACCCATTCCGCCTGAGGAAGCCCAGGAGATGGCATTGCCGTTGACATCGGTGATCGTCACCATAGTGTTATTGAAGGAAGAGCTGATATGCACGGCTCCCTTTTCAATGTTTTTACGCTCTTTTCTGCGGGTTCTGACCTTTTTCTTAGGTGCTGCTGCCATTACATATCCCTCCTTTACTTCTTCTTATTGGCCATCGTGCGCTTCGGCCCCTTACGGGTGCGCGCGTTGGTCTTAGTTCTCTGACCGCGTACGGGCAGCCCACGACGGTGGCGCAAACCGCGATAGCAGCCGATCTCGGTAAGACGTTTGATATCCAGTGCAACACTTCTGCGAAGATCGCCTTCAACCACAAAATTGTGGTCGATACACTCACGCAGCTTAGCCTCGTCTTCCTCGGTTAGGTCTTTGACTCTGGTATCGGGATTGATCCCGGTCATTTCGAGTATCTTGTTTGCGCTGTTTCTGCCGATACCATAAACATAAGTGAGACCGATTTCGATTCTCTTATCCTTGGGCAGGTCAACGCCGGCGATACGTGCCATATTTGTCAATCATTCCTTTCTTGTGATCTTCACGCCCATTATCCGAGCGCCGCCGCAAAGGGCGATTGTGATCTTCGTAAAGCAGCCGCTGTTAACCCTGACGCTGCTTATGCTTAGGATTTTCGCAAATTACCATTACTTTGCCCTTGCGCTTAATGATCTTGCACTTTTCACACATGGGCTTGACGGACGGTCTGACTTTCATTTTGTAAAACCTCCTGTTACTTGCTTCTCCAGGTGATTCTGCCCCGGCTCATGTCATAAGGAGACATCTGAACCGTGACCTTGTCACCGGGGAGGATTCTTATAAAATTCATCCGGAGCTTTCCGGAAATGTGGGCCAGGATGACATGGCCATGACCAATATCGACCTGGAACATGGTATTGGGCAGGGATTCAATAACCGTGCCCTCGAGCTCGATAACATCGTCTTTTGCCAAGATGCTTTCCCTCCTACGAATTATTCCTTGGCCTTGCAGCGGTAACCCGCCAGCAGTTTAAAAATTTCTTTATCTGAAATCATTGAGCCGCTGATCAGCTCAGCTGGCTTGTGCTGGCCCCGGCACACAAGTTCAAGGTGCTTAAAGCTCTTGAACTTTGGCTTTTGGAGCTTTCTCATCTTGCCATCGGCAAGTAGGGCTCTGTCCCCGCGAATATCAAGTACGAGAAAAAGATTTCCCGCATCATGCCCCGCAAGGGAGCGGACTATGTCGTACTGCTCAACGCAGCTCACTTTATATGTCCTCCGCCCATGTGAGTATTTCTGGCTCACCGTCTGTTATGAGAACAGTGTTCTCATAATGTGCCGACAAGCTTCCATCGGCTGTAACCACTGTCCAATTATCGTCGAGTTCACGAATTTCTGCACCTCCGGCGTTGACCATAGGCTCAATGGCTATGGTCATACCCTTTATAAGGCGGGGACCGTGACCCGGCGCGCCGTAGTTGGGAACCTCAGGAGCTTCATGGAGTTTTTCTCCAATCCCGTGTCCAACATATTCCCGTACCAGAGTAAACCCGTTGTTTTCAACGTATTCCTGAATAGCGTGGGAAATATCCGAGACCCGATAGCCCTGTCGTGCAAATTTGATCCCCTCGAAAAACGACTGACGTGTAACGGCGATAAGGCGTTTTGCCTCCTCGCTGCCTTCGCCCGCCAAAAAGGTTCCGGCGCAGTCGCCGTGATAGCCGCCAATATAAGCGCCCACATCGAGCGATACGATATCCCCCTCATTGACAACGCGTTTTCCGGGTATCCCATGAATAATCTGATCGTTAACTGAAATACAGGCACTGCCAGGAAATCCGCCGTACCCATAAAAGGACGGCACAGCGCCTGATTTTTTGATAAACTGGTGTACAGCTCTGTCTATCTCTCGGGTTGTAACACCGGGGGTTACCATTTCCCGTGCAACAGTACGGGCAGCCGCGGTAATTTTACCCGCCCGGCGCATGAGCTCGATTTCCCGTGGGGTCTTTATCGTAATCATAATTTCATCCCCAGAGCTCTATAGATAACAGCTGTATTCTCTTCGACAGTGGGATAATTCTCCACTATCTTGAGTTTGCTCCTCTTGGCGTAAAAGTCCTTAAGCGGCTCGGTCTCCTCATGGAATACCTTAAGCCTTGCCCGGACGGTCTCCGGAGCGTCATCATTGCGGATTATGAGCTTGCCTCCGCAGATATCGCAGATGCCTTCTTTTTTTGGGGGCCTTGTCGCCACCTGATAGGTAGCACCGCAGTCTTTACAGGTTCTTCTTCCGGACATGCGTGCGATAATGACCTCTTCACTGACGTCGAGATAGATCGCATAATCAATATCGATTCCGGCCTCCTCAAGTGCTTGGGCTTGAGGAATTGTGCGGGGCACACCGTCGAGAATAAACCCGTTCTTGCAGTCGTCTTCGGCGAGCCGCTCCCGGATAATGCCTATAATGACATCATCCGGCACCAGCTTGCCGTTGTCAATAAACTTTTTCGCCGTAATCCCCACCGGTGTACCATTTTTTATGGCAGCACGTAGGATATTTCCGGTCGAAATGGTTGGAATGGCGAGATCTCGGCTTAAAATTTCCGCCTGAGTACCTTTTCCTGCTCCAGGAGCACCTAAAAGTATCAGTTTCATTACCAAACCCTCCAATTACTCAAGGAAGCCCTTATAGTGGCGCATAAGCATCTGGTTTTCCAGAGCCTTGACAGTTTCAAGGGCAACGCCGATAACGATTATGATTGAGGTACCGCCAAGTGAGACGCCGCTATTTGCGGCCGTCTTGCTAAAGGTGGCAATCAGGAGTGGAGCAACAGCAACAATACCAAGATAGATAGCACCGAACAATGTAATCTTGTTAAGCACCTTTGATATAAAGTCGCTGGTTGGTCGTCCGGCGCGGAAGCCGGGAATAAATCCGCCGTTGCGCTTCAGATTGTTCGCAATCTCAATCGGATTGAACTGAATAGTCGCATAGAAATACGAGAAGAATATGATCAATAGAAGATAAATAATTGAGTACATGACACTTGTCGTGTTAAATACTTTGAGAAAGCCGCCCCAAAAGCCCGTACTGTCGCTTGTGATGCCGAACATCATGAGGATCGTTGCCGGAAGCGAAGCTATGGACTGGGCAAAAATGATTGGCAGGACGCCGGACATATTCACTTTCATAGGAAGGTGAGTCGTCTGTCCGCCATACATCTTACGGCCAACGACACGCTTTGAGTACTGGACAGGAATCCGCCTCTCAGCGTTCGTGACAATGACGATGAGAACAATAATCGCCAAGGCGCCAACGACCATCAGCAAGGCAACATACCATGGTGTTGCGCCGCTGGCAACGTTTCTGCCCGTGTTGAAAATCGCCATTGGGAAGCGGGAAACGATGCTTACGAAAAGGATAATGGAAATGCCGTTGCCGATACCGAACTCGGTAATCTGCTCGCCCATCCACATAAGCAGCGCACTGCCTGCCGTAAAGGTGAGAATGATTACGATAGCTTGCCATATACCATCCTCAGTGAGCAGGTTATTGTTCCGAATGAGCATATAGTAGGCAAAGCCTTGAATAAGACCGATCAAAACAGTGGAATAGCGGGTGATAGCGGCAATCTTTTTCCGGCCTTCCTCGCCACCCTCTTTCTGCATTCTTTCCAAAGCGGGAATGGCGATGGTGAGGAGCTGAATGATAATGGATGCGTTAATATAAGGCTGGATGGATAAGGCAAAAATCGTCGCACGGGAAAAAGCGCCGCCCGACATAACGTTATACAGACCGAGGACGGTGTTGGACAGGCTGTCCAGATACTGTACGAGGTATTCAACGTTAACGTAAGGGACGGGGATAGAGTTGCCTAAACGATAGAGTAGGATCATGATCAGGGTAAACATGATCTTCTTCCGAAGCTCGTCAATCTTCCATGCGTTACGAATAGTTTGAAACACCTTACACCACCTCAGTCTTTCCGCCTGCTGCCTCTATTTTGGATTTTGCGGACTCTGAGAAAGCGGAAGCCTTAACTGTAAGTTTCTTTGTCAGCTCGCCATTGCCAAGGATCTTGACACCGTAAGGGCACTTGGAGAGGATACCGGCCTTGAGCAGCTCGGCAGCGCCAACAACGGCACCGTCCTCGAACTTCTCGAGTGCGGAGATGTTCACCGCCTCCAAGGGCTTTGCAAAAATATTATTGAAACCACGCTTAGGAATTCGGCGAGCCAAAGGCATCTGGCCGCCTTCAAACCCGATTCGGACTCCGCCGCCGCTACGTGCCTTCTGGCCCTTATGGCCGCGGCCTGCAGTCTTGCCGTTACCGGTCGCATGTCCTCTGCCCTTGCGCTTTGCCACATGAGTGGAGCCAAAGGCGGGAGAGAGCTCGTTTAATTTCATTACTGCGCGCCTCCTTATTCTTCAGTGACCTTAAGCAGATAGCCAATTTTGGCAATCTTGCCTCTGGTTTGGGGATTATCGGGCTGCACCGTCTCGTTTCCGAGCTTGTGCAGTCCAAGGGAGTTGGCAGTAGCGATGTGCTTATCAAGTCTGCCGTTAAGGCTCTTTACGAGCTTAATTTTAAGATTTGCCATGCTGCTACCTCCTAACCCTGAATGTCTTCAGGTGCCTTACCCCGGACGGCGGCCACCTGCTGGGCGTCGCGCAAAGAACGAAGACCGGCCATGGTGGCGGCAACGACGTTCTGGGGGTTATTGGAACGCAGGCACTTGGTCCTGATGTCCTTGATTCCGGCTGCCTCGACAACGGCACGAACCGCGCCGCCGGCAATAACGCCGGTACCTGGGGCTGCCGGCTTCATGAGAACCCTGCCGGCGCCGAAAATACCAATCGTCTCGTGAGGAATTGTCGTTCCATTGAGCGTGATATTCACGATATTCTTTCTTGCATCCTCTATGCCCTTGCGGATAGCCTCGGAAACCTCACCGGCCTTTCCAAGACCATAACCGACTCTGCCCTTGCCGTCGCCGACAACGCAGAGCGCTGCAAACTTGAAGATGCGGCCGCCCTTAACGGTTTTGGAAACGCGGTTCAGGGAAACGACCTTCTCGGTAAACTCAGACTGAGCTTCATCACGTCTGTCTCTGTTGTTATTATAAGCCATTTTCGTTTCCTCCTCCCCTTAGAACTTCAGCCCGGCTTCGCGAGCGCCTTCGGCCAGTTCCTTCACACGTCCGTGATAGACATTGCCACCACGGTCAAACACGACAGTGTCGATTCCCTTGGCAAGCGTGCGCTCCGCAATCGCAGAGCCAACCTTCTTAGCGGCCTCCTTGTTTCCACCAAGGCCTTCAAAGCCTTTCTCGACGGAAGAAGCAGCGGCAAGGGTCTCTCCGGTGACATCATCAATGACCTGAGCATAGATATGGTTTTCGCTTCTGTAAACGCTGAGCCTGGGTCTCTCTGGGGTGCCGGAGATCTTACCGCGGACTCTGGCGTGGCGTTTAATACGCTGTCCCTTTGTATCGGGTCTTTTAATCATTTAGGCACACCTCCTGTTATTTGCCGGTCTTGCCTTCTTTGCGGCGGATGACTTCGTAAGAATATTTAATACCCTTGCCCTTATAAGGCTCCGGCACTCTTTTCTTGCGGACATCTGCGGCAAATTGGCCGACCTTTTGCTTGTCTATACCGTTGATGATGATGGTATTTGGATTGGGAACGTCAATGGTGATGCCATCGACTTCATCAACAAATACCTGATGGGAGAATCCGAGGTTCATAACAAGCTTTTTCCCCTCTTTTGCTGCGCGGTAACCGACGCCGTTTACTTCAAGGGTCTTGGAAAAACCCTGAGTTACGCCGAGAACCATGTTGTTGACCAGAGATCTGGTGAGTCCATGGAGCGCACGGCTCTCCTTTTCATCGTCAGGACGGGAAACAGTGATGATACCGTCATTGACTTCTATCTTCATCTGTGGCGCTGCGTTCATCTCAAGAACGCCTTTGGGGCCCTTTACAGAAATATGGTTGTTCTCGCCGACATTGACCTCAACGCCTGCGGGAATTGTTATAGGTGCTTTACCAATTCTAGACATCTTCTAACCTCCTTACCATACGAACGCAAGGACTTCACCGCCGACATGAGCTGCGCGAGCATTTTTGTCGGTCATAACGCCCTTGGAGGTAGAGATGATGGCGATGCCCATGCCGCGCAGAACGCGGGGGAGCTCGTCAGATGCGGCATAAACGCGAAGACCGGGTTTGGAAACACGGCGCAGCCCGGTGATGGCCTTTTCCTTGCCGGGAAGATATTTCAGGGTGATATGGATGATCCCCTGGGTACCGTCATCCACGATCTGAAAGGATTTGATGTATCCCTCTTCGAGTAGGATTCCGGCGATTGCTTTTTTCATGTTGGAAGCAGGCACGTCGACAGTCTCGTGCTTTGCACTTCCGGCGTTGCGGATTCGGGTCAACATATCCGCAATAGGATCAGTGATTTGCATGTTTTTTCCTCCTTGTTTAGAGTTACAGGCGGGAAAGCCTGTTCAGGCAGCGAGGTTTCATGACTAATCCACGATTAACCATGACCTTTCGCCATCCTATAATATAATACTATTCTTTCGTTTCATTTGGCGGGCAATTGCCCGTCTAAAGTAAAGCCTTGCGTGTCACTTTGTTTTTACCACGAAGCCTTCTTGACGCCTGGAATCTGGCCTTTATAGGCCAACTCGCGGAAGCAGATGCGGCAGACACCGTAGTCACGCAGATAAGCGTGAGGGCGTCCGCAGATCTTGCAGCGGTTGTACTTGCGGGTAGAAAACTTAGCAGGAGCCTGCTGTTTAAGAATCATTGCCTTCTTTGCCATTTTCGCTTACCTCCCTTAGGCCTGGATGAAGGGTGCGCCCATGAGCTTTAAGAGCTCGCGGGCCTCTTCATCGGTATTGGCGGTGGTGCAGATCGCGATGTTCATTCCTCTGAGTTTTTCGATCTTATCATAGTCGATCTCAGGGAAGATGATCTGCTCCTTCAGACCGAGGCTGTAGTTGCCGCGGCCATCAAAAGAGTCTGCAGAGACGCCGCGGAAGTCACGAACGCGGGGCAGGGCAATATTAAAGAGTCTATCCAAAAACTCCCACATTCTGTCCTGACGGAGGGTGACCTTGACGCCGATGCTCATGCCCTCGCGGAGCTTGAAGTTTGCAACGGACTTGCGCGCCTTGGTTGCAACAGCCCTCTGGCCTGCGATTGCGGTGATGTCTCTGATAACGGCGTCAAGAGCCTTGGCGTTATCCTTGCAGTCGCCACAGCCGACAGAGATGACGATCTTGTCGAGGCGGGGAATCTGCATGACGCTCTTGTAGTTGAATTTAGCCATGAGGGCGGGAGCGACTTCCTCAATGTACTTTTTCTTCATTGTAGTCATTTAAATGCTCTCCTCCCTTATAGTGCCGCGCCGCACTTCTTGCAGGCGCGTACTTTTTTGTCGCCATCGATTATGTGAGCGACACGGGTCGGCTTGCCGCACTTGGGGCAGACAACCATAACTTTGCTGGCGTAAATAGGGGTCTCAACTTTGAGAATACCGCCCTCTTCGCCCTGCTTGCGGGGCTTTCTATGGCGCGAAGCGACATTAACACCCTCGACCACGACTTTCCCCGCCTTAGGATCTGCGGAGCGGACCTTGCCCTTCTTGCCCTTGTCCTTGCCGGACAGAACGATGATTGTATCGTCTTTTCTGATATTCATGATAACTGTCCTCCTATATGACTTCGGGAGCCAGAGACAGGATCTTCATATAATCCCTCTCACGCAGCTCACGAGCTACAGGTCCAAAAATACGGGTACCGCGGGGATTCTTATCCTCTCTGATGATAACGGCGGCGTTTTCATCAAAGCGGACATAGGTACCATCGGTACGGCGGACACCCTTGGCGGTGCGCACGATGACCGCACGGACAACCTCACCCTTTTTAACGGTGCCGCCGGGAGCAGCCTTGCGGACAGAAGCAACGATGACGTCACCGATATTGCCGTACTTGCGTTTAGATCCGCCCAAAACGCGGATGCACTTGAGCTCTTTGGCGCCGGTATTGTCGGCGACCTTAAGATAAGTTTCCTGCTGTATCATTTCGGTGCCTCCTTACTTTGCCTTCTCTATAATTTCAATCACACGCCATCTCTTGTCACGGGAGAGAGGACGGGTCTCCATAACCTTGACTCTGTCTCCGATGCCGCAGCTGTTCTGCTCGTCGTGTGCCTTCAAACGATAGGTTCTCTTGATAATCTTCTTATAAATGGGATGAGCAACACTGTCTTCAACAATGACGACGACGGTCTTGTCCATTTTATCGGATACGACCTTGCCAATCCTGGTCTTGCGGGAAGTTGTTCTGATTTCGTTCATTCTCACTTACCTCCTCACTGCTCGAGCTTTTCGCGCATAATGGTCTTGACTCGGGCAATATCACGCCGCACTGCGGAAATCTTAACGGGGTTGTCAAGATGATTGGTCGCATGCTGCATGCGGAGCACGAACAGATCCTTTTTTAGTTCGACGAGCTTTTCTTCAAGCTCGGTGGCGGACATATTGCGAATTTCGTTTGCCTTCATCTTATTCACCACCAATCTCAGATTCAGCCTCGCGTTTTACGATTTTGGCCTTGCAGGGCAGCTTATGGCCGGCAAGACGCAAAGCTTCGCGGGCAGTCTCCTCGGGAACACCGGCGATCTCAAACATGACACGACCGGGCTTAACAACGGCAACCCAGTACTCGGGAGATCCCTTACCGGAACCCATTCGGGTCTCAGCCGGCTTCTCAGTGACAGGCTTGTCGGGAAATATCTTGATCCAGACCTTACCGCCACGCTTGGTGTAGCGGGTCATGGCGATACGAGCCGCCTCGATCTGGTTGCTGGTAATCCAGCTGGGTTCTGTGGCCATCAGGCCATACTCTCCGTTGGAGACGAAGTTGCCTCGAGTGGCCTTGCCCTTCATGCGACCGCGGTGAACTCTGCGGTACTTAACTCTTTTGGGCATCAGCATTATGCGTTGCCTCCTTCCTTAGGAGCACCGGCGGCGGGACGGGGGCCTCTGTTGAAGTTGCCCTGAGTCTGGCGGTTGCCGCCTCTGTTGTAGTTACCCTGATTTTGACGGTTGAAACCGCTCGGTCCGCTCTTGCGGCGGTCGTCGCGGCGGCGGTCATCACGACGGCGGCGGTCGTCGCGGCGGCTCATATCCATGGTCCGGGGAGTGGTGCGGAGCGTCTGAGAGAGAACCTCGCCCTTGTAGATCCAGACCTTGACGCCAATACGGCCATAAGTGGTAGCCGCCTCGGCAAAGCCATATTCAATATCGGCACGAAGGGTCTGCAGGGGGATGGTACCCTCGTGATAGCACTCATTTCTGGCAATCTCGGCGCCGCCGATGCGGCCGGATACCATGATTTTGATTCCGCGTGCGCCCATGCGCATAGCTCTGCCCATGGCATTCTTCATCGCGCGGCGGAAGCCGATGCGGCGCTCAAGCTGGGAAGCGATATTCTCAGCAACAAGCTGGGCGTTCACATCAGGGGTACGGACCTCGACAATGGACAGGGCAACGGGCTTACCGATGCGCTTCTCCATCGTCTTGCGCAGACGCTCGATCTCGGCGCCGCCCTTTCCGATGACGACTCCGGGACGGGAGCAATGGATAAAGATGCGTACTTTGGAGCTGTCACGTTCGATCTCAATCTTGGGGACGCCTGCGGAATACAGGGTCTCCTTGAGATACTTGCGGATATTGTAATCTTCGACGATCAAATCGCCGACCTTGTCATTGCGTGCGTACCAGCGGGAATCCCAATCCTTGATAACGCCGACACGAAGGCCATGAGGATTAACTTTCTGTCCCATATTCTGCCTCCCTTATTCCTTCTCAGCCACGGTGATGCTGATGTGGCTGGTTCTCTTATTGATGCGGTACATACGTCCCTGGGCTCTGGGCATGCCCCTTTTGAGGATGGGACCGGGGTTTGCAAATGCCTCGGAGACATAGAGCGCCTCGGGATCCATTTCAAAGTTGTTCTCAGCATTTGCCGAAGCACTGTTGAGAAGCTTCAAAACGAGTTCGCTTGCAGCCTTGGGTGTCTGCATGAGAATTGCTCTCGCGGTACCTACATCCTTGCCGCGGATAAGGTCGCAGACGATTTTGACCTTACGGGGAGATATGCGGGCATATTTAAGATGTGCTTTTGCTTCCATTTTCTCTCCTCCTTATTTGACGGTCTTGGCGCCGGCGTGTCCGCGATAAGTGCGGGTGGGTGCGAACTCGCCCAACTTATGCCCGACCATATCCTCGGTAATGTAAACGGGGACATGACGGCGGCCGTCATGGACGGCTACGGTGTGGCCAACGAAAGACGGGTAGATAGTGGAAGCGCGGCTCCAGGTTTTTATAACCTTCTTATCGCCGGTCTTATTCATTTCATCGACTCTCTTCAGCAGCTCGGGAGCCGCAAAAGGGCCTTTTTTAACACTTCTGCTCATGACTTTTATACCCTCCTTACTTGGCGTTGCGGCGCTTGACTATGAACTTATCGGTGCGGTTCTTAGTCTTGCGGGTCTTATATCCAAGGGTCGGCTTACCCCAGGGGGTAACAGGACCGGGACGACCGACGGGGCTCTTGCCCTCACCACCGCCATGGGGGTGGTCACAGGGGTTCATGACGGAGCCGCGGACGGTGGGACGAACGCCCATGTGGCGCTTGCGTCCGGCCTTACCGATCGAAATATTGGAAGAATCAACGTTCCCGACCTGACCGATAACGGCGAGGCAATCAAGGCGGATCTTGCGGAACTCACCCGAGGGCAGGCGGACCTGAGCCATGTCGCCCTCCTTAGCCATCAGCTGAGCGGCAGCACCGGCTGAGCGGACAAGCTGAGCGCCTTTGCCGGGGTAGAGCTCAATATTGTGTATCACCGTACCGACCGGAATGTTTGCAATGGGCAGGCAGTTGCCTGGCTTGATGTCGGCGCTAGCAGAGGAGATAACGGTATCTCCAACATTCAGACCGACAGGGGCCAGAATATAGCGGCGCTCGCCGTCCGGATATTCGACCAAGGCGATGTTTGCGCTGCGGTTCGGATCATACTCCAGGCGCAGGATCTGTGCCGGTATATCGGACTTATTGCGCTTGAAGTCGACGATGCGGTACTTTTTCTTATTTCCGCCGCCCTGATGACGGACGGTGATTCGGCCGTAGCTGTTGCGGCCGGCATTCTTCTTCAGGATCTCGACAAGACCCTTTTCAGGCTTTGCACGCTTGTCGATACCGTCGAAGCCTGATACCGTCATATGTCTTCTGGACGGAGTGGTAGGTTTATAAGCTTTAATAGACATTTCTCATTTCCTCCCTTACACCATGCCCTCGAAGATCTCGATGTTCTTAGAGTCTTGACTGAGCTTAACGACCGCTTTTTTCCAGGATGCGGTGCGTCCCTTCGGATAAGCGCCCTGACGCTTCTCCTTGCCGTCGACGTTCGCGGTGGTGACCTTGATGACGGTAACGCCGAAGATCTCTTCCACAGCCTTTTTTATTTCAATTTTATTGGCATCCTTTGCCACCTCAAACACATACTTTTTAATATCCAGATCTTCCATGGATTGTTCTGTGATGACGGGGCGGATGATGATATCATAAGCGCTTTTCATCAGGCATAGACCTCCTCGATTTTCTCAAGAGCCGCCTTGTCGACCACCAGCTTACCAGTGTTGAGAACCTCATAGGTGCTCAGGACATTTGCGACGGTGGTGGAAACACCGGGAATGTTGCGCGCGCTCTTGACGACCTTCTCGTCAACTTCCCTGGTGATCACAAGTGCCTTGCCGCCGGCCTCAATAGAGCTCAGGAAGCTCTTGAAAGCGCTGGTTTTGATCTCATCCATCTTTAGATCATCGATGACGACGATCTCGCCCTCGGCCGCTTTGGCGGAAAGGGCGCTCTTAAGAGCAAGCTTCTTGACCTTCTTGTTCAGGTTATAGCTGTAATCGCGGGGCTTTGGCGCGAAAGCGACGCCGCCGTGTCTCCACACGGGGGACCCGGCATAGCCGGCACGCGCACGGCCGGTGCCCTTTTGACGCCAAGGTTTTCTGGTGGTATAGGAAACCTCGCCCTTGGTCAGAGTGCTCTGCGTACCCTGACGGCGATTTGCAAGGTGGTTTTTCACAACTTGATGAACCACTGTCTCGTTGGGCTCTACGCCGAAAACAGCATCGGAGAGCTGAATCTCGCCGACCTGCTGACCGGCCATATTATAAATAAACGCTTTAGGCATTGATTACTCTCTCCTTTCTCTATGCTTTTCTGGCGGAAGCCTTCTGCGGGTTTACGCGCGCGGAAGCCTTCTGCGGGTTCGCGCTGATACCGGCAACACCCTTCTTCTCCAGCATGGTCTTTACGGTATCCTTCAGATAGACAATACCGCCCTTCGGGCCGGGGATAGCGCCGCGTATTACGATCATATTGAGTTCAGAGTCGACCTTCACAACATCGAGATTCTGAACGGTGACCTGCTCGGAGCCCATATGGCCTGCACCGATCTTACCCTTAAAGATACGCGCGGGATCGGTACCGGAGCCCATAGAGCCGGCATGACGGTGAACAGGACCGCCGCCGTGGCTGGTGGGCGTTCTCTGGGCGCCCCAGCGTTTGATAACGCCGGCGTAGCCTTTACCTTTGCTGATACCGGTGACATCAATCTTGTCACCCTCGGCAAAGACGTTCGCTTTAACCTCGTCGCCGACGCTCAGCGCTTCGGCATTTTCAAGGCGAAATTCCTTGAGATACTTCTTGTAGCCGACATTTGCCTTGGCGAAGTGGCCCTTCTCAGGCTTTGAGAGCTTGCGCTCAATCTCATCCTGATAGCCGAGCTGGACGGAAGTGTAGCCTTCCTTTTCATTGGTCTTCTTCTGGACAACGACGCAGGGGCCCGCCTCTATGACGGTTACCGGAACGACCTTGCCAGACTCATCGAAGATCTGGGTCATACCGACCTTTTTTCCGATGATAGCTTTTTTCATGGTATTTCCTCCTATTCAGGTTATTGGTCAACTCGCGTGACTCCCGAACGCTAAACGTCCCGGTCAGAGGCTGTTGACTTGACCCGCCCGCTCACGCAAGTCGCGGGCAATGGGTTTGGCTGATTGAGGCACGGCTTAAAGCCGTGCAAATTTTTCGTGCCCCGCTATGCCGCATATCCGCAGTCATCATATATATGGCCTTGGAGCTGTCAGCGCGCGGCGCGAAAAAGCGGGCGTTCGGCGATCAGAGCTTGATCTCGATCTCGACGCCGGCGGGGAGCTCCAGAGACATCAGCGACTCGACGGTCTTCTGTGTGGGGTTCATGATATCGATCAGGCGCTTGTGTGTGCGGCGCTCGAACTGCTCGCGGCTGTCCTTATACTTATGGACGGCGCGAAGAATGGTGACGACTTCCTTCTTTGTGGGCAGCGGGATAGGCCCGGAGACCTTGGCGTCTGTACGCTTTGCGGTCTCAACGATGGTCTCGGAAGCCTTGTCGATAAGCTGATGGTCATAGGCCTTCAGCCGAATGCGGATCATCTTCTTGTTAGTAGTTGCCATGTGTGTTTTCCTCCTGATTTTCGTACGAATTGCAGCGGCATTGGCTCCGCCAAAGTTGCATCGTACGGATAAGATTTTTCTGCACACTAATCCGTGCGTATCAGCCCCAGCCCGAAAAACAAACCGGCCTGTTTTGCCGGCTCGCTCTCCGTACAGGCGATATACGCCGTACAGAAATCTCTCAGCCGCCCGATTATCGGACATACTCCACGAAAGTTACCGGCAAATCACAGCCGCAATCTCCCGCTTCATCGCATTTTTGCGCGTTATGGGCGCAACTAACCCACAGTCGCTTATTTACAATACCAAAAAGCGCGTAAAATGTCAAGCAAAATTTTTGTATTTTTCTCAAAATTTTTTAAGTATTTTTTAGGGATTCTGTCCAGTACGACTTTCATAGAAGACCGGGCAAATCACTAAGGCGCAAGCGGCTACTGCCGACTTCTCTGTGATCTTACCATCTCCAACCCGAAAATAGCGACACGAAAAAATAGAGGGTGCCGAAGCACCCTCTATCGCCAGAGATCTTATTGGCTAACTAAGAATTAGTCGCAGAGAGATCCGCCATCATTCAGAATGATGATGGAAACGGCATCGTCGTCATCAAGTACGACAGTGATACCCATATCGGCATCATCCTTGACCGCGTTGAGAGAAGAATTGTTCAGGTCGCCGTCATCGTCAACCTTGAAGACAACACAATCATCAGCAACGGCGTAATATGCGCCATCACAGTAGACAACGTCATCCTCAATCTTCTCAGTTCTCGTACCGGTATAGACATCGTCACCGCTGGACAGGGCGGTCAGCTTGGTGATCAGTCCGTCGGAATTGTAGGAAGCGCTTGCATAAACGGCAAAGTCACCATCGCCAGCACCTGAGAACACAGTGTTAAGCGCATTATCCGCAGCGCTGCCGTCTTTGATCTTGGCAGTACCCTTTTCGCCGTCGATAACAGCGTCAAGCTCGATGTAATCGTCAACATCTTCCTCAGAAATCACATTGTCGAGTTCGCTGGCATCGAGGACGAGGTAGACAACGCTCTCAGCACTGTTGGTAGAGGTGGAATTCTCAACGTAGACATAAGTAGCTCTGTTGGTATCCTCATCCAGCGAGGCGACAACATTAGCCGCATCGTCGATGTCGGGAACATTTTTATAGCCAACATAAACGGTGTAGTCGTAATCGTCTGCATCGTCTTCATCATTGGTATCCGCTAAAACGAAGACCGTGTTGCTGTCGGCATAGATGTAG
>JBFWKZ010000006.1:0-20805 GCA_050252415.1 Oscillospiraceae bacterium | reverse complement strand
TCAAGGTAGATAACCGCGTCGTCCGCATTGGAGTCGTAAGCCGCCACGTTATCCACGTCATAGTTTGCGGAGTACTTGTAGGTAGTACCGCCGGCAACAAACTTATCAGTGCTGGAACGGGTGACAAAGGCCGTTACGCTGTCGGCGGGGACAACGGACTCAATGTCATATGTGTCATCGTCATTAAGAGCGCAGGTGAAGAGAACAACGGTCTCATCATCGGCATCGTCATCGTCAAATGCCGCAGTCACAAACGTGCTGTCGTCATCGATATCATCATTTGCAGCGGCAAGATCGCCAGGAACATCATCGGAATAAGCATCGATCGTAACATACTCGTCGTAATCGTCAGTGGCCTCATTCCAATCGGAGATATAGCCAACGTAGGTGTTGATCTCGACAACGAGCACTCCGCCGTCATCTTCGTCATAATTATCGCCATAGTAAACTTCAATGAGCGTGCCGTTGCCGCCGATTTTATCGGCAGCATCATCATTGTAGTATGTGCCCGAAATATCGTGGAGCATCAGATCCGTCTGAGTTTCACCATCAACGATGTAGTCAGCGGTCTTTGCCTCATCGTTGGTGTCGGAGTAGATGGCGGAGCACTTAACCTTTGCGGTGTAGGTCAGGTCAGCGGCAGCGGCATAGGTTCCGACATCGTCGTCATCGTATGTCCAAGTGGTGGCGGGACGGCCGAAATCATCTTTATCGTCGTCGTCGCGCTCAAGGTCGGTGAAGTACTTCTCAGCGAACTGGAGATAGCCGTCGCTGTCAATCGTGTCTTTACTGTCATTACTGTCTTCAACATCCTCAGCCTTGGTAGCGCCGGTGTTGACGATGATACCATTGCCCAGGTCAATGCTGGTGCCGGTGGAATCATAGTCAACTAAGGTGGCCTGCAGAGTATTGAAAGCATACAGGGCAGCCTCTTCACGGGTCATAGCCGTGTTGTAGTTTGCGCCGTCGTTGCCATCGAACAGGTCGATGTCAAGAGCGGTCTTCGCAACATTGACAGCCCAGGAAGATCCGGTGTAGACTTCGACGGAAGCATCGTAACCCAGAGCGACGAGCAGCATCTTGGCAAACTCATAGCCGGTTACGCTTCCGGTAGGATCAAAGGTCTTGCCGTCGCGGCCGGAAACAATACCGGAGCTGACGCAGTAGGCGATGTAGCCGGCGGACCAGCGGGTAGCGGCAACATCATCAAAGGGAGCGGTGGTGGCAACAAGCGCATCGGCGGTGTCTCCGCCAAGCATCAAGTAAGCAATGACCTTGGCCGCCTGCTCACGGGTCAGGGTGCCGGTAGGATCAAAGCTGCCGTCCTCAAAGCCATTGATGACACCGCAAGCGGTCATAACATCAACAGCCTCGGTGTACTGAATGTCGCTGGAATCTTCAAAGTCTGCACTGGCGGGGAAAGCCATCAGACCGAATACCATGGCGACAGAGAGCACAAGTGCGAGTGTCTTTTTCATGTATTCTTCCTCCTTATAGAGTTTTAGCGCCCGCACATGAAACAAGCGGGCTTCTTCATATGTAAAAGGGGTCTTGATACTATCGCCCTTTTACTTACGGTGGTATCATAGCACGCAAAAATTTCCTCGTCAATTACTTCCAACGCTTTGTAACATAACCGTAACAAAACTTCCCAGTCGGTTACAGACAGCTGCCGGTGAAGGCTATAATCTCCAAACAGTCCAAAGCTTTTTGGGGAGAAAGGAACGGCGGAAAAGCATAGCAATAACCAGCCCTGACTGGTCATTGCTTATATCGGCGCGAGTATGCCGTCAATTTGCAGCATTTCTGCAAATTGACGGCGGGCGGATTCCTTCCGCCGGCTGCGATAATATCTTCTTGGGGGAAAAAACTCTCTCTCGTTTTTCGGAAGGAAGAAAGTGGTTGGGGAAACCTTCAGGGTGTCCCTAATGTTAAGATAAATCCGCCCACAGGGCGGCGGCTTGCCCGACAAGCCGAATGGCCTCCAAATAGAAATAACCAGTCGTACGACTGGTTATTTCTATTTGGAGGCGCCACCCGGATTTGAACCGGGGAATCGCGGATTTGCAGTCCACTGCCTTACCGCTTGGCTATGGCGCCACATTATTTGTATTGATGCTTGCATCAATACAAGCACACCTTTTCGGTGAAAAGGTGTCCACGCCGCTGCGGCGTGGGCAAGAGTGTCCTTGCGGGCGCATGTCCCGCCGCGGACAAATTACGCGAAAAGCGAGTGCTTCCCCTCGCGCTCAGTCGCTCCTTTTTTAAACGAAACTGATGTTTCGTTTAAATTAAGTCACGAGTATCAATTATAGGGATTTCCGCAAAAACTTGTTTTGCGGAAGAAGGAAAAGCATATGCGACAAGCGGATAAAAGCCGCAACCGCGGCTTTTGGAGCGTTAAGCGTGTGCTTTGACGTGGAACGGGCGACGAGGCTCGAACTCGCTAGATCACCCCACGAAACAAGTTTCGCGGGGACCCCGCCTCCATGATTTAACGTGCCTTCGGCACAGGTGGAGGCAACGCGTTCGCCGCTTCTCGAACCCTACAACAAGATTTTCTCCGTTGCGCTTTGAAACAATTGGAGCGGGCGACGAGGCTCGAACTCGCTACCTCCACCTTGGCAAGGTGGCGCTCTACCGGATGAGCTACGCCCGCATGAATGGTGCCTCCGGTCGGAATTGAACCAACGACACGCGGATTTTCAGTCCGCTGCTCTACCAACTGAGCTACAGAGGCGCATATTATCTTGTCCGCGCCGGCTATAGCGCCGGCGCGGGTATGGCGACCCAGAACGGGCTCGAACCGTCGACCTCCAGCGTGACAGGCTGGCGTTCTAACCAACTGAACTACTGGGCCAAGTTGGTGGGAACAACAGGGCTCGAACCTGTGACCCCATGCTTGTAAGGCATGTGCTCTCCCAGCTGAGCTATGCTCCCATTCTTGCCGTCTCACTGCGGCGGCTTTGTTATTATACTAAACAGCACTCCACTTGTCAACCCATATTTCGCTCTTTTTTAGGCATGGATTACTTTTCTTTTTTGGCCTTCACGACCAGCAAAGCAATCTCCTCCGGCGTAAACACATACTCCACGTCGCAGAACTGGCAGCTCACACGGGTGGGGTTTTTGTCCTTTGCGATCTCCTCCAGCGCTTCAAGCCCTATACTGGCTACCGCATCCCGTACCCGCTCGCGGCTGCAGTAGCATCGGTATTCTATTGGGTGGCGTTCCAAAGTCTCCGGCTCCATTCCGGCGAGCACACCGGAAATGATAGCATCGATCCCGCCGCCGTCGAGAATGGATGAGACAGGCCGCAGTGCCGCAATGTTTGCCTCCAGTCTGCCGATCGTCCCATCCGCTGCGCCGGGCATGAGCTGTACTATGAAGCCGCCGGCGGCTTTTACGCTGTGATCGGTATCGACCAGGACGCCGAGACCGCAGGCTGAGGGCACCTGTTCGCTTTCACTGTAGTATTCCGTAAAATCCTCTGCAATTTCGCCGCTGATTAGCGCCGCACTGCCGACATAGGGCTCGCCGAATCCCAGGTCACGGCTGACGGTGATCATGCCGTCTTTCCCCACAATCCCACCGACATCCAGCTTGCCGTCTGGCCGCGTGGGCAGGTCGGCCTCCGGGTTCTGAGCATAACCGCGGACGTTTCCGCCGTTGTCCGACACGGTCATGATCGTCCCGATAGCCCCTCCGCCGTTTATCCGTACGGTCAACGAAGCGCCGTTCTCCTTCAGCATGTCGCCAAGCATGGATGTCGCGCAGAGGCTTCGGCCCAGCGCGGCAGTCGCCGTCGGGCTCGTCTTATGGATTTGCCTTGCCCGCTCAGCGATATCGCGCGCCTCCACGGCGGATATTTTAACAGCGCCGTCCGCCGAGACCGCTCTTACTATCTCACCCATTTTTTATCATTCCTTTTCCGCCGTTTTCGGCTATGAGAAATATGCGGCCGAATTTGCTCTGCGGCCCGCCTCGATTGACCTCGATATTATAGAATCCCGCTTCCGCCAGCTTTTCAGTCAAAAACCGCTCGGTGTGGGCATATTCGATGTGTTCCTCCTGCTCGCGCCGCCACAGCTTTCCCGCGCGGGTGAAAATATCCATCCCATAGCAGAGGCGCTGCTTCTCCTCGTCAAATTCCGCGCGCCAAAGGCAGAGAGCCGATGCATCCTCATCCACAAATATCTGCCCGTCCAGCGACCGCATACGCTCGGGCGTGTTGACATCAAAGATAAACAACCCGCCCGGCTCTGTGAACAGTGCAAGGCGGCGCAGGACCTCCGGTATATCCCCGGCGGGGAGATAGCTCAAGCTGTCGAGGCTGCTGTACACCGCGTCCACGGTGCCGTACAGGTCGAGCCCGCGCATATCCTGGCAGAGCAGAACCGGCGGTACGGCATCCGGAAGCTCTCCAAATTTATCCATAACCTCGGAAAGCATATCCGCCGAGGCATCGACGGCGATGAGCTCATAGCCCCGCGAAGACATAGCGGCCGCAAGCGTACCGGTTCCGCAGGCGAGATCTAAAAGTACCCGGGGAGATTTTCCCCGGGCGGCGAAGACAGATTCATAAAAATCGGCAAATTCCCCGTACGGTACGTCACCCGTAAAGGCATCGTACTGACCGGCCAGACCGCTGTAAGCGATCATTTCTCTCCGCCCTCTGCCTCTTCCTGCTCCTTCAGCCGGGCAAAGGCGACGGCATAGCCGTCTGCACCGTACTGGAGACTGCGGTTTACGCGGCTGATAGTCGCGCTGGAGGCGCCGGTCTGCTCCAGGATATCATTATAAATGAGGCCCTGATCCAGTAAAACGGCAACCTGATACCGCTGTTCCATCGATTGCAGCTCGGTCACGGTGCAGAGGTCGTCAAAAAAGTTCATGCACTCCTCGACCGTCTTAAGCGTAAGTATCGCCTTATACATATTTATATTGCGTGGCTTTCTGTGTTGTTTATTCATTTCACACCTCTTAACCGGGAATGCTTTGTCTCATATTTTTATTCATAACAATATTACATCACTAAATCGTGAAAGTAAAGAGCTAATTTACGGCTTGCAAAATATAAGGCAATGATATAAAATGTGAGTGTAATTATGTATTTTTTCGCAGCCGCAGCTGCAGAAAGGTTAGTGTCATGGTTAAAGCAATAGTGGGCGCCAACTGGGGCGACGAGGGCAAAGGCAAGATCACAGATATGCTTGCCGAATCCTCCGATATCGTCATTCGTTTCCAGGGCGGCGCCAACGCGGGACATACCATTATAAATGCGTATGGAAAATTTGCCCTTCACACTCTCCCATCCGGTGTGTTTTTTCCCCATATCACAAACATCGTCGGCAACGGCGTTGCGCTTGACATCCGCAAATTGGACGCCGAGGTGAAATCCCTGCTTGAGCGCGGCGTCCCCCAGCCCAAACTGGTCGTTTCCGAGAGAGCGCAGGTTGTTATGCCCTACCACCCCATGATGGACGCATATGAGGAAGAGCGTCTTGCCGGCAAAAGCTTCGGCTCGACCAAATCGGGTATTGCTCCCTTTTATTCCGACAAATACGCAAAAATCGGCATTCAGGTTGCCGAACTTTTTGACGACACGGTCCTGCGCGAGCGCCTGCAGAAAATCTGCGACCTTAAAAATCCTCTGATCGTAAACCTCTACAACAAAGCGCCGCTACAGGTCGAAGCGCTGTTTGACGAGATGGCCAGTCAGCGCGAACTGATAAAGCCCTATGTCGGAAACGCAGCCAAAGTCGTGCAGGACGCGCTGAAGCAGGGCAAGCAGGTTCTGTTCGAGGGTCAGCTCGGCACCTTGAAAGACCCCGATTTCGGCATCTATCCCATGGTCACCTCTTCCCACACGCTCGCGGCATTCGGCTGTGTCGGTGTCGGCGTATCGCCCCGTGAAATTTCCGACATTATCTGCGTCACGAAAGCCTATTCCAGCGCCGTCGGCGGAGGCGACTTTGTCTCGGAGCTCTTTGGCGACGAGGCTGAGCAGCTGCGCCGCCGCGGCGGCGACAAAGGCGAATACGGCGCCACCACCGGGCGTCCCCGCCGCGTGGGCTGGTTCGACGCCGTAGCCACCGAATACGGCTGCCGTATGCAGGGTGCCACCGAAGCCGTGCTCACCGCTATCGACGTTCTCGGGTATCTCGATGAGATTAAGGTCTGCGTCGGCTATGAAATTGGCGGCAAGATTGTCACTGAATTCCCCGTAACCCCACTGCTCAACCGTGCAAAGCCTGTTTACAAAATACTGCCAGGCTGGAAAAGCGATATTCGCGGCTGCAAGGACTATGCCGCTCTGCCCGCCGAAGCGAAGGCCTATATCGACTTTATTGAAGAAAAAATTGGCGTCCCCATCAATATGGTCTCCACCGGTCCGCGCCGCGAAGACATAACACACCGTAAGTGAGCATAAACTCAACAATTGGAAGCCATAAATCGCTTGCTGTGTGTTAACCTATTTAATGAAAGGATGTGAGGGTATGAATATGAATATTGTTTGGGCCATAGCAATATTGGTTTTTGTCATTGTAGAGGCCGCCACAGTGGGGCTCGCTTCAATTTGGTTTGCCCTTGGCTCTCTTGCGGCGCTGATTGTATCCGTACTGGGCGCGCCGCTATGGCTGCAAATCGTTGTTTTCATCGTGCTCTCTCTTGCAGCCCTGGCCATGACGAGGCCGCTGGCAATGAAATACGTCAATAAAAGAAGTCAACCCACCAATGCCGATCGACTTATTGGTACAACGGGTATTGTAACCGAAACGATCAACAATATCGCCGCTACCGGCACAGTTTCCGCAGACGGCAAACTTTGGACCGCGCGAAGCACCGATGGAAGCGTTATCGAACCGCAGGCACTTGTCACTGTTGAAAAAATAGACGGCGTCAAACTCATTGTGGCTTCAAAAATCGAAGCCACTGCAAAATAAGGAGGAATATTCATGTTAGGTGATCTTTTAGGCTTTATTGCCCCTATTTTAATCGTTGTAATCATCCTCATCATACTTATCCGCAATATCCGTGTGGTTCCGCAGGCGCGCGCTTGTGTGCTTGAGCGGCTCGGTGCCTACAGCACGACCTGGACCGTCGGGCTGCACTTCAAGGTGCCGTTTATCGAGAGGGTGGCAAGGATCGTCTCCCTCAAGGAGCAGGTCGTCGATTTCCCGCCGCAGCCGGTCATCACCAAGGACAATGTAACCATGCAGATCGATACCGTTCTCTACTTTGAGATTACGGATCCGAAGCTCTACACCTACGGCGTAGAACATCCCCTTACCGCTCTTGAAAATCTCACGGCAACCACACTGCGTAATATTATCGGCGAGCTGGAGCTTGACCAGTGCCTCACCTCCCGCGATATCATAAACACCAAGATGCGCACTATCCTCGACCAGGCAACCGATCCCTGGGGTATCAAGGTCAACCGCGTCGAGCTCAAAAACATCATGCCGCCTAAGGAGATCCAGAACGCCATGGAGCGCCAGATGAAGGCGGAGCGTGAGCGCCGTCAGGCAATCCTCGAGGCAGAAGGCCAGAAGAAGTCTGCCATCCTTATCGCAGAAGGTGAAAAGGAATCCGCCATCCTCCGCGCGGATGCAAAGAAGCAGTCGTCTATTCTTGAGTCCGAAGGTCAAGCAGCGGCCATACTCAAGGTACAGGAGGCAACCGCAGAAGGTATCCGCCTTATAAATGCGTCCATGCCCTCCGAGGCCGTCATTAAAATCAAAGCGCTTGAAGCCTTTGCCGCAGCAGCGGACGGCAAGTCTACAAAGCTTATCATTCCCTCTGATATTCAAGGCCTTGCAGGCCTCGCCGGTTCCTTCAAAGAGATTATCACAGATACAAAAGAATAAATCTTTTTATAATAAAAAACGGTTCCACATTGGAACCGTTTTTTGTTGCCAGCTCCAATAGGAACTCAGGCATTTTTATATTGTGCTTTTTTGTAGAAGCGCCGCCAGGGAGACGGCCGTTTCGCGGATATCTTCATTACCGCAGTCAAAGGTAATGTGGGCATATTTCTCATAGAGCGGCGTACGCTCATTGTAGAGGTCACAAAGTGTCCACCCTTCCGGCAAAGTTACGCCGCGTTTTTCGAGATTGCCAAGACGGGTCTCGATCTTTTCATAGGAGAGGCGGAGATATACAACCGCGCTGATCTCCCTCAAGTGTGCCATCGCCTTTGACCCGTATATCACACTACCGCCCGTTGCAATGATCGTATTGTCTGCCACGATGCCGCTGTTCACCTGCTCCTCAATTTTTAAAAATCCTTCTATTCCCTCTCGCTTGATGATTTGCCACAGGAGTCTGCCTTCCTGTGCCTGAATGAGCAGGTCGCTATCCAGAAATTTATAGCCCAGTATTTTGGCCAGGACAACGCCAATCGTACTCTTTCCCGCACCGGGCATACCGATGAGGGTAACATTTTTTTCCATAGGAATTCCCTTTCATAATCGATATTGTCATCATAGCAGAGCGCAGGACAAAAAACAACAAAGAAAATTTCTGCCGGGCTATTGACAAACAGGCGAATCTGTATTATTGTACTATATAGCTAATACAATAATACAGGAGGGAGTAACTTTATGGAATGGAAGCTGATTGACGACCGTCCCATCTGGCTTCAGCTCACCGAACAGCTGACACGCAAAATCCTTTCGGGTCAATACGCTGCCGGCGAGAGGCTGCCTTCGGTACGTGAGCTTGCCGAGGAGGCGAGTGTAAACCCAAACACTATGCAGCGGGCGCTCTCCCAGCTGGAACTCGACGGGCTGGCAACAAGCAATCGCACCGCAGGACGGATGGTCACGGATGATGCCAAAATAATAGACGCAACGCGAAAAAAGCTGGCGAAAAAACTTATTGACGACTATCTCAGTGCCATGGCGCACTTGGGATATGACCGCGCTAAAGCGGCAGCGCTGCTGAAGGAGGAAGAAGAATGAACGAAAAAATAGCAACCAATACGCCTATCATACGCTGCTGTGATGTGAGTAAAGTGTTCAGCGGGAAAACGGCGCTGAACAACGTTGAACTTGAGATAGGCAGAGGCCGCATTGTTGGTCTCTTGGGACCCAACGGTTCCGGAAAAACCACACTTATCAAGCTGCTGTGCGGACTGCTGCAGCCGACATCGGGATTTTTGCAAATAGACGGGCAGGAGCCGGGTGTTTATACCAAGTCGATTACCAGTTATCTGCCGGACCGTATGTACTTTGCCGACTGGATGTGTGCCGGCGACCTCGTTGACCTTTTTGCCGATTTTTACAAGGATTTTGATCACAAGAAAGCAACGGAAATGTGCGCTGTGCTTGGTATCGGCCCCCGTGACCGCATAAAGACTATGTCGAAGGGGACCAAGGAAAAACTTCAGCTTGCACTGGTTATGAGCCGAGCCTCACAGCTCTATCTGCTGGATGAGCCGATCGCCGGCGTTGACCCCGCCGCGCGCGACTTTATCCTCAGTACCATACTGACAAACTACAATGAAAACGGCACCGTCCTCATTTCGACCCATCTCATAACAGATATCGAGCGCGTGCTGGACGAGGCGATTTTTCTGCGGGAGGGCTCTGTCGTACGCCATGACTCGGTGGACAACATCCGAGAGTCCGAGGGCAAGAGCGTAGACGCCCTGTTCCGAGAGATCTTCCGCACACATCCTATGGAAGGAGGCGAATGGAAATGACCGGAAAACTTTTGAAATATGAGTTCCGCTCAATGATAAAACAGTTTGCGATCATTTGGCCGGCCGCTCTGCTCATTGCGCTCATTAACGGGCTTACCCAAACGGTAAGAGTCAAGTCGTCCGTTATCGGCAATTTTTGGGCTTCCAATATCATGATTCTGCTGTTTGTCGGCGTCATGATCGCAATGTTTGTCGCCTCTGCCGTATTCATCATAGGCCGCTTCAGGTCCGGGCTATTGCGGGACGAGGGGTATCTCATGTTCACTCTCCCAGTCACGCCCGTCCAACTGATCTTTGCAAAGCTCATCGCCGCCGTAGTGGTTATCATTATAAGCGCTGTCGTCGGTATCCTATCGATGTTTTTGCTGTTCTCCGGCTCGATCGAATGGCACTACGTCATAAATCAAATCGGGTTATTCCTTTCCCAAATGAGCGCAGAGGTGCCGCTCTGGTGGGTTATATTTATTGAAGTAATCATTCTGACAATCGTTGGGATCGCCCACACCGTCCTTCAGATTTATGTGAGCATTTCCATCGGTCACCTGGCTAAGAAGCACCGTACTGCACTCGCGATAATTGCCTTTATTGTAGTCACTTCTCTGACCTCCACCATTACCGGCGCAATTATGGATGCGCTGGATAGGGCCGGCATCGGAGATTTTATTCAGAATTTCTTGGAGACCGGTAAATATTTTGCCCTCTCACAATATACCATACTGTTCATGCTCGGTATTGTGACGCTGTTTGCCGCTGTGTACTTTATTCTCTCTGCGGTGATACTTTCTAGAAAACTGAACCTTGAATAAGGTAAGCCCGATTGTCGAACACATTAAATTCTCAGATGATTCGCCGGTATTGGGCTGTCAAAAAAGCCTCGCAGAATTTCACCGCGACAGCGACTAAATAAAATCAAGATATTTTCGGGTGCGGCGTGTACGTGCCCGAAAATACTTCTCAGGCTGCAAGCATCAAATTAGCCACCACAAGCGGACGATGAGGTGCGCAGCAGCATGCAAATTTATTTGTCAAAGAAAGCGTCCCAACTTCTTTGACAAATCTCTTGCCGGCACCGTATAAGCGGTGCCGGCATTGTTTTATGCAGTATACCTATTGTCGTGCTATCTCCCGGCACGACAAAACCTCCCATCGCGGTTTTATCCGGCGATAGGAGGTAATTATTGGCAAAATCCGTGTTTTAAAATCGTTTTGGAATTCGCTATCCCTAATGATGATAGCTCTCAAGAGCAACGTAATCGTTGTATAGTTCTTGAGTTATGGCGCGTTCTCGTATAATACCGGAGTAAAATTTTCCGCTTTTTTTGACCGAACGCTCTCCGGTTTCAAAATTTGTTTCGACGATACCAAACCGAGCGGAGAAACCATGCAGCCAATCAAAGCTGTCCGTAAAGCACCAGTGATAATAGCGTTCAAACGGTAGATCGCTGCGGCTTATTGCCACCAGATGGTCATAGATGAATCGGCAACGGAAAACATCCTTGTTATCGCAGGTACCGTTTCCGGTTATGTAGATCGGTAGCACACAGAGCTTCATAAGCTTTTTGGCGCACATGACCATGCCCTGGGGGTATATCTCCCACCCAAGGTCATTTTTCGCGCCATGATGCCGTGTACCGTCCTTAAGTCCGGTCACGGTCGAACGGCTGTAGTAGCTAAGTCCATGAAAATCGCAGTACCGGCCGGGCTTTGCGCGGGAGATATTTTTTAGTGGGGGAGAAAATTTTCCAAGCGTGACCGCCTCGGCCATCAGTGTTTGAAAAAGGCGTTCAGCCAGTGCAGCCGAAGCGGACTGCGCCGGATTGGCACGGTTTTTCGGCGTAAACACACGCATATGCAGAGCCGTGCCCACGCGCGTGCCGCGCAGCCCCATCGCATCACGCAGGCGGTGAATTAACCGGTACGCACGGATATGCGCCGCCGCCATGACGGACATGACACGCATTGCCGTTTTCAGATTCTGTTTGCCGGGAGGCCAGGAACCTTCATAATACCCCTTAAGAGAGTAGACATTGGGCTCGTTTATCGTGATATACTCGTCGCAAAGATGGCCGAGTCTGGTAACGATACGCTCGACATAGCGGAGATAATAGACAATATTTTTGGGATTTTCCCAGCCGCCGCCGACCTCAAACCAGATTGGATTCGTAAAATGGTGCAGTGTAATGACCGGATGTATGCCGAGACCGTTTAACAGAATCAGCTCTTCCTTGATATGGTCTATCGCATATTCGTCAAAAGAACCTTCACTGGGCTCGATTCTTGCCCACTCGATGCTCATGAGGCAGGTCTCTATGCCCATTCGCGCCATCAGCATGGTATCCTCACGCCAATTGTCCCAATGCCGAGCTGCAACGGCCGGATTCGCTCCGTCCTTTATCCTCCCGGCAGTGTACCAGAGGTTCCAGGTGTGGCCAAAGTCGCCGCCGTCGATTTGTGTGGCGGAGCTCGCCGTACCCAGCAGCATAGTCGGCTTAATATTCACTTTGCCCATAACCCGCCTCCTCATAGTTTAATGCCATCAGTTTACAACGAACTTTAGATAAAATCAAGTCCCTGGTCAGAGATGGGCCAAAATCGATACTCGGCTTAAGAGTTCCGCCAGCGAAGATTTTTGGCCGACCGACTTGTAAACACGGCCACACTTTATTAAAACATTGTCGATCAGATAAGATCATGGTCTTTTCCATTGTCATATGAACTTCGGTAGTCTATAATGGGATTAAATCAGGCCTAAGGGAGGGCGGATATGCTCGATTTTAACGATATTCATAAATACCGCGAGAACAATCGAATTGAGGCCAAAAAGGCCCAGGGCGGCCTGCCGCAGAGCCTTTGGGAGACCTATTCCGCCTTTGCCAATTCCTTCGGCGGGGTCATATTGCTCGGTGTTATTGAAAATCCCGACAAAAGCCTGTCCACCGTGCCGCTGAGAGATCCCGAAGGGCTCGTCGAGGATTTCTGGTACAAGCTCCGTGACGGGCGAAGCGTGAGCGCAGATATTCTGACCGCCGGGGACGTCTCCATAGTTGAAAGCGGAGGCAACCGCATCGTTGTCATCGAGATACCCCGTGCCGACCGAAAAGCAAGGCCCGTATATCTGGGTGACGACCCGTACAGCGGCTCCTATCGCCGCAACGGAGAGGGCGACTATCGCTGTACCCGCGAAGAAGTCGATACCATGCTGAACGACCGCTCTGACAATTCGTGGGATCGGTCTCCGATTTTGTCCGCCACACTGGACGCACTGGATTTATCCTCTGTGGAACGCTATCGGCCATTCCTCGAAATGGCCGGTGAATTTAAACTCTTTCAGTTGTCCGATAAAACGCTGCTGCAAAAAATTGGTGCCGCCGAAGATGGGCACCCGACTGCGGCCGGTCTTCTCATGTTTGGAAAATATGATGGCATTATTTGCGAATTTCCAAAATATTCGCTTCAGTACAGTGAACCGGGATTCGTTCTCCGCTCCGGAGTGGGCGCATGGAGCGGAAACCTGTTTGATTTTTTCATCAGGGTTCTGGACCGTCTGCAAGCCCGCGCCAGCGGAAAGAGCCTGGTGTCGCAGGCGCTGCGGGAGGCATTGGCAAATGCCGTCGTCCATGCCAGCTATTATCGCGGAGGCGGACTGGTAATAGAGAACCGAAACGACCGTATTGTAATCTTAAATTCCGGCTCGCTGCGCGTCAACCTCAACCGGGCGCTGCGAAACGGCATTGCCGACCCGCGAAACCTGACGCTTGTCTATATGTTCACCCTCGCAGGCATCGGGAAACACTCCGGCAGCGGGCTCAGCCGCATACAAAGCATCTGGCGCGGACAGGGCCTCGGCTCGCCTGAGATCACCGAGCTGCTCTCACCCGACCGCACAAGCGTGACGCTCCCGCTGCCCAGAATAAGCAGCCACGAGCAGTATATTCTCGAATACCTCACCGAACACCCGGACGCCTCGTCGGCAGAGATTGCCGAAACGCTGTGCCGCAGTCTCAGCCGTACGCGAGAGATTCTCAAAGGGCTTGTACAGCGCGAACTCATCTCAACAATCGGCAAAGGGAAAAACCGAAGATACCGCCTGAAGGCGTGATACACCCACCCACCCCGAGCCAAAGCCTTTTCGGCGGGCATGCCGACCACAGCTTTCCGCTATAGTTTCCCAGATCATGATAAAAATTCCCCGTTCGCAGGCTAATGGAGCTACGAACGGGGAATTTTTCGCGTCGGTCAGGGAAGTGGCCTGATGAGGTCTCCGGCACGGCATGCTTCGTCACAGCGGTGTTTTTTTGATCATGGCAAATCTGCGTGGGTACTTGCCCGGGGTCGGCCGCAGCTTTCTGACTATCACCAGACTGTGGCGGATATCCGTGTCGGGAATCTGATACGTCTCCACACGATCAATCGCACCGCCAAGGACGGTAATCGCTCTCTCAGCTTCGGATAGCTCCTCAGCACCACGCGGACCCTTCATCGCTATAAAGCGCCCCCCAAGTGCCACAAACGGCAGTGAGAGCTCAGCCAGCACATTAAGGCGGGCGACCGCGCGCGAAACGGCCACATCGTACTTTTCACGGTACTCTTTTGCTTCCTCGGCTCTCGCCTGGATAGCTGCGGCATTATGAAGCCCCAGCTCCGTACAGCATTCGCGCAAAAATTCAACGCGCTTATTTTGGCTGTCGAGCAACGTCATCTGTTTGATCTCCGGGCACGCAATCAGCAGCGGTATTCCGGGAAATCCGGCACCGGTACCCACATCTATGACGGTTTTACCACGCAGGTCGGCAAAGGATAGGAGTGCGGCACAATCCAAAAAATGCAGGCGTGCCGTGTCTGTCTCACCGCTGATCGCGGTCAGGTTCATCACTTTATTTTTCTCTTCCAATCGGGAAAAAAACGTACGGAACCGCATAACGGCCGTATCGCTCAAAGGAAGTCCCAGTTCCTCAAAACCTTGCCTCAGTATTTTTTCCATTCTTCTCCTCAGGACTTACCGTTAAAACGCTGGCCGCATTTTGGGCAGGTTATCTGAATCTTCCCCTTACCTCTGGGTACTCTAAGCTTATTCTTGCATCCGGGACAAGTGAAAAATTTATAATTTTTGGACTGTACCTTACGTGTACGCCAATCTGAAAATCTTTTTTTGGCATCAGACCACAGAGAGACAAAGCGGCGATTTTCCTCCTGCCGCTTTTGTACATTGCGCGAGAACATGCGGAATACGACAAGAACAACCATGGCCATAGCGATTATGCCGAGGAGATATATTCCCGTAAATCTGAAAACAATATTCAGGATCAGCGCGGCAATCAGCATAGCGAGACCGAGCCGATCATTGCCATTTCGGCCGGACATAAATTGATAAATCTTATTCATGTAGCAAAACTACCTCCATTGCAGGAAAACAGGGTACGCATTACTGCATACCCTGTATAATACCATGAAATTGTGAACAAGTCTACATCATGCATAGAAATCATGTTCACCTATTGATGCAATGAAAGTCCGTGTCTGGACAAACCAGTTGCTCGCACCGATTTTGGGATTGACAAAATACATACTGTCACCCACCACATTGTAGCCCTCAAGACAAATCTTAGCGGCATTTATAGCCTCTTCGGTTGGGTCAAGATAAATTGATCCGGTCTCCGTTACGCTGAACTGAACACCATAACGGTCATCAAATATGACGTCATGCACCGTATCCGGACAAGTCGGATCCGCAACACGGTTGAGAACGACATTGCCGACGCCAATCATCCCCTCCGTAGGCTGATTGCCGGCCTCGGCAAATATGATGCGGCTAAGCCAATAGAGGTCATCTTCGTCATAAAATTGATCCGCAGGAGTAATATACTCAATGTCAGCGGCATCAATGCGAACAGACCAATTTTTCTCATTCCATTCGACATCCAGCCCAAAACACTGGGCCAGTTCGCGGATGGGCACAACTATGGTGCCGTTTACGTTGATAATCTCAGAAGTATATAGGCATCTGCCGTTTGCAATAATATAATCTTCTCCCGCAATAGCCGTGATTTCAATACCCTCGCCGGAAAATACGGCGGTGTTGTTCTCCTGATCCCAAGTCCCCTCAAGTTCAAGGCCGATAGCCTTGCAAAAATCTCCCACGGGAACATAGGTGCAATCTCCTATTTTCATTGCCATTCCAGTGCGAATACCGTTTACGTATATGGGTATCTCCGTATATCCCAGCAGTGTGACATTGCCCGCCGAGCCCTCAGGGAGAGAAGTCGGTATATGGATGATCTCGGTCTCATCAGATGCCAGCTCCACTGCGGCAAGCGACGCGGCGAGCGTTACGATTGAAGCCTGATCATCCCCTACCGATTGGGCGATATCCTGCTGTAAAGGCTTGTCCTGCACCAGTGCAATGTCAGACGGGGACACATTTGTCTCCGCCTCATCGGCTAAGGCGAAGCCGCCAAAAGCAATGATAGTTAAGAGAACAACGCAAATAAGGGCAATGAGTTTTCGCAAATTCTTGCTCATATTACGCTCCTAGTCTCATGAATAGTTACATGCAAATCGAAGCAAAGGATACTTCGATTGCTATAATTATCTCACTAAAATGCGTAATATTCAATCGTCATCTTGAACAAACAGCAAATTTAAATTTAGTAATATTCTCATAATAGCACAATATATAGTATATTTTTGACGCTTTGTCGAATTTCGCCGTCTATATATTGTATGTGCGTTTTAACCAAAAAGCATTATGTATACCAACTTCGACAGACCACGACAAGACACATAACGCAAGTTGTAAACCATCTCCCTGCATTATGTAAATCAAATCATGAGTTTTTCTCATCTTTTAAAATCGTCTCGAGCGCAATCGCCAATTGATCCGGGCAAGAGGTTTTTTTAAATCCGCAGCGAATGCCGCGCAGTTTCTTAATCGTCTCTTCAATGGTCATTCCCTCAACAAGCCGAGAGATACCCTGCAGATTTCCGCTGCACCCGCCGGTTATATGTAAGCCGCAAATAACGTCTCCCTCGGTTTCTATTTCCATAAGTCTGGAGCAGACGCCTTGAGGCCTGAAAATTGTGGTCATATTCCTAAGTCTCCCGTTTTTTATAGAATTGGTTTATTTTATCACAGCTCTCATTGGAATTCAAGGACGTCATATACGCCAGCACGCCAGCATAAAATATTGTGATACAGCCCAGAAAGGAGATGCCGCATGAAGAAAAAAGGAATTATGGCTGCGGCTCTACTCTTAGCGGGAATGCAGCTTGCTCTTGCGGCAGGAGCCGGTGATATGGCTGTCAACTGGCTGGAGGACGCCATCACCAGCGGCAGTCTTGTCTCCGCAACCATGCGGTACGAGCATGGCGCGCCCACAACGCCTACCCCCTCTCCCTCTCCGACCGTACCGTCATATACTTCCGCGCCGATGCTCTCGGAGCGTACATTTGCTGAAACGCCTGAGCCCAGTCCCACACCGGAAATAAAAGAAGCGACCATCTATGGCGAACTGGATATTGACAACAGGACTTCATTCGAAATAGAACCCGTCAGTCTTATGCGCGAAGGCCTTACGCTTTCATTGCCAAAAGAAGGACCTCAAATTTTGATTATACATACGCACGGTACGGAATCCTACACCGCTGCAGACGGCGATAATTATGTGGAATCCGATTATGCCCGAACGACCAATTGTGATTATAATATGATAAGGGTCGGCAACGAGCTTTGCGCCGAGCTGGAAGCGCAGGGTCTCAGTGTCCTCCACGACCGCGGACTTTACGATTACCCCAGCTATAATGGCTCATACACCCGCAGCGGCTCAGCAATTGAAAGTTATCTGGAAAAGTACCCCAATATAGCCATAGTCATAGACCTCCATCGCGACGCCATCGGAGACGGCGATGTCGTCTATAAAACCATGGCGGAAATCCCCGATGTTGTTTCATCCCAAATCATGATTCTTGTCGGCACCGGTGAAAACGGCCTGAGCCATCCGAACTGGCATGAAAATCTAAAGCTTGCCCTGATGATGCAGGAGGCGGCCACTTCAAAATATCCAACGCTCATGCGGCCTCTTGCCGTAAGGCAGGAGCGCTATAACCAGCAGCTCACAGATGGTTCGCTGTTAATTGAGGTCGGCAGCAATGGGAACACCTTGCGCGAAGCGCTCACAGCCGTGGACCTTTTTGCCGACGCCGTGGGACCCTCTCTGCTTGAACTCGTATCCGACTAGATACGACATTATTTATATATGTATAAAACGTACTTTTTAAGTTGATAATAACCTTATCTTCCATAGGAGGTAAGGTTATGAAAATCAATGAAATTATGACGGACCGGGTCGTATCAATAGACGGGGACGAACCGGTAATGGCAGCAGCACGTCTGCTTAAGCGCCACAACATCGGTGCCCTACCTGTCACCGATAAAGAGCAACGCCTACGTGGAATCATAACCGACAGAGACATTGTCTTACGTTGTGTCGCCACCGAGGCCGATCCGAAAACGACCCGAGTCAGCGAAGTCATGTCCCGCGGTATTGTAACAGCAACACCTTCCGACGTCGTCGACAGCGCCGTCCGTCTCATGTCGCAGGATCAGGTTCGGCGTCTTCCGGTAGTCGAAGACGGCCGGCTGGTCGGCATGGTCACGCTATGCGATATGGCTCGCAGCAGTACGTGTGAAATGGAGGCGGCCGAAGCGCTGTCCGAGATCTCCGCAAACATCCGCCACAGATAATAAAAACATTGCCTGGAACCGCCGGAGGACGCCCACCGCTTTCCTGCATGAGAAGTGTCGTATTCCCCATGGGGCCAAAGTATTTTTATTTACGACGGGCAGAGTGAATCCGCCCTGCAGCAATCTTTCGCTTGCTACAGTTTGACACCGTACTTGTGGCGAGTTTATACACCCCTGGAAATGACAGATTTAAATTTATTTCCGCCGTGCGCGGCGAAAACTTTGCGAGGCTTCTCATAACTGCACAGTCTTTTGACACGCTGTGGCAACCGCAATGCGGTTGCCGTTTTTTTTATAGCGTTTTTGGGGATAGCTTTACAAGGTCGCCGTCAAATTTTTTACATCTTCTTACATTATTTGAATTTATAAAAAATAATAATTATTATCATTTTCCTCTTGACAAATCAATAAACCTGTGCTAAATTAATTACAGTAATAATTCTTATTATTGTTTTGGAGATGCTATGATACATCGAACTCAAAAATACAGCAAAAAACGCGAGGCAATCCTTGAAGCGATACGCGCTACGAAAGAGCACCCCTCCGCCGAATGGGTTTACAGCCAGTTAAAGCCCGAATACCCGGATCTCAGCCTGGGGACGGTATATCGCAATCTCGCGCTTTTCCGAGAGCATGGCGATATCATAAGCGTCGGCAACTTCGGCGGTCAGGAACGCTTTGACGGCAATGTCGAGCCCCATCCCCATTTCATATGCGAACATTGCCACAGAGTAATAGACCTCGACCTCGCCTTCTCCGGCATTGAGTATTATCCGGAGATTGAACGCTTGATAGGCGGTGAGGTCAGCGGCGGCTATGTGCTTTTCACCGGGCTATGTGATAAATGCGTACAAAATCGGGATAACACCCGATAATTCATAAATTTTATAATATAAAAATTTGGAGGAAAGTTATCATGAAGAAATTTGTCTGCACGGTTTGTGGTTATGTTCACGAGGGCGATACCCCTCCCGAGTTCTGCCCAGTATGTAAAGCTCCCGCTTCCAAGTTTGTTGAGCAGGCCAGCGAAATGACTTGGGCCGCCGAACATGTTGTCGGGGTTGCCCAAGGCGTTGACGAGGAGATTCTGAAGGGGCTGCGCATGAACTTTGAAGGTGAGTGCACTGAGGTCGGAATGTATCTTGCCATGTCCCGCGTAGCTCACCGCGAGGGTTATCCCGAGATCGGTCTGTATTGGGAGAAGGCGGCCCACGAAGAGGCGGAGCATGCCGCGAAATTTGCAGAGCTTCTGGGCGAAGTCATCACCGACTCCACCAAGAAAAACCTTGAAATGCGCGTAGAGGCCGAAAACGGCGCCACCGCCGGCAAGTTTGAGCTTGCAAAGAAGGCAAAGGCTCTGAATCTCGATGCGATTCATGACACCGTCCACGAGATGGCCCGTGACGAAGCCCGACACGGCAAGGCCTTCGAGGGGCTGCTTGAGAGATATTTCGGAAATAAGTAATTACAACATAATGAACCCCTTGACAGTAGGAAATGCCCTATTGTCAAGGGGTTTTGTATTTCTGTTCATGGTTCGATTTTGAGGATTAGTTGTTATTTCAACCATACTGAAAAATACGTTTTTGAAAATCTCAAGGGAAATTGAAGGGAAAAACTAGTCAACTATGGGTCAAAAATCCCCTTCCCTTGAGTTCGTTTCCCTTGAGATACCCCTCAAGCCTTAGAGCCACAATGGTTTGAGGGGATTTTTGTTTTCCCAAGAGCCTTCTAACCTGTATGAAATCAAAGATATCTGTTGTTGATATCCATAATTCTCCTATGCTATAATAAAACAATATGTGGCAATTGTGGCAAATGAGGTATATAGAGTAATTCGAACAGGAGAGAAGCAATATGAGAAAACTAATTTCCAGTCTGCTTGCAGTAGTAATGGTACTTTCCCTAACAACCATTCCTGCCTTTGCAGCAAGTTCAGTATCAGACTTTACAGACAGTGATTATCTGACAATGAGTGCTGAAGATTATGGTGCAATGCGTGACGTATCCCAAAACAAGAATGGGACTTATTATAAGTCTGGTGATACAACAGTCAATCTTCAAGGTGTAAAGTGGCAGGATACAGCAAAGGTCATTTATGGTGAGTCAAATGCGTTTGGCGGTATTCGTGGACTAAAGGGTAATGGTGTATGGAACTTTAGTGCAAATCCTGATACCAGTGTTAAGGCTATTAAGTTCCCTGCAAGTGTAGTTATTTTGGGTGTTCAGACTTTGGATGGTAGAGATGCAGTAACTTCTATCAACTTTTCAGAACTGACTAACTTGAAGTATATTGGTATCAGTGCATTTAAGTGAACGAAGATTACGACAGCAGACCTTTCCAATACAAAGGTAG
>JBFWKZ010000005.1:0-38997 GCA_050252415.1 Oscillospiraceae bacterium | reverse complement strand
TCCGATTTTTCCGCCGGGTTCTGCAGCGACGCGGAGACCAAGGCCGAGATCGCCGGGATGTTTTCAAAGGGCTACCTGATGGATACGCACACGGCTGTGGCCTGGCATGTGCTGCGCCGGTATCGCGAAACGTCCGGCGACGGGACGCCCGCCGTCGTCGTCTCCACCGCCAGCCCGTATAAATTCAGCGACAGCGTACTTGAGGCGCTCGGTGAACAAAACAAGTCTGCCGGCACCGCGCTTTTGGACCGGCTGTCTGTTAAGACCGGGACAAAGATTCCAAAGCCGCTCGCCGGTCTTGCCGGACGCAAGGTCCGTTTCGACGGCTGTGTTGAAAAAACAGAAATGGAAAATGTGGTGGACACCTTTTTAAATAAGTAAAAAGGTATCCGATCCGCTTTTGCCGATCGGATACCCAGGTGTACGCTGCTGCTAAAAGCCTCGCAGAGTTTTCGCCGTGCGCGGCGAAAATAAAGTTAAATTTATCATTTCCGGGGGCGTGTACACTCGCCGCAAATGTGGCGTCAATCTGTAGCAAAGCGAAGGATTGTTGCAGGGCGGATTCACTCCGCCCGTCGTAAATAAAAATACTTGGACCCCCATGGGAAATATGATACTTCTCATGCAGGTAACCGGTGAGCGTCCTGCATGGCTATCCTTTATCGAAAAAGCCTTTAAGGCTTTTTCGATAGCCTCGGGCATCCGATCCGCAAAAGCGGATCGGATGTCCGGCGGGGTCCGAATTAGCTCTTCGGGGCGAAGGTTGAGCAAAAAGTCTCGGCCTTTCTTAAAGCCGATTCGTTTTGAACATTTATCCGGCTGGCACTGCAATGGCCGTCTTCGGTGTGATGAGTGCAATTACAAACGCTGCAGCCGACGCCGGTGATACGAGAGCTGCCCTTATTGGTATCATTCATGTCGATGCCTCCGCATTTTATTCCGCCGCGGCGGCGCCGCAAACGGTAATTTCAGTTTAACCGATCCCACATTCGTTATACGGAGGAAATTATGGCGCTCTATGCGATAGGCGATTTCCATCTGTCGTTTGGCTCCGATAAGCCGATGGATATTTTTGGAAAATCGTGGGATAATCATGTTGAAAAAATCAGAGCCGGCTTTTTACCGCTCAAGGCGGACGATGTCTGCGTGATCTGCGGTGATCTCAGCTGGGCGCTGAATCTTGAGGGCGCAAGGGAGGATTTTCGGTTTATCGACAGCCTCCCGGGCAAAAAAATCATACTAAAGGGAAATCACGACTACTGGTGGAGCACTGCGGCCAAGGCCAAGGCCATGTTTGCCGACTGCGGCATCACCACGATCGCCATCCTCCACAACAACTGCTTTTTTTATGGTGAAAACGCGGCCATTTGCGGCACCCGCGGCTGGTTTTATGAGATCGATTCCGGCTCGGCGCATGACCGGAAAATCCTCCTGCGCGAGGTTGGAAGACTGGAGACCTCGCTCAAGGCCGCCGGCAGCCGGGATAAGTATGTGTTTTTGCACTACCCGCCGAAATACCGGGACTATGAATGTCCCGAAATCCTGGCGCTGTTGGAAAAATATGCGGTCAGGGTCTGCTGCGCGGGGCACATCCACGGCGCCGGCCTCAGGCAGTGTTTTGAGGGAATACTCAACGGAACCGAGCATTTCATGGTGTCCGGCGACTATTTGGGTTTTAAACCCAAAAAAATATTGTCATAATCACTGAAAAGATATCGGAAATGTTTGCAATTCAAGCAAATTTCTGATATACTACTAGCCGCTGCAATAATTTTGTATGATAATCAGCCCAGCTGATTTAATGTTTAGGAGGATGTTTTCCAATGAATGTCAAAAGCGTTGAAAAGAAAGACAAAAATGTCGTGAACTTTACGGTGGAAATCGACGCTGCCGAGTTTGAAGATGCCATCAACAAAGCATATCTGAAGAACAGAAAGAGCATATATGTTCCCGGCTTCCGCAAGGGCAAGGCCCCCCGCATGGTCATTGAGGGCTATTACGGCCCCGAAGTCTTCCATGAAGATGCGCTTGAGATGCTCTATCCCACCGCCTACGAGATGGGAATCGTTGACGAAAAGATCGACGCAGTGGGCCGTCCCTCTGTTTCCGATATAAAGATTGCCGATGACAAGACCGTCACCATCGTGTTTGAGACGGCCGTTTACCCGGAGGTCACGCTGGGCCAGTACCGTGAGCTTGAGGCGGCAAAAAAGGTCGAGCCCGTTACCGAGGAGGAGCTTGACGCCGATATCCAGCGTACGCGCGAGCGCAACGCCAGGATCGAGACCGTTGAGCGCCCCGCCGCCGACGGCGACGTTGCGGTCATTGATTTCGAGGGCTTCATAGACGGAAAATCCTTCGAGGGCGGAAAGGGCGAAAAACACGAGCTCGCCATCGGTTCCGGCCAGTTTATCCCCGGCTTTGAGGAGCAGGTCGTCGGCATGAGCGCCGGTGACGAGAAGGAGATCGACGTGGCCTTCCCCGAGGATTACCATGCCAAGGAACTTGCCGGAAAGGCCGCCAAGTTCAAGGTCAAGGTGAACGAGGTCAAGGAAAAGCAGCTGCCTGAGCTCGACGATGAATTTGCCAAGGATGTCTCGGAGTTCGATACGCTCGACGAGTTCAAGTCCGACGCGCGCACCCGGCTGGAAAAGGGACGCGAGGCCGCCGCCGAGAACCTCTTCCGCGAGGCGCTTCTCGCCAAGGCCATAGAGAACATGCAGACGGATATTCCCGAGGCCATGATCGAGGAGAAGGTGGACAGCCTGCTCAACGAGTACGGCCAAAACATGTCGCAGTACGGCATGACCCTCGAGCAGTATGTCGGCATGATGGGCATGGACATGGCCGCTTTCCGTAAAACGGTCGTTCCGAACGCCAAGCAGCAGATTGAAAAAGAACTTCTCTTCAACAAAATCGCCGAGACTGAGAATTTTGAGATCTCCGACGAAGCGGTCGAGGAAGAATACAAAAAACTTGCAGAACAGTACCAGATGGAAATCGACAAGGTCAAAGAGATCATTCCTGCCGAGAATGTCAAAAAAGAGCTGGGACTCCTGAAAGCCGCGGACGCCGTCTATGAGACCGGCGTTGTCGCTGCGGAATAATTTCAGGACCAGAATAAGGCATTCGTCAATTGGATATGCTCTCTTGAATACATTTTTTGAAAAGGAGAGTTATAAATGAGTTTAGTACCTTATGTTGTGGAGCAGACCTCCCGCGGAGAGAGATCGTATGATATTTTTTCCCGGCTGCTCAATGACCGTATCATAATGTTGTCCGAAGAGGTCAACGACACGACCGCGAGTCTCATCGTGGCTCAGCTTTTGTATCTCGAGTCGCAGGACCCCGACAAAGATATTCAGTTCTACATCAACAGCCCCGGCGGCTCCGTCACCGCCGGTATGGCGATTTACGACACCATGCAGTATGTCAAGTGTGACGTCTCCACCATCTGCATCGGTATGGCGGCATCCATGGGCTCGTTTCTCCTGTCCTCAGGCACCAAGGGCAAACGCCTTGCCCTGCCCAACGCCGAGATCATGATCCACCAGCCCCTCGGCGGCTTCCAGGGCCAGGCGACAGACGTGCAGATCCATGCCGAGCGCATGCTGCAGATCAAGAAAAACCTCACCAAAATCCTCGCGGAAAACTGCGGAAAACCTTATGAAACGCTGGCAAACGACTGTGAGCGCGACAACTTCATGACCGCGGAGGCTGCCTGTGAATACGGCATTATCGACAAGGTGATTCATAAGCGCTGAACCGCGCGCTAGGAGGATTATGATTAAAAACGAAGGGAATAACACAAACATCAAGTGCAGCTTTTGCGGGACACCGCAATCGAAGACACGAAGACTGATTGCCGGCAACGGCGTCTATATCTGTGATGAGTGCGTCCGCCTTTGTATGGATATCATACTTGAGGGCGATAAACGTGATGCGGTCGATACCTCCATCGTATTCAAGGATATCGGCCAGATACCCAAGCCCTCCGAGATAAAGACGTATCTTGACGAATATATCATCGGTCAGGACACGGCAAAGATCGCGCTGTCCGTCGCGGTCTATAATCACTACAAACGCATTATGTTCAGCGGCGAAAGCGACGTTGAGCTCCAAAAGAGCAATATCCTCATGATCGGGCCGACCGGCAGCGGCAAAACGCTGATTGCCCAGACGTTGGCCAAGATCCTGGATGTCCCGTTTGCCATTGCCGACGCGACCACGCTGACGGAGGCCGGCTATGTCGGCGAGGATGTTGAAAACATCCTTCTGCGCCTTGTCCAGGCCGCGGATTTCGATATTGAGCGCGCCGAGCACGGCATCATCTACATCGACGAGATGGACAAAATTTCGCGCAAAAGCGAAAACACCTCCATCACGCGCGATGTCTCCGGCGAGGGCGTGCAGCAGGCTCTGCTGAAGATCCTCGAGGGAACCGTGGCAAACGTGCCGCCCCAGGGCGGCAGGAAGCACCCGCATCAGGAATTTTTAAAGGTCGATACCAAAAATATCCTTTTCATCTGCGGCGGCGCTTTCGACGGGATCGAAAAGATCATTGAAAACCGTCTGGACAAAAAAAGCATTGGTTTTGGAGCGGAGATAAAAAGCGCAAAGGAACGGAACGTCGGGGAGATCCTGAAAAACGTTCAGTCCCATGACCTGCTTAAGTTCGGCATTATCCCGGAGCTCATCGGCCGTCTACCGGTCATCACTCCGCTGAACTCCCTCTCAAGGGACGATCTCGTCCGGATACTCAAGGAACCCAAAAACGCCATGACGCGCCAGTATATCTCCCTGCTCAAGTACGACAATGTGGAGCTTGTGTTTGAGAAGGAGGCGCTTGACGCCATCGCCGATAAGGCAAACGCCATGGAGATCGGCGCCCGCGGGCTTCGCAGCGTTATGGAATCCTTTATGACTCCGCTCATGTACAGCGTCCCGTCGGACGACACGATTGAGAAGATCATCATAACCGCCGACGCGGTGAAAAACGGCACTGAGCCGGTCATAATTCATAAAGCGAGCGGCGAAAAAAGCGCATCATAAATAAAAAAATCTCATGAGCCGCACACAATCCGTGCGGCTCATTTTAACACCCTGGAAGGGAGGCTGTGTCTATGAACCAAGAAAACCAAGTGGATGAAAACAACGAACCGATCATCCTTCCGACTCTGCCGCTGCGCGGGATTTCCGTTTTCCCGGGAATGCTGCTCAATTTTGATGTTGAGCGCCCCATGTCCATCGCAGCGCTCAACGCCGCCATGTCCTCGGACCAAAATATCTTTCTGGTCGCCCAGCGCGATATCGCTATGAGTACGCCAAAGCCTGAAGACCTGTACAGCATCGGCACGATAAGCCGGATCAAGCAGATCCTCAGAATCCCGGGCAGCAGTTCCGTCCGCGTGATGGTGCAGGGCCTCACAAGGGCGAAGATACTGGAAATCACGGCGATTACGCCATGCTTCCACGCAAAGGTCGAGCCCGTCCCGGACGAGCAGGAAAGGGCAAGCTCGGTTAAGATCGAGGCCATGATACGCCAGAGCGCCGGCCTGCTCGACGAGTATATCCAGCTGTCTTCCATCGGTACGCCCGATCTGCTCGTCAATGTTATGGCGCAGGACGACCCCGGCTATGTGGCGGATTATATTACACAAAATATCTTTCTCAAGCACACGCAGAAGCAGATCATTCTTGAGGAGGCCCACCCTGTGCGCCGCCTCGCCAAGCTGAACAAACTGCTCACCCGGGAGCTTGATATCCTCAGCATCGAACAGTCGCTCCAGGAGAGCGCACAGCAGCAGATCAATAAAAATCAAAAGGATTATTATCTGCGGGAGCAGCTCAAGGCGATCCAGGCGGAGCTGGGCGAGGGCGAAGACCCGATTGAGGAGCTGGATGAATACAGCACCCATATCCAGAGCCTGGGACTGGCCAAAGAGGTTGAGGAAAAGCTCCTCAAGGAAGTTTCACGCCTGAGCAAACAGCCGTTCGGCAGCACGGAGGCGTCCGTCATCCGAAACTATCTTGACGTCTGCCTGGACCTGCCGTGGAATATCCGCACGCGGGAGGTCATCGATATCGACCGGGCGCGGAAAATCCTGGACGACGACCATTTCGGCCTTGAGAAGGTCAAGGAACGCATTATTGAATTCCTTGCCGTTAAAAAACTCGCGCCCGCGGTAAAGGGCGACATCCTCTGCCTTGTCGGCCCTCCCGGCACCGGCAAGACCAGTATCGCCCTGAGTATCGCCCACGCGACCGCTCGTAAGCTTGCGCGCATCTCCCTCGGCGGCGTCCATGACGAGGCGGAGATCCGCGGCCACCGAAAGACCTACGTGGGCGCGATGCCGGGACGGATCATCAGCGGCATGCAGCAGGCGGGCAGCATGAACCCGGTGCTGGTGCTCGACGAGATCGACAAGCTGGGCAGCGACTACCGCGGCGACCCGTCGTCCGCGCTGCTGGAGGCGCTCGATGCGGAACAGAATTACGCCTTCCGGGACCATTTCCTGGAGGTGCCGTTCGACCTCAGCTCCGTCTTCTTCATTGCCACCGCCAACACGACGGAGACGATCCCAAGGCCGCTGCTCGACCGCATGGAGGTTATCGAGCTCTCCAGCTATACGGATGAGGAGAAGCTTGAGATCGCAAAACGCCATCTGCTCCCCAAGCAGCGGAAAAAGCATGGGCTGAACGGGAACAAGCTGCGTCTCAGCGACGACGCCATACGCGAGATCATCAGTCTCTATACCCGCGAGTCGGGCGTGCGCGTCCTTGAGCGGATGATCGCCTCGATTTGCCGAAAAACCGCAACGGGTATCGTTGACGGCCGCTTCAAAACGCTGGCCGTCCGTGCGGGCGGCCTGGAGCCCCTGCTCGGCGTTCCCCGGTATAAGCCGGCGGAGCCGAACCCGTGCGACGAGGTCGGGTTGGTTCAGGGCCTTGCCTGGACGTCCGTCGGCGGCGAGGTCCTTGAGCTCGAGGCAAGCGTTGTTGACGGCAGCGGAAAACTGGAGCTGACCGGAAATCTCGGCGACGTGATGAAGGAGTCCGCCAAGGCGGCGATCACCTATATCCGCAGCCGGGCCGGAAGGCTTGGCATCGACCCGGATTTCTATAAAAACAAGGATATCCATATCCATTTTCCGGAGGGCGCCGTGCCGAAGGACGGTCCCTCGGCCGGGATAACCATCTGTATCGGGCTCATCTCCGCCCTGACGGGCATTCCCGTCCGCAGGAACGTCGCGATGACCGGCGAGATCACCCTGCGCGGCCGCATCCTGCCCATCGGCGGACTGCGTGAAAAGACCATGGCGGCCCTCCGCAACGGCATCGAGACCGTCATCATTCCGGCCGCAAACGAGAAGGACCTTGAGGACATCGATCAGACCGTCCGCTCCGCCCTGAAATTTGTGACGACCGACCATGTCGACAAGATCCTTGACGTGGCGCTCAACCGGCATATCAAAGCGAGCTCCGGTTTCGATGCGGATATCATTCCGCCCGAGTGCCGCGAAGGCAAAAGCCCGGTCGCGATCCGCCAGTAGGCCGCTATGAATATTCAAAACACTGAGTTCGTAAAGTCCGCGGTAAGACCGTCCGATTTTATTCGGGACGGTCTGCCGGCGGTTGTGTTTTCCGGGAAATCCAACGTTGGCAAGTCCTCGGTCATCAACCGGGTATTGAACCGGAAAAATTTTGCCAGAGTCGGCGCCTCCCCGGGGAAAACCGTCCATATCAACTATTTCCGCGTGGACGAGGCCATGTATTTTGTCGACCTGCCCGGCTATGGGTACGCTAAGGTCTCAAAAACCGAGCGCGAGCGCTGGGGCGCCCTCATGGAGCAGTTTTTTGCCTCGGAAGGGCTTATTTCCCTTGGCGTCATGATCGTCGACTCGCGGCACAAGCCCACGGGCGACGACGTCACGATGGCCAACTGGTTTATGGAGACCGGGTGCCCGCTGATCGTCGTCGCAAACAAATGCGATAAGCTCAAAAGGAGCGAGACGGCGCTGAGCGCCCAGCGCATAAAAGACACGCTGGCGCTTCCCGAAGAGACTCCCGTGATTCTGTTTTCAGCAGAGAAGGGCACCGGCAGAGAGGAACTGATCCGCCATATCCTGGCGCTGTGATAACGCGTCTTGCAAGGGGACTGCTTCAGCAGTCCCTTTTTGGCTGCGGACAGAAGGCAAAGCCTTTTCAGCTTGTCAAAAAGCTATTTATGGATACAAAAGCCTCGCTTAAGTTTCCGTCGCGCACGACGGAAATGTATTTTAATCTGTCATTTCCGGGGGCGTGTACACTTGCCGCAAGTGCGGCGTCAATCTGTAGCAAAGCGAAGGATTGTTGCAGGGCGGATTCACTCCGCCCGTCGCAAATAAAAATACTTGGGCCCCCATGGGATACGCCCCATGGGAAATATGACACTTATCATGCAGGAAAGCGGTGAGCGTCCTGCATGGCCATCCTTTGTCGAAAAAGGCAAAGCCTTTTATCTGCAAGGGAGAAACAAGCAAGCCTATTCACCACGGACTTGCATGAAAAGTGTCGCGGCGGCACATGTCCGCCTCTGCGGCAGGTAGGCTTTGTATTCAGGTTGACGGGGGCTGCTGAAGCAGTTCCTGTCGGCCTAATGCATGCCGTTACGGCAGTTCTTTATCGCTTGTAATTTATTTCCCCATGTGTTAATATGAACAAAAGGCGAGCGACGGGCCACTGGAGGTATCGACATAAACAGTTTTGCTAATATTTGGGCCAATATGGATTGGTCGTACTTGTTGAATTATATCCCATACGTGATCGCTGCGGTCATTTGCCTGTCCATCCACGAGCTGAGCCATGGCGTCGCGGCCTATCTTTTTGGCGACGATACGGCCAAAAGCGAGGGAAGAATATCCTTAAACCCGTTAAGGCATATCGACCCCGTCGGCTTTCTGATGCTGGTTATTTTCCATTTCGGCTGGGCAAAGCCGGTGCATGTGGATATGCGGCGGTTTCGCAACCCCAAGCTGGGTATGGCGGCGACCGCGTTTGCCGGTCCTCTTTCAAACTTTCTGCTTGCGGCCCTGCTGATGCCGGTTTTCGGAATCATTGCGGCTGTGGGTACAAGCTGGTCCGATACGGCCTATAACTACACGCTCCAGTTTCTCGCGATCACGATGCGCCTCAGCGTGAGTCTGGGCGTGTTCAACCTGTTTCCGATCCCGCCGCTGGACGGCTCCAAGGTCGTCGAGGCCGTTTTGCCGGAGCAGACCTATTATCAGATCATGCGCTATGAGCGTATCGGCATGATCGTGTTGCTTGTCGCGGTCTGGTCGGGAATCCTCGACACGCCGCTGCTTGCCGTGACAAACTGGGTGTACAACAATCTGTTATACCTTGCCCAGTGGAGCTATGACCTCGCAAATATGATTTTCTGACCGGAGATATCATGGAAAACCCGACCTTCCATCTCGAGGGCGTTGTCAGGAATAAGGACGAGCTGGACGATTTTAAGGGTCCGCTGAGCCTCATCCTGATGCTTCTCGCAAAAAACAAAATCGAGATCCGCGATATCCAGATATCGCTCATCCTCGACCAATATCTCGCTTACATCGCCGGGATGCAGGAGATGGACCTCGAAGTGGCGAGCGAATTTGTCCAGATGGCGGCACATCTCATGTATATCAAAACAAAAATGCTCCTCACAGGCGACGAGGAGATCACCGAGCTCGAGCAGCTCATGACGAGCCTGGAGCAGCTGAAATGCAAGGACGCGTATACCCGTGTCAAGGCGGTCGTGCCACGCCTTGATAAAGCTGCTGAGGACGGCCTGATGCTGTTTTCAACCCCGGGAGAGACCCTGCCGCAGTACGGCGAATACAACATCCGCCATACGCCGGGCGAACTGCTGAAAGCCCTTGCAGCCGTCCTCGGCCGAGGAGCCCGCGGCGCCGCCGAAGACGTCATGGCGCCGTTTATGCCGCAGCGCATCGTCTATGGTGTGCGTGAAAAAAGCCGAGAGATCATCGAGCGCCTGCGCGCGCGGGGCGAGTGCGCCTTAAACGACATGTATGCGACATGCAAAAGCCGGTCGGAGCTTGTGGCGACCTTCATTTCGGTGCTCGAGCTCTGCAGTACCGGCAGCCTTACCATCACGGCCGCGGACGCCGGGTATGTCATCGGCTTTACCGGCGGGAATACGGAGGAAATCCTTGAGAATATTGCCGAATAGGATTGGTCATAATGATGGATAAGCCCGAGATTAAAAGTGCGATAGAGGCAATCCTTTTTGCCTCCGGCGACCCGATGCCGGCGGAGCGGATAGCGCTCGTCTTGGGCGTCGACAGCGATGCGGTTTTCGCGGCGGCGGAGGCGCTTGCCGGCGAGTACCGGGAAGGACGCCGCGGCGTGCGTCTCATCAGAATAAAACAGTCGCTTCAGCTCTGCTCGGCGCCGGAACACGCGCTGAGCATAACACGGGCCATGGAGCAGCGGCGGCCGCCCCGCCTGTCGCAGACGGCGCTCGAGGTGCTTGCCATTGCCGCCTATTTTCAGCCGGTCACTCGCGCCTATATCGAGCAGGTGAGGGGAGTGGACAGCTCCTATACCGTCGGCCTGCTTGTCGAGCGGGGGCTCATAGCGCCCTGCGGCAAGCTGGAGGTTCCCGGCAGGCCGACGATCTTCCAGACGACCGAGCTGTTTTTGCGGACGATGGGCATTCAGGACCTGAGCGAGCTTCCCCCGCTGCCGGACCTCGGCGGCGACGAAGGGGTGCAGGAGCTCCAGAAGGCCATCGCCGCCCTGAGCGGAGAGGACAATCCGCAGATGACGATCGAAGAAATGAAGTAGCGGCGGACACACGAAAGATACGGAGGCGATGCGCTTGACGGTTCTGATTGTGATTTTGGCGGTACTCGCCGTCATTTTGCTCATTCCTGTCGGCGTAGTCGGCGGATATGATTTCGGCGATATCGAACTCAAAATCATCGCCGGCCCTGTGAAAATCCGAATATTCCCCAGGAAACCGAAGGCGGAAAAGCCGGCCGAGGTGAAAGAAAAAAAGGCGAAGAAGGAAAAACCGGAAAAGCCGAAAAAGCTGAAAAAGCCAAAACCTCTGACACTGGATATCCTCACCGACTATATCCGGCTCGGTACCAAGGTTTTGGGAAAATTTCGGAGAAAACTGAGCATCAACCAACTGCGTTTTTATTATCTCGTCGCCGGGGCAGACCCGTATGAAGCCGCCGTAAACTACGGCGCCGCCAATGCGGCCACGGCCAATATTCTCTCGCTGCTGCACGCTGCCTTTCATATCAAGCGGCAGGACGTGCGTATCCGGGTAGATTTTCTTGCGCCGAAACCCCAGCTCTCCATCGGCGCGGATATGACGATAAGACTATGGGAGATCCTGTCTGTCGGTGTTGTCGCGCTGATCGGATTTCTCAAAATACTGAATAAACAAAAGAAACGCCAAAAACTTACAGCGGAAAGGACTGACAGGAATGGAGAAAAATCCGATAGGGGAAATGATGGAGACCACAATGTCAAAAATAAAGGAAATGGTGGATGTCAACACCATTGTGGGGACGCCTGTAACAACGCCTGATGGGATCACGCTCATCCCTGTTTCCAAGGTGACGTTTGGCTTCGGCGCCGGCGGCTCCGATTTTCCGGTAAAGGACAGAAGCGGCCTCGGTATTGGAAACGGCGCGGGAATCAAGATCGAACCCGTCGGCTTTCTCACGATCAAGGAAGGCAATGTCCGTATGATCAATATCACGCCTCCTGCGGACACGACGCTCGACCGCATCATTGAGCTGGTCCCGGATATCGTCGATAAGGTCGAGGACTTCATTGAAAAACGCAAGGCGGAAAAATAGGCCGGCACAGGTCTTATAAGCCGTCCCGCGGGATAAACCAAACCAAATATGTCAATAATAAGCACTGCTCATAAAACGTTTTAGGAGTGGTGCTTATTTATGAAGAGATTCGTAACGGCGCTGATCGTTGCAGCGCTGCTTTTCGCTGTATCCCCGTCGGCATTCGCCATATCGGCCGACAGCGCGGGAGCGGCAATACTTATCCATGCCGACTCGGGCGAGGTCCTCTACGAGAAAAACAGCTCCGAGCCGATGCTTATCGCCAGCACGACGAAGATCATGACCGCGCTTATCGTGCTGGAGCGATGCTCGCCGGATGAGCTCGTCGTTATAAAGCCGGAATACACGGGCATCGAGGGCTCGTCCATGTACCTCGAGGCGGGGCAGGAATATTCCGTGCGCGATTTGCTTTACGGCATGATGCTCGCCTCCGGCAACGACGCGGCAACGGCGCTTGCCTGTTATACGGCGGGGAGCGTTGAAAATTTTGTCCGGTTGATGAACCGAAAGGCGCGTGCGCTGGGTCTTGAAGATACCCAGTTCGAAAACCCGCACGGACTGGATGCCGAGGGCCACCACGGCACGGCCCATGACCTTGCCGTTATCATGCAGGCGGCCATAAAAAACGAAACTTTCCGCGCGATCGTCGCGACAAAGTCGGTCACCATCGGCGAGCAGACGTTTGTGAACCACAATAAGCTGCTTTGGCGCTATGACGGCTGCCTGGGTGGTAAGACGGGGTATACGATGGCGGCGGGCCGAAGCCTTGTCTCCGTCGCCGAGCGCAACGGGCTATGCCTCATCTGCGTCACACTCTCCGATCCCGACGACTGGGACACCCATATGGCGCTGTATGACTGGGCTTTCGACACCTATTGCTGCGAGGCGGTCTCACCGCCTGAAAAGGAGATGCCGCTGACGCTCATATCCGGGCGGGCCGAGACGGTCAAGGTCGGCTGCCTGGACGAACTGCACGTCCTGCGGAAAAAAGACGAGCAATATACCTGCAAAATCGAACTGCCGCCCTTTGTATATGCGCCGGTGAAACGCGGGGACATCCTGGGATGTCTCACGGTCACGGCAAGCGGTGAGACGCTGGGCAGCGTCAATATCTGCGCGCTTGAGGACGCGCCGAGGGACGAAACAATAAAACTCACGGCCTGGGAGCGATTTAAGCTCTCCTGGTACCGGACAAACCGTCTGGGTACCTATTACCCGGGCCTGTGACGGACAAGAGGTTAGACGGATATGAAGGAACGGCTCCAGAAAATAATATCCCGGGCGGGGGTCGCCTCCCGCCGCCGCGCCGAGGCGCTCATCGATCAGGGCCGCGTCACCGTAAACGGCGAGCTCGCCGCCCTGGGGATGACGGCGGACGCGGATACGGATGTGATCGCCGTGGACGGCACCCCTCTCAGCATACGCGCTGAGAGGACCTACATAATGCTCAATAAACCGCGCGGCTATGTCACGACGCTGAGAGACGAAAAGGGCAGAAAGCACGTCGGCATGCTGGTTCGGAACGCCGGTGTGCGGCTGTACCCGGTTGGAAGGCTGGATATGTACTCCGAGGGGCTGCTCATCATGACGGACGACGGCGAGGCGGCCTATAAGCTCATGCATCCGTCCCACGCCGTCTCAAAGACTTATTACGCCTGGGTGACGGGCGAAGACCTATGCGGCGCCCTGGATGCGATGCGAAAACCGATGACGATCGACGGCTATGCCATCCGTCCCGCCGCCGTTGAAAACCTCGGCGCTGAAAACGGCTGCCTGAAGCTCGCCGTGACCATTCACGAGGGACGAAACCGTCAGATACGCAAAATGTGCGATATGAGCGGCTTCAGGCTGCACCGGCTTATGCGCGTGGCGGAGGGAAAAATGCATCTTGACGGGTTAAAATGCGGTGAATGGCGTCATCTCACACCTGAAGAACGGCATTTCTTGCAAACTTTGCTGTAAATTGCGTAAATTTGCGGTGTTTTTCTATTTAATTTGCAAGATTTAAACGGAACTGTTGCAAATAATACTTGCATTTTTAAGCAATTCCAAGTATTATGGGTTTTAACAAAGATCAAACTAAAACCGACAGGAAGTGAGACTCATGGAAAAAGATATCCTTTCACTGATATCGCGTGAAAATAACGGATTTTCCAAAGGTCAAAAACAAATTGCAAAATATATAATCGAAAATTATGATAAAGCGGCCTTTATGACGGCCTGCAAACTCGGCAAGACCGTCGGCGTCAGCGAGTCGACGGTCGTCCGCTTTGCGGCGGAGCTGGGGTACGACGGATATCCGGAAATGCGCAAGGCGCTGCAGGAGATGATCCGCAACCGGCTCACCTCCGTCCAGCGGATCGAGGTCTCGAAGGAGCTGATTGCCAATACGAACGTCCTGAAGGACGTTTTGAACTCCGATATGGAAAAGCTGCGCACCACGCTCGAGACCGTGAACCAAAAGGATTTCGACGCGGCGGTGGACGCGATACTCAATGCCAAGCGCATCTATATCGTCGGCATGCGCTCCAGCACGGCGCTGGCCAATTTTATGGGCTTCTATATGAATTTTCTGCTCGACAACGTCCGGACGATCCACGACAATGTCGCCAATGAGATCTATGAGCAGATCATGCGCATCGGCGAGGGCGACGTTCTCATCGGACTGAGCTTCCCGCGCTATTCCAGCCGGACGGTTAAAGCGATGAAATATGCCAAGAGCAAGGGCGCGACGGCCATCGGCATCACCGATAACGATACCTCGCCGTTCCATAATGTCGCGGATATCTGCCTGTATGCCAAGAGCGATATGGTCTCGTTCGTCGACTCGCTTGTCGCGCCGCTCAGTCTCATAAACGCGCTCATCGTGTCGGTCGGCATCCACTCGAGGGAGGGCCTGTCCAGCACTTTCACCACGCTTGAGCAGCTTTGGAAGGACTATGATGTTTTCGCAAGCCTTGAGAGCTGACGCCGTTGTCATCGGCGCTGGCGCGGCCGGAATGCTGGCCGCCGCGGCTGCGGCGCGGCGCGGGCTGGACGTGGTGGTCCTGGAAAAAAACGACTATCCGGGCCGGAAGCTGCGCATAACGGGAAAAGGGCGGTGCAATGTAACCAACGCCTGCGACGTGCGCGAATTTTTGACGAATATTCCGGTAAACGGCAGGTTTTTGTACAGCGCGCTGAATAAATTTCCCCCGCAGTCCGCCATGGCCTACTTTGAAGCCTTAGGGGTTCCGCTGAAGGTGGAGCGCGGAAACCGGGTATTTCCCATTTCGGACAAAGCCGCCGACATCAGCTCCGCCCTGGAGCGCGATGCGCGCGGCAGCGGAGCGCGCTTTATGAAAGCGCGCGCGCAGAACGTGCTTGAGCAGGCCGGCGCGGTCATCGGCGTTGAGACGGACATAGGGCCCATTGCGTGCGGCGGCGTTATCATATGCACGGGCGGGCTCTCGTATCCGGCCACCGGCTCGACCGGCGACGGCTATGCGTTTGCGCGGAAACTGGGCCATACGGTCATCGCCCCTAAGGCCTCGCTCGTCCCCCTCGTATGCCGGGGAACGCTTTGCCGAGACCTCATGGGGCTTTCCCTGCGCAACGTGCGCATCGATGTCTTTGAAGATGAAAAAAAGCTTTTTTCGGATTTTGGCGAGCTTTTGTTCACGCATTTCGGCATGTCGGGTCCCCTCATTCTCTCGGCATCGGCGCATATGCGGCATTTTGGCGAAAAGGACTATTCCGTCGCGATCGATTTAAAGCCGGCGCTGGATGAGAAGACGCTGGACAGGCGCCTGCTCTCCGACTTTGAAAAACATAAAAACAACGATTTTATCAACGCATTGGGCGAACTCCTGCCGCGAAAAATGATACCGGTCATCGTGGCATGCTCGGAAATTCCCCCACATACGAAAGTCCACTCCATCACGAAGGAGCAGCGGCAGGACTTTTTGCGCCTGCTGAAGGCGTTTCCCGTCGCCGTGACGGGGACAAGGCCCGTCGAGGAGGCCATCGTCACCACCGGCGGCGTCGATGTCCGTGAGATAAATCCCAGGACTATGGCGTCAAAGCGCGTAGACGGGCTGTATTTTGCCGGCGAAGTGCTGGACGTCGACGGCTATACCGGCGGATTTAATCTGCAGATCGCGTGGTCGACGGCTTACCTGGCCGGAAACTCTGTATGCTTGGAGAGATCGAATTGAACTATAAATCAATTGCAATAGACGGCCCCTCCGGCGCGGGCAAAAGCACGCTCGCCCGGCGCGTGGCGGAAGAAATGAAGTTCATCTATGTTGATACCGGCGCGATATACCGCACGGTCGGCCTCGCCGCCAAACGGGCGGGGCTTAAATTTGGCGAAAACGCGGCCGTAGCCGCGCTTCTGCCCGGCCTTCACATTAAAGTCGCCTATGACGGCGATGGAAAGCAACGGATGTATTTAAACGGCGAGGATGTCTCCGACGCGATACGCGAGCCGGAAATTGCGATGTACGCCTCCGACGTCTCCGCCATGCCGGCGGTGCGTGAGTTCCTGATGGAGATGCAGCGCAGTATGGCGCGCCATAACGACGTCATCATGGACGGGAGGGATATCGGCACCGTCGTCCTGCCGGACGCACAGCTGAAGATCTTTCTGACCGCGGCGCCGGAAATCCGCGCGGAGCGCCGCTATCTTGAGCTGCTGGATAGGGACGATAAGAGCAGCTTTGAAAACGTCCTCAGCAATATCCTCACCCGCGACAAAAACGACAGCACCCGTGCCATCGCGCCTTTGCGCCGCGCACCGGATGCCGTGCTGCTCGACACCTCGGAGCTGGATTTTGAACAGTCGCTAGAGGCGATCATCAATCTGATCAAGGTGAAATATGGCCTATGAGACAATTCTATGAGAAACTTGTTGCCCTGCTCACGCCCATCGTCCGTTTCCTTTATCCCTCCCGGCTCACGGTGCGCGGCGAGCTTCCGGAGGGGGCGGCGCTGGTGTGCGCAAACCACTCAAGCGATATCGACCCGGTTTTGGTGGCCATTATCTTCGGCAAGCGGCACTTCCTGCGCTTTATGGCCAAAGCGGAGCTTTTTAAAGTGCCCGTCATCGGCTGGATCGTCAAAAAGGTCGGCGCATTTCCGGCGGACAGGGACGGACAGGATGTGAACGCCCTGCGCACGTCGATCCAGATCCTCAAGTCCGGCGAAAAGCTCATGCTCTTTCCGGAGGGGACGCGCGTCAGCGAGGATGACGCCGTTGCGGCAAAGGCCGGCGCCGTCCGGCTCGCTTCAAAGCACAATGTCCCCATCGTGCCGGTGTTTATTAGCCGCGACAAGCATCTGTTCCGAAAATTTGACATATGCATCGGCGAGCCCTATTTCGTCGGGAGAATCCCGCGCGGAGATTTTCCAAAGGCTGCGGAAGAGCTGATGGAAAAAATCGCCGAGTTAAATCCGGAGGCAAAATGAAGAAAATAGAAGTGGCCGAAAGCGCGGGGTTTTGCTTTGGCGTCGGCAGAGCCGTCGCTATGGCCGAAGAGGTCCTGTCCGAGGGCGGAGTGTGCTGGTCGCTCGGGGATATCATCCACAACCGGGATGTTGTTGCCCGCCTCTCCGATATGGGACTGCGCGTTATTGCGACCCCCGAGGAACTGCCGGAAGGCGCAAAAGTCATCGTTCGCTCCCACGGCGTCTCCCGGGCCGTGTATGAGGCGCTCGCCGAGCGGCACGCCGTCGTCATTGACGCCACCTGCCCGAAGGTCGCGCATATCCATAAAATCGTTGAAAATGCCTCAAAAAACGGACGTCTTATCGTCGTCATAGGCGCCGCCGACCATCCTGAGGTCCAGGCGATCTGCGGCTGGTGCGCGCGCTCCGCTGTCCTGGCCGACAGGGAGGCATTGGCCGATTGGCTAACTCAATATCCGGAAAACCGGCATATTCCCATAACTGTGGTTTTCCAGACCACGCAAACGCAGAAAAATCTAGAAGAATGCATTAATTTTTTTAAAAAAGAGTATACAAATTGCGAAACATTTGATACAATATGTAATGCTACGTCTATAAGGCAGCAGGAGGCAATGCGCCTTGCCGGAGAGGTCGACGCCATGGTCGTCATCGGCGGCAGGCACAGCGCCAACAGCGTCCACCTGGCGGATATATGCGCCGGGATTTGCCGCAATACGCAATTTATTGAAAATGCCGGCGAGCTGGACGTCTCCTGCCTCAGAGATTTGAATAGCGTTGGTATCACCGCGGGCGCGTCCGCTCCCGCGTGGATAATTAAGGAGGTAAAACATAAGATGACTGACGAGATCAAAAATGAAGAGATGACTGCAGCCGACGTTACGGCAGAGGCGGAAGAGGTCGAGAAGACTTTTGATCAGATGCTAGAAGATTCCATTAAGCCCATTTATAATGGCGACACGGTTACCGGAATCGTAGCTGCTATCACCCCAACTGAAGTCAGTGTAGACCTGAGCACAAAGCACTCCGGATACATCCCCGTATCCGAATTCACTGACGACCCCTCTGTTAAAATTACCGATATCATCCATGTCGGCGATAAAATCGAAGCAAGTGTTGTCCGCGTCAACGATGTGGAAGGCACAGTCATGCTCTCAAAGAGACGTCTGGACGCGATTAAGAACTGGAACGACATCGAGCTGGCCCGCGAGGAAGGCACCGTTGTCGAAGGCACCGTTACCGAGGATAACAAGGGCGGCGTCGTGGTTTCCGTTAATGGCATCCGTGTCTTTGTTCCTGCCTCCCAGACCGGTCTTGGCAGAGATGTTCCCATGTCTGAGCTGCTCAAGAAAAAGGTTCGTCTCAGAGTCACCGAAGTGAACCGTTCCCGCAGAAGGGTCGTCGGCTCCATCCGCGCTGTTCTCAGCAAGGAGCGCAAGGAGAAGGCCGAGAAGATCTGGAACGAGATCGAGGTCGGAAAACACTATGACGGCGTTGTCAAAAGCCTCACCTCTTACGGCGCGTTTGTCGATATCGGCGGCGTCGACGGCATGGTCCACGTCTCCGAGCTGAGCTGGAACCGCATCAAGCAGCCTTCCGACGTGGTTTCCGTAGGTGATGACATCAACGTGTTCGTCCTGAGCTTTGATAAGGAGAACCACAAGATCTCCCTTGGACACAAGAATCCCGAGGAGAACCCCTGGGCGAAGTTTACCGGCGCTTACAATGTCGGCGACGTCGCCGAGGTCAAAGTCGTTAAGCTCATGCCCTTCGGTGCGTTTGCCGAGGTCATGCCGGGTGTTGACGGCCTTATCCACATCTCGCAGATTGCGAACCGCCGTATTGCAAAGCCCGGCGACGTTCTGTCCGTCGGCGAGGCTGTCGAGGCCAAGATCACCAATATCGACAATGATAATCAAAAGATATCTTTGAGCATCCGCGCGCTGTCCGAGCCTGAAGCGGCTCCCGCGAAGGAGAAGGAAGATAATCATAAATATACGCCTGCCGCTCCCGCTGAGGACGCCCTGGTTTATGAGGTTTCCGCAACCGGTGTCGCCACCGGCGAGAAGCCCGAAACCGACGAGTAATTTTTCTTCGAATCCCGTCTTTATCTTTAAGCGCCCATGCAGCGGCGCGGCAAACAGATTCAAAGGCTTCTGAAGTATCCGCTTCAGGAGCCTTTTCAGCTTGTCAAGGGAGATGGAACGACTCCCTTGACAAATGGGTTTGCAGGTGGCTGCGCGCCAGGGGAAAAAATCGCCTCGGATTCGACAGCCCGCCGCCGGCGTAAAACGGGTAAACGCGGTGCTTATTGGTAATTTTCCCATGATATCGTGAAATTTTATTTTAGGCTTGCTAAAAAAATGGAAACCGCGTATAATAATATTGTGCAGAATTGCAAATTTTTTTGTTTGGAGGGGGAGGAAATGGCATTTGCAGTTGGCGACCGCATCGCTCATCCGATGCACGGGGCCGGTATAATAGACAGTATCGAGACCACCATGCAGGACGGCGTTGAACGCAAATATTATGTCGTTCACATTTCTGTCGGCGACATACTTGTGAAGATTCCAACGGATTCTTTGGAAGCCATTGGAGTCCGCCCTATCATTCGCCCGGAAGAGGCGGATAAAATTTTAAAATCGATCGAATCGATTGAAATAAGCATGACCTCAAATTGGAATAAGCGCTATCGGGAAAATATGATGCGGATCAAGAGCGGCAACCTCATGGAGGTCGCGGCGGTAGTCAAAGGCCTCGCCGCCCGAGACTGTGACCGGGGCCTCTCAACAGGCGAGCGAAAAATGCTGCATTCGGCAAAACAGATCCTCATCTCCGAACTGGTGCTCTCAAAGAGCGCGAGTTACGATGAGGTTTCCGCAAAACTCGAACATGCGCTGATGTAAAGAAAGCATTTGTGCGGGGGCATTTGTCCCTGCACAATTTCATAATAAGCAAAATACGGAGGTATTATGAGGATTTCAAATTTAATCAGAAGAAAGAAGCGTCCGTTTTGCTCGGCTGTGATCGCCGCCGCCGGGGCGTCTGAGCGCATGGGAGACGATAAGCTTATGCTGGAGCTCTGCGGCGTACCTGTGCTTGCCAGAAGCATATTGGCATTCGACCGCTGCCAATTTATCGATGAGATCGTTGTTGTGACCCAGAGCGAGAAAATTGTTGACGTTGCGCATCTCTGCGAGCGCTTTTCCATTGCGAAGGTGACTAAGATCGTCGTCGGCGGGTCGACGAGAACCGCCTCGGCGCTTGCGGGCCTTTCGGAGATAAATCCCGACGCACGCCTCGCCGCCGTGCACGACGGCGCGCGCCCGCTGGTCTCCGAGGAGATCATTAAAAACACCATACATATGGCGGCGCTGAATAAAGCGGCGGCACCCGGCGTGCCGCTCAAGGATACGATCAAGCGGGTTGAGAAGAACCTGGTAAAGGAAACGCCGGACCGCTCGGCGTATGTCGCCGTGCAGACGCCGCAGATCTTTATGCCCGAGCTGATAAAGGGCGCGCTGACGGACGCTGTGCAGAAGGGCCTTGAATTTACGGACGACTGCGCCGCCATCGAGGCAATGGGGGTACCGGTTTACATAACCGAGGGTTCCTATGAGAATATCAAAATTACGACGCCCATCGACATCGCCGCGGCGGAATGGGTGATAAGGAACAGAAGACTATGATGCGGATAGGACATGGATACGATGCGCACAGGCTCGTCTCCGGCAGAGCGTTGATCCTCGGCGGCGTGGCGGTTCCCAGCGAGCTCGGACTCCTGGGCCACTCCGACGCCGATGTTCTTGTCCATGCGCTGATGGACGCGCTGCTCGGCGCCGCGGCGCTCGGCGATATCGGCAAGCTTTTTCCCGACGGCGACGAGGCCTTTAAGGGGATCAGCAGCATTAAGCTGCTGCGCAAGGTGAAAGCCGTCCTTGACGCGGCTGGTTACGCCGTCTCGAATGCGGACTGCACCATCATCGCGCAAAGGCCAAAGCTGGCGCCGTTTATCGAGCAGATGCGGCAGAACATTGCAGATGCGCTGGAGACCCCGGTGGAGAGTATCAGCGTCAAGGCGACGACGGAGGAGAAAATGGGGTTTACCGGCGCGTGCGAGGGAATTGCGGCCCACGCGGTAGCGCTTATTTTAAAAAAATAAAATCCAAGGCGCCTCCCGATGCATAGGATGCTGTATGAACATGCGGGAGGACTGATAATGATGTCATATTATCTGCTCTGCAGATCTCTGACCTATGCGCAGCGCACGGCGAGAATACTTGAACGCTACGGGATTACCGCGATTGTCACGAAGGGCCCGCAGGGCGTGAGCGCCGAGGGCTGCGCATATTGTGTAAAAGTGTCTGAGCGCCGGCTGGGCGACGCGGTGAGAGTCATAAAAAGCGCAGGACTGTCACCGGTTAAAATATTCCTTGCCGACAGTCTCGGTTCCGTGCGGGAGGTTGGGCAGTGATTTATCTGGATTCGGCCGCAACCTCGTTTCAAAAGCCTGTGTCCGTCAGAAACGCCATGGTGAACGCCATTCGCTCGATGTCGAGCCCGGGCCGGGGCGGCTATGCCGCGGCTATGCGCGCCTCGGATCTGTGCTATGACTGCCGCGAGGCGGTGGGAGAGATGTTCTCCTGCGAACCGGAGAACGTCGTCTTTACCTTTAATGCGACGCATGGGCTTAATATTGCCATAGGCAGCCTGGTTTCATCGGGAGACAGGGTCGTCGTTTCGGGATTTGAACACAATGCCGTCACACGTCCGCTGTTTTCGCGCGGCGCGCTCTTCTCGGTAGCGGAGTCGCCGCTTTTTGACGACAAGGCGCTTATCGAGCGGTTCCGCATACTTTTGCCCGGTGCCAAGGCCTGTATCTGTACGCATGTCTCGAACGTATTCGGCTATATCCTGCCGGTCGATGATATTGCGCAGCTGTGCCGCTTTTTCGGGGTACCGCTTATTGTCGACGCGTCCCAGTCGGCCGGCTGCCTTCCGGTGAACGCGGCGCAGTGGCATGCCGCATTTGTCGCCATGCCGGGACATAAGGGCCTTCTCGGGCCGCAGGGGACCGGGCTCCTCCTATGCAACGCCGAGACCAACCCGCTGCTTTTCGGCGGGACCGGCTCGGCCAGTATGTGTCAGACCATGCCGGATGTCCTGCCCGATAGGCTTGAGGCGGGAACGCATAATATTCCCGGGATCGCGGGGCTTTACGCGGGCCTGACTTATGTCCGGAGACTGGGAACAGACCGCATATGCCGTCATGAGGCGCGCCTGAGGGCGCGTTTTGCCGCGGAGCTGAACGGCCTGCCGGGTGTGGAGACGTTTCTTGCCGACGAGGACGACCGCCAGAGCGGCGTCCTTTCAATACGTGTCCGGGGAATGAACTGCGAGAGCCTGGCTGAGCAGCTGGGTGAGCGCGGCGTTGCCGTCCGGGCGGGGCTGCACTGCGCGCCGCTGGCCCACAATACGGCCGGTACCCTTGAAACTGGCACGGTCAGATTCAGCTTTTCACCGTTCAACACGGAAGCAGAAATCATGAGAACGGCTAAGATAATGCGAGAGATTCTGAATAAAACCTAAAAAAATCGTGTTCTCAGTTGCTATTTATCATGCTTCGTTATATAATACTTTGATACATAGTGAGACGATATTTTTATCCAAACCATTATACCATTAGAGATATGGAGAACAGTAAATGGATGCTGTAAAAGAAAGCTTATTAGGGGCGGTCAGGTATTTGGGCACGGCGGGGATACCGGATGTCATCGACATGCTCATTGTTGCCTTCCTCATATATAAGCTGTCAATGTTTATACGTAAAACCAACTCGTCGCGGGTTGCAAACGGGATACTGGTGCTCCTGGTTATCATGTGGCTGTCCGGCTACATGGGGCTTAACGTGATCAATTTTATCCTGCGCAGGACGGTCGAGCTTGGCCTTCTGGCACTGGTTATTCTGTTCCAGCCGGAGCTGCGCAGAATGCTTGAGAAAATGGGTACGGGCAAATTTTCATACCTTCTCGGCGGCGAGGCCGAAGAGAATCTTCTGGAGACGGCCATCACCCAGACCGTACTGGCCTGTGCCGACATGTCCAAAACGAAAACCGGAGCTCTCGTGGTATTCGAACGCGCAAACCGCCTCTCCGATCCCCTGACGACGGGGACGATGGTGAACGCCGACACGACGGCGGAGCTTTTGAAGAATATTTTTTATAACAAAGCGCCGCTGCACGACGGAGCCGTGATTATACGCGAGGGCCGGATACTCGCGGCCGGCTGTATGCTTCCGATGTCCGGCAATACCAATTTGAGCAAAGACCTCGGTATGCGTCACCGCGCGGGCATCGGCGTCAGTGAAAACTCAGATGCCGTCGTGGTCATCTGCTCGGAGGAGACCGGGGCCATCTCCGTCGCCGTGGACGGCATGTTAAAGCGCCATCTCAACCCGGAGACGGCCGAGACGCTCCTTCGCCACGAGCTGCTCGCGGAGCAGGATAACGAGAAGGCTGCGGTATGGTTTACGAAGCTAACGCAATTTAAGGTGAAAAGAAATGCCAAAAAGTAATAAGACAAGAGACATTTTTAACAGTAAATTCTTCTGGGTGGCCTTCTCTATTATTGCCTCGGTTCTGCTGTGGGTGTATGTGACGACGGTCGAGGGGGAAGAAATAACCCGAACATACTATGGTGTCGACGTGGAGTTCTCCGGTGAGGTGGCCCTGCGCGATTCGAAGGGCTTTATCATAACCGACGTCAGCTCCAATTCCGTCAACGTCACGCTGAAGGGCAAAAGGACGGTGCTCTCGCATATCGACGAGTCCAGTATCAAAGCGGTTATCGACGTGAGCACGGTGACCCGCGTGGGTTCGGTCGAGAAGAGCCCCACGCTCAGTTTCCCGACCAATATCGACAGCAGCGGCATAACCGTCGTCTCGCGGACGCCGAATACCATCTCGTATTATGTCGATAAGGAGACCACGAAGACGGTCGAGGTGCGCGGAACCTTTTCCGGAAGCGTCGCCGACGGCTATATCCGGGAGGATTTCAGCTTCGACCCTGCGTCCGTACGCATAAGCGGGCCGGCGGCGGAGATCGATAAGGTCGAGTATGCCCTCGTGACCGTTGAGCGGGATGAACTGGACAAGACCGTCTCATTTGATTCAAGCTTCACGCTGATGGATGCCGACGGAAACGCGGTGGAGTCCAACACCATCGAGTATGATGTCGACACGGTCAATGTCACGCTTCCCGTCAAGGCGACCAAGGATGTTCCGCTGACGGTGGATATCATAGACGGCGGCGGCGCGACAGAGGAAGACGCCGTCATCACGTGTGACCCGAAATCGATTACCCTTGCCGGAGATCCCACGATACTTGACGGGGTCAACAAGATCTCCGTCGGGACAATCGACCTTTCGACCTTCGATCCGGTGTTTACACAGAAGTTTACGATCATTATTCCGAACGACGTTGAAAACCTCACCGGCGAGACCGAAGTGGAGGTCACGGTCGAGGTTAAGGGCCTGAGTACCGTACGCCGCACGGCGACGAACCTTGACTATATCAATCTCCCCGATGGCTACAGAGCTGAGATCGTCAGCAAAAACCTCGATGTCGTCATCCGCGGTCCTGAGGACAGTCTGAGCTCCGTCGCGGCAAACAATATCCGCGTCGTCGCCGATCTCACGGACGTCACGACGACCGGAACCATGGCTGTGCCCGTCACGGTGTATGTCGATGGGTTTACAGATGTGGGCGCCGTGGGAGAATATAAAATATATGTTACGCTCGAACACACATAGTCAGGAGGAATTATTATGACACAGGTAGCAACGGTAACAAAGCTGTTGCCCGGAGGAATGGCTGAAATCGCCGTCCGCAGGGAATCCGCCTGCGGCGGAAACTGCCGTACCTGCGGCGGAGCCTGTTCTTTTAAAAATCTGGTGAAGGTAAACGCGGCCAATACTATTACCGCCGGAGTAGGCGACAGGGTTGTGGTTTCAAGCAGCACATCAGGGGTGATGACCGCGGCATTTATCGTCTATTTGTTGCCGCTCATCCTGTTTTTTATCGGTTACGGTATCACGGCGGCAATGCAGGCGGCTGAAAAGGTGAGCATTATTGTAAGCCTGGCGGGCTTTTTTGCCGGCGTCGCGCTTGCGATACCGCTGAACCGCTGGTTTAAAGAGAAAAAAGTGACGACTTTTGAAATCGTCAGTGTGATACAGCAGTAATTTTGATTTGGGATGGGACAAAATATGATTTACAGCATGACGGGCTACGGCTCGGCAAGCGGCTTTGTTGGGAAACTGGCGGTGACCATAGAGCTGAAAAGCGTCAATAACCGCTACCTTGATGTGTCGGTCAGGATGCCGAGAAATTATATTTTTGCCGAGGAGGGCATCAAGGCGCAGGTCCAGAAACACATCTCCCGCGGCAAGGTCGACGTTTTTTTGAGCGTTGACAGCTCAAAATCGGACGACGTCGTCATAACGATCAACGAAGCGCTTGCCAAGAGCTATGTCGTAGCGCTCAGAAGCCTCTGCAAACAGTTTAACGTTACCGACGACATCTCCGCGACGGCAATCGGTAAAATGCCGGATGTCCTCAGCGCAGAGAAAAAGGAAGAGGACAAAGATGTGTTTTCCGCCGGGATTGCCATGGTTCTCGAGAATGCGCTCAATGCGTTCGACGCCATGCGAAAGCGCGAGGGAGACAAGCTCCACGACGACATTATCAACCGTCTGGATGCTGTCGAACAGATGACGGCTCAAATCGAAAAGCGTTCGCCGGAGACGGTTGCGGAGTACCGTGCAAAGCTTGAACAGCGCATGCGCGAGGTGCTTGAAACCGTCGACATCGATGATACGCGCCTGATGACCGAGGCGGCAATTTTTGCCGACCGGATCGCCGTGGACGAGGAGACGGTCAGGCTGCACAGCCATATCGCTCAGCTCCGCGACATGCTCAAAAACGGCTCTCCCGCCGGCAGGAAACTCGATTTTCTCATCCAGGAGCTCAATCGCGAGACAAACACCGTCGGATCCAAGTGCAATGACCATGAGATTACCAAGGTTGTCATCGATATGAAGGCTGAGATCGAAAAGATCCGCGAACAGGTTCAGAATATTGAATGAGGAGAAGAGTGGCATGAGACTGATAAACATAGGCTTTGGCAATATGGTCTCCTCGGGCAAGCTCGTGGCGATCGTCAGCCCGGAGTCGGCGCCGATAAAACGGATCATCCAGGACGTCCGGGATAAGGGCTGCCTTATCGATGCGACGTATGGCAGAAGAACGAGAGCCGTTATCGTCATGAACAGCGGACACGTCATTCTCTCGCCGATACAGCCGGAGACGATCGCGGGCCGCATGGCCGGAAAAACGATCGAAGAGCCGGAGGATCAGGACGATGACGAATAAAGGCAAGCTCATTGTCCTCTCGGGGCCGTCGGGCGCGGGTAAGAGCACGGTCATCGGCAGGCTGATGGAAAAACGGGACGACATCAGCTTTTCGGTCTCCGCCACGACAAGGCCGCCCCGGCCGGGTGAGGTAAACGGAGTAAATTATTATTTTAAGACGTTTGAGGAATTTGAGACGATGATCGCCACCGGCAAATTTCTGGAGCATGCCCGTTATGCCGAGAACGATTACGGTACGCCCCGCCTCCCGGTGGAGGAGCTCCTGAACAAGGGAAAAACGGTCGTACTGGATATTGAGGTCCAGGGCGCCTTTCAGGTCAAGAAGACGATGCCGGAAGCCGTCATGGTTTTTCTCACGCCGCCGAGTATCGGCGAATTGGAGAAGCGTCTGCGCCACAGGGGCACGGACAGCGAGGAAAAAATCCGTATCCGCCTCGAGACGGCAAAACGCGAGTATGCACTCGCACGGCAATACGATTACATCGTCATCAACGTCGACGCCGCAACGGCGGCGCACGAGCTTGATGCCATTATCACCGCCGAAAAATGCAGAGCGGCGGACAGAATAGAATTCATAACAGAGGAGTAAGATTATTATGATGCTTTATCCCCCAATGGCAAATCTTATCGACAAAGTCGGCAGCCGGTACCTCCTTGTAAACCTTGTGGCCAAAAGAGCACGCAAGATTGCGGCTGAGGCTGAGGAAAACGGTGAGCCGCTGGACGAGAAGCCTGTTTCCGAGGCGATAGACGAGGTCTACAGCGGTAAACTCATTGTGACGGAGCATACCGGGCCCGAGGCTGCCGAGCCTGAGGCGGCGGAGCCCGCGCCGGAAAACCCGGAAGAGACGACAGAAGAATAATTTGAGCTTATTCGGCGAGGGAATTTCCTCTCGCCGACGATTTCTGTTTAGTTTTAAAAAATAAGAGGGCAGGTGAGACCTCATATGCCGAAAAAAACAGCGAAAATCGCCGTTTCTGCGGCGACATATTGGGTCGACCGCCCGTTTGACTATCAGATCCCGGAGAAACTGGAGGACGGCGTTGTCCCGGGCGTGCGCGTTACCGTGCCGTTTGGAAGGGGCAACCGCCGCAGCGAGGGGATTGTTCTGGCCCTGGGAAGCTGCGAGGCCGCCAGAGAGCTCAAGTGGATCGAAAACGTTCTGGACAGCGAGCCGGTTTTGGATGAGCACATGCTGAAGCTCGCCATGTGGATGCGCGAGCGGTTTTTCTGCTCGGTTTACGATGCCGTAAAGACGATGCTCCCGGCGGGACTGTGGTATTCGATACGGTCTCTGTACGCCATAGCCGAGGGGTATGACCGCGAGCGCGCCTACGAGGCGGCGGGCAAATCCGCCCGGGAGACCCAGGTGCTGGACGTCCTCTTTGCAAACGGCGCCAGCTGTGAGCTGAAGACCATTGAATCGGCTTTCGGTGAAAAAAGCCCGCTGCCGGCGCTCTCCTCTTTAGCAAAAAAGGGCGTCGTGACCGCCGACGCGCTGGAGCTGCGCCGGATACGCGATAAGACCGTGAACTCCGCCTCGCTTGCCATTCCGGCGGAAGAGGCCATGGCGATCGCGGCAAAAATAAGGCGCCGGGCGCCGTATCAGGCGGCTGTCCTGGAACTGCTCTGCGCTGTCGGCCGGGCCGCCGTGAAGGAGATTTCTTACTTTACGGGCTGCACGTCCGCGACGGTGAATAAACTTGCACGGGACGGCTACCTCACGATCGACGCCGAGGAGGTCTACCGCAGTCCGATAACGTTTCAGGCCGAGACGCGCCCGCTGCCGGTCCTCAATCCGAGCCAGCAAGAGGCCTTCGAGGGAATTTTGAAGCTGACGGAGGAGGACAGGGCCCAGGCCGCCCTTATCTTCGGCGTTACCGGAAGCGGTAAGACGACGATTTACATCCGGCTCATCGCCGAGATGCTCAAAAAGGACAAATCCGCCATTTTGCTGGTGCCGGAGATCGCGCTCACGCCCCAGATGATCGAGACATTTTCATCCCATTTTGGCAAAATGGTCGCCGTGCTGCACAGCAGCCTTGCCATAGGCGAGCGCTACGACGAGTGGAAACGCGTCAAAAGGGGAGAGGCAAAGGTCGTCATCGGCACGCGCAGCGCCGTTTTTGCACCGGCACAGAATTTGGGGCTCATCATCATCGATGAGGAGCAGGAGGATACCTATAAGTCCGAAAACTCGCCCCGCTACCACGCCCGCGACGTCGCGAAATACCGGTGTGCCGCCGTGAACGCGCTTTTGCTGCTCGGCTCCGCAACGCCGGACATCGTGAGCCGTTATTGCGCCGAAAGGGGGCGGTACCGCTATTTCACCCTTCCCGGGCGGTACAATGAGATGGCGCTCCCCGATGTGAAGATCGTCGATATGAAAAAAGAACTGCGCGCCGGAAACGGCGGCAGCATCAGTGCCGTCCTGCGCGCCGAGATTGAAAAGAACCTCGGTGACCGTCAGCAAACGATTTTGTTTTTGAACCGCAGGGGGGCCAATAAGCTGATCACCTGTGCCGCGTGCGGATTTACCTATCAGTGCCCGCGGTGCAGCGCCAGCCTCACCTATCACAGCGCAAACCACCGTCTGATGTGTCACTACTGCGGCTACTCGACGCGGCCGGACGAGGTATGCCCGGACTGCGGCGGCACGCTCAGCTATGTCGGCGCCGGAACGCAAAAGGTCGTGGAGGAGCTTACGGAGCTGTTTCCCGGCGTGGACATTCTGCGGATGGATACCGATACCGTTGCCCCGGCCGGCAGCCACGAGGTGCTTTTAAACCGCTTCAGGGACGAAAAGATCCCGATTATGGTCGGCACGCAAATGGTTACCAAGGGCCTGAATTTTGAAAATGTGACGCTTGTCGGCGTCATATCCGCGGACCAGAGCCTTTATTCCGGAGATTACCGCTCGGGCGAGCGGACATTTTCGCTCATCACTCAGGTCGTCGGCAGAAGCGGCAGGGGAGAAAAGCCCGGCAGGGCCGTCATCCAGACGCTGACGCCGGAAAACCAGACCATACGGCAGGCAGCCCGGCAGGACTACGACAGCTTTTACGCCTCGGAGATCTATCTGCGCGAGCTGCAGAGGGTCCCGCCGTTTGCCGAGCTCTATGCGGTCCTGGCCTCCGGTGTGGACGAGTCGGCGGTGCTGCGCTGCTGCACCTTTGTGCGCGACAGCCTGCGAAGCGCGCTGACCGGCCGCAGTGATGTGTGCATCCTCGGCCCTGCGCCGCTGCCCGTCGTACGGATAAATAACCGTTTCCGCTACCGTGTGCTCATTAGCGGCGACTGCGGCGGGGTTATCCGGGGGCTTATTGCGCAGAGTCTCATTTATTGCAATACGGCAAAAGAATTCAGGGGCGTCTCGGTCTTTGCCGATACGAATCCCGGAACATAGGAGTTAAATTATGGCACTTAGAAATATACGGACTCAGGGTGACCCCGTGCTTGCCAAAAAATGTCGTCCGGTCACCGATTTCAACGCCCGTCTGAGCCAGCTGCTGGACGATCTGGGCGACACCCTTTTCGAGAGCGGCGGCGTTGGGCTTGCGGCCCCCCAGGTGGGTATATTGCGCCGGGCGGTCGTGGTTCTGGAGACGAACGTGGAAGAGGGCGAAGATGAGACCCTCATAGAGCTTGTGAACCCCGAGATCATCGCGACGGACGGCGAGCAGACCGGTCCGGAGGGGTGCCTCAGCGTACCCGGCGTATACGGTATCGTGACGCGCCCGGATTACGTCAAGGTACGCGCTCAGGACCGGGACGGCGAATATTTTGAAGTGGAGGGCACAGGCCTTACCGCCCGCGCGTTCTGCCACGAGCTGGAGCATCTGGACGGCCACCTCTTCCTCGAAAAGGCCGAGCGTATACTGGAGCCCGAGGAACTGGAGAACGGTGAGGAGGACTAGACGGGATGAAACTGGTTTTCATGGGTACACCGGACATCGCAAGCGCGTCCCTGCGCGCCGTTTTGGATGCGGGCTTTGAGGTCGCGGCGGTATTCACCCAGCCGGACAGGCCGAAAAACCGCGGAATGAAGCTGCAGTACAGTCCCGTCAAGGCGCTCGCGATTGAAAACGATATCCCCGTTTACCAGCCGGCGACACTGCGCGACGGTCAAGCGGAGCGCGAGCTTCGCGCGATAAATCCGGATCTCATCGCCGTTGTCGCCTACGGCAAAATAATCCCGACGGAAATTATTGCGATTCCGCCGCTCGGCTGCATCAACATCCACGCCTCGCTCCTGCCGAAATACCGCGGCAGCGCACCCATACAGTGGTCGGTCCTGAACGGCGACAGGATAACGGGGCTGACGAGTATGTATATCTCCCCGGAGCTCGACAGCGGGGATATGATTTATAAAGTCGAGACGGAGATCGGCGAATTTGAGACAAGCGGCGAGCTTTTTGACCGCATGTGTCCCCTGGCCGGCGAACTTCTGGTGAAAACCATCTGCGGAATCCGGAGCGGGCAGGCCCCTCGCGAGGCGCAGAACCCTGCGGAGGCGACGCTCGCCCCCATGCTGTCGCGGGATATGAGCCCGATCGACTGGAACAAACCGCCGCGCGAAATCGTCAAGCATATATGCGGGCTCGACCCCTGGCCGTGTGCGACCATGACGATCGGCGGCGTGACCTTTAAGGTCTATGGCGCCGAGTATACCGGCCGTAGAACCGCCAAAGCCCCCGGCAGCATCGTCTCCGCCGGAAAAGCCGGCATCGAGATCGCGTGCGCCGGCGGCGAGACGCTGACGATCACCCGCATACAGGCTTCGGGCGGAAAACGCATGGCGGCGGCCGATTATCTGAGAGGACATCCGATCGAGGTGAGGGACTGATATGGCACAGAGCGCGAGAAGCGCGGCGCTGACCGTGCTGGAAAAATGCCGGAGGAACGGCGCGTGGTCCGACGCCGTATTGGACAGCGTCATCACCGCTGCCGGACTTAGCGGGCGCGACGCGGCGCTCTGCACAAAGCTCTGCACCGGCGTTTTGCAGAATTTTGCGCTGTGTGATTTCTATATCGACTGCTACAGCTCTACAAGATCCCATAGGCTGGAGCCAAAGCTGCGCGATATTCTCCGCCTGTCCGTCTATCAGCTCGCTTTTCTGGACAGAATACCGCCGCACGCGGCCGTGAGCGAGGGCGTTTTGCTGGCCAAACATCACAACCCCAAAACCGCCGGGCTGACGAACGCCGTTCTGCGCCGGGTCGCCGAAAACCGCGGCAAGCTGCCGGAGATACCGGGAGCGGGAACGGCAAGGTATCTTGCCATACGGTACAGCCACCCGATGTGGCTGTGCGAGATGCTCATGGCTGAGAGCGGCTATGATTTCACCCGCGCATTCCTTGAGGCGAATAATACGGAACCGCCGGCAACCGCGCAGGTGAATACACTCAAAACGACAACGCCGGAGCTTCTGGCGATCCTCGGCCGCGAGGGGATCGAGGCGCGTGAGGGCTCAAATCCGCTGTCCCTTGCGCTGCACGCCCCCGGCGATCTGAAAAAACTGGAGAGCTTTCAAAAAGGCCTTTTCTATATTCAGGACGACGCGGCGCGCAGAGCGGTCCTTACCGCCGGTCCAAAACCGGGCATGCGCGTGCTGGACGCCTGCGCGGCCCCGGGCGGAAAGAGCTTTGCCGCGGCAATCGCGACGGAAAACTGCGGTGAGATCATCGCCTGTGACAGCCATGAGGAAAAGCTTTCGCGTATTGTCTCGGGTGCGCGCCGGCTCGGCGTCACGATCATAACGGCGAGAGCCATGGACGCGCGGGAACCGGACGAGCGCTTTTATGAGGCCTTCGACCTCGTGCTTGCGGATGTGCCGTGCTCAGGCATAGGCGTTATCCGCAAAAAGCCGGACATCCGCACGAGACCTGAAGAGGACGCGGCGAGACTGCCGGATGTGCAGCTTCAGATCCTGCGAGGTCTGGCCAAGACTGTAAAACCGGCGGGCGCTCTTTTATATTCCACCTGCACGGTGCTGCGCCGCGAAAACGAGGGCGTTGTCGCGCGCTTCCTTGAGGAAAACACGGGGTTTGAAGTCGAAGGGGAAATGCAGACCCTGTTTCCGCACATTGACGGCACCGACGGATTTTTCATCTGCAAGCTGAGGAAAAAAGCATGAAAACGGACATTAAATCCCTCTATCCCGAGGAGCTTTTCGAAGCGCTCAAAGCGATGGGCGAGCAGGGGTTTCGCGCAAAGCAGATTTTCACATGGCTCCACCAGCGCGGCGCGGTCTCATTCGGGGAGATGACGGATCTCTCAAAAAATCTGCGCGAAAAGCTTGATGCGGCTTATACTATCACGGCGCCAAAGGTCCTGCGCAAGCAGGTATCGCAGATAGACGGCACCATAAAATACCTCTGGGAACTCTCCGACGGCAACGCTGTCGAGACGGTACTCATGCGCTATAAGCATGGGAATACGGTCTGTATCTCAACCCAGGTTGGGTGCCGCATGGGATGCGCCTTCTGCGCCTCCACGATCGGCGGGCTCGTTCGGTGTCTCGAGCCGTCCGAGATGGTGGACGAAGTGCTTTTCACCCAAATGGACTCCGGACAGCATATCAGCAATATTGTTCTTATGGGCATCGGGGAGCCGCTGGATAATTTCGACAATGTCGTTCGCTTTCTCCGCCTTGTTAACGATGAGAACGGCATGAACATCGGCATGCGCCATATCTCGCTCAGCACCTGCGGTCTCACAGAAAAATTTGACAAACTGGGTGAGCTTAATTTACAATTGACATTATCGGTTTCCCTCCACGCACCGGATGATGAGACGCGAAACCGGCTGATGCCCGTCAACCGCACGCGCGGGGTCGAAGACCTTTACGCGGCTTGCGGGAAATACTTTAAAACGACGGGCAGACGCATATCTTTTGAGTACGCGATGATCGACGGTGTGAACGACACGCCGCGCCATGCCCGGCTCCTTGCGGAGAAGATCAAAAAAATCGGCGGGCATGTGAATCTAATACCGCTGAATCACGTCGAGGAACGGGCGTTTAAGCCCTCAACGCCGGAAAATTTGAAGGCGTTTGTGGCCGTTTTGCAGGAGCATGGCGTGAATGTCACGGTCAGAAGAAAGCTGGGCGGCGATGTGGACGCATCCTGCGGTCAGCTCCGCAGAAAAGTGACGGCCGGGAGAGAGAAATAACCGGTTGCGATGGAGGTTTTATGAAGGCCAGTGCCATAACGGACATCGGAAGAGTGCGAAATGAAAATCAGGACCGGTTCATCGTCGCCGAGGACAGGCAATATCTCATCGGTGTCGTGTGCGACGGAATGGGCGGGGCCAGATCCGGAAACGTGGCGAGTGAACTCGCCGTGGAGTGCTTTGCCGAACATATCAACCGCTGTTTAGGCGACCAATATGCGCTGCCCCTGCCGGAGCTTGTCCGAGAGGCGGCGCGCTACGCCAACGTGAAGGTCTATGACCGGGCGTTTACGGATCTCACCTGTGAAGGTATGGGCACGACGCTTGTCGGAGGCGTTTTCAGCGAGGACGGCGGCTGTATCGCAAACGTGGGAGACAGCCGTGCCTACATGATTTCCCGCGGCGTCATCTGGCAGATCACCACCGACCACTCCTATGTCGAGGAACTCGTCAAAAAAGGCACCATAACCCGTGAAGAGGCAAAGACACACCCTAGGCGCAACTACATCACCCGCGCGCTGGGCATATCCCGTGAAGTCGAATGCGACGTCTACAACGTCGATACCCAGCCGGGCAACATTATCCTGCTGTGTTCCGATGGGCTGTCGAATATGCTGGATGAGGACGAAATGCTCGCCGCCGCTCTGGCAGAGAGCGAGCCGCAGCCGCTGTGCAGCCGGCTTTTGCAGCTGGCGCTCAGCCGTGAAGCGACCGACAACATCACGGTCGCGGCAATTGTATTTTAGCGTGTGTTCGCACGAACGCTCAAGAAAACAATATCCTCAGCTCTTGGAGGTTAGATATGGAAAATAGCATGGACAGGTATCTGGGACGGATACTTGATGATCGATATGAGGTCTCGGAAATCATAGGCAAGGGCGGAATGGCCGTTGTCTACAAAGCCTTTGACCACCGGCTCAACCGCAATGTGGCGATTAAGGTCTTGAAAGACGACTACGCGCTGGACGAGGAATTCAGACGCCGGTTCCAGAATGAATCCCAGGCCGTTGCGATGCTTTCCCACCCCAATATCGTTGCGGTCTACGATATGGGCCAATCCGGCGACATCGAGTACATTGTCATGGAGCTGGTGGAGGGGATAAACCTCAAACAGTACATGACCAGCAAGGGCATCCTCAGCTGGAAGGAAGCGGTGCACTTCGCCACCCAGATATGCCGGGCGCTCAGCCATGCTCACGCCAAGGGCATTGTTCACCGGGATATTAAACCGCATAACATCATGGTCGAAAAAAACGGCAACGTCAAAGTCGCCGACTTTGGCATAGCGAGGCTCCAGGACAGCCAGAATACCCTGACGCAGGAGACGCTCGGCTCCGTCCACTATATTTCGCCCGAGCAGGCGGAGGGCAAATATGTCGATTCACGCTCCGACCTGTATTCTCTGGGGGTCATCCTCTATGAGATGCTGACGGGCAAGCTGCCGTTTACCGGCGAGAATGCCGTTGCCGTTGCCGTTATGCACATAAACGGAATGTTTACGCCGCCCAGCGAGCTCAATCCCAATATTCCGGCCGGGCTTGAGCAGATCATTACCAAAGCGATGGCGACAAACCCGGACGACCGCTATCAGTCCGCCGACGAAATGCTCGCCGATCTGGAGAACTTCCGCAAAGACAGGGGCTTCCACATGGCCGCGGTGCGGCACCATGGCGACGTTCCGGCTGCCGTGCCGGAATATGAGGAAAATGTCGTGCCCGTCGGAAGGGGCCCCGAACTCCCCAAGCAGAACTACGACAGACGCAGGCGGCGCAGCCGGAAGGTCAGCCTGCTCTCCGGGCTCTTCTGCGTGATCGTTTTTATGCTGATCATGGGCGTGTTTTTATGGCAGTACCTGCTGAACGACATCTTCAAGGACGCCGAACGCATCAATATCCCGAACTTTATCGGCAGCTACTACACGGATATTTTGGACAACGCCGAATTTGACGATATCTTCAATTTTGAGGTCGTTTACAAGCCCGATGCCACCGTGCCCGAGGACATGATTACAAACCAGAGCATCGACGCCGGTAAGAGCATGATGAAGGTGAGCGAGGGCATCGATATCACCTTGACGGTTTCCAGCGGCATCCAAATGGTATCGATACCCGATGTTTTTAACAAGGAATACCGGGTGGCGGAGCAGGAGCTTCGCGATGCCGGGCTGGAAGTTGAGATCGAACGCACATATGACGACAATATAACGCGCGACTATGTCATCAGCAGCAGCCCGGGCTCGGGCGAGTCGATCTCGGTCGGCTCAACCGTTTATCTCACCGTCAGCGACGGACCCGAGGTCGAGCCGGTTTCCGTGCCGAATGTCATCGGTCTCAGCCGGAGCGCGGCCATCGCGCGCCTCACCGACCGCGGACTTGACGTCGGCACCATAACCGAGGTTGAGAGTGATTATCCAAAGAATACGATCATCTGGCAGAGCACGCCGCAGGGCACTTCCGTCGATCCGGGAACCAAGATATACCTTCAGGTTTCCACAGGACCTGCGGAGGTGACCCCGTCGCCCAGCGAGAGCCCGGCAAGTCCCACGGAATCCGAAGGGGTGTAACAGGGCATGAGCAGAGGAATTATCACCAAAGCGCTCAGCGGCTTTTACTATGTAAGCTCGGCGGGCCGCACCTTTGTGTGCCGGGCCCGCGGCAAATTCCGGCTCGACGGGATCACCCCGCTGGTGGGCGACAGCGTCGAGATCGATACGGACGGCGGCGAGGGAACGATCAAGGCCCTGTATCCCAGACGCAACTATTTTATCCGCCCCGCGGTCGCCAATATCGATGTGCTCATTATCATGGCGTCGGGCGTCATTCCGGTGACCGATCCCTTCCTCATCGACCGGGTGGCGGCGCTCGCCGAGCATGCCCATGCCGATGTGCTCATATGTATCAATAAGACGGATCTCGATCCGGGCGACGAGCTCTATGATATCTACAGCAAAACCGGCTACCGCGTCATACGCACCAGCGCCGAGACCGGAGAGGGCAGGGAAGCGCTTTTGAGCGAGATTGCGGGAAAGACCTGTGCGTTTACCGGCAACTCAGGCGTTGGAAAGTCCAGTATTTTAAACGCGATCGACCCGCGGTTTCAGCTCAAGGTCGGCGACGTGAGCGAAAAGCTGGGGCGAGGCCGGCATACCACGCGCCATGTGGAACTCTTCGACCTTGGCGGCGGCACCTTCGTCGCCGATACGCCGGGGTTCGCATCCTTTGATTTTGAGAAGATGGAGCCCATTTTTAAGGATGAGATGCAAGATCTTTTTTGCGAGTTCCGTCCGTTTATCGGCAAGTGCAGGTATCGCGACTGCGCCCATATCAAAGAGCCCGGCTGCGCCGTGCTGGAAGCCGTTGAGCAGGGCATTATCGCTGAATCCCGCCACGCAAGCTATGTACGCCTGTACCAGCAGGCGGCACAGCTCAAAGCCTGGGAGTTCGAAAACGAATAGTCACATATCACTCGCCTTTCGCATATAATGTAATGATACATTTTGCGGGAGGCGGTGTTTTTATGCGCAAACCATACCGATGTCCCAAATCGATTGGCTGCCTGGCCATAACTCTGGGAACAATCATCCTGCTCGGAATGCTGCTGCCTGCGGGTTTTTGGTGGTTTATCCTGGCGGTGGGACTTATCATATGCGGGCTATGGCTACTCAGACTGTGAATGGAGGTGTCGGGTTGTGAAAATTGTGGTGTTCAAGGTTCCCAAATTTCTTGTAAAACTGATCGGTGTGTTTTCACGGAAAAAGAGTGAATAAAGCGTTCCGATGATTCATAAGCTGTAGCAAAACAACAAGGAGAGCGCTTATGGAAATTAATATGGACAAAACTGAAATAAGCTGCCGCCGGGAGATTTGGAACTCCTCTGCGCGGCGCGAAGAAATGACGGACTGCGTCGTACCGGATACGCAACCGGACATCGGCCGGATCATAGACGTCTGCAGCGACGTACTTATCAGGGGAAAAGAGGCGTCGGCGGGCAAGGTATCGGTGGAGGGGGTTATCGACTGCACTGTACTCTACATAGCTGACGAGGGGGAGTCCGAGCCCATGCGGCTTGCAGCGGAAATTCCCTTTTCCGTAACCGTGGACGTCCCCGAGGCCACGGAGGAGACGGATATCGTGACGGCCATCGCGCTTGAAAACCTCGAGGTCCGGGTACTCAACCCGCGCAAGATCCTTGTGCGTGCCGAGATTAAGGCATCCCTCCGGTGCTTTAACAGCGGAACGGTTATGATCACGACCGGGGCGCAGCGCGTGCCGGGACTTCATTGTTGCTGCAAAAGCGTCACCGCCGCGCCGGTCACGGATGTGCGTGAAAAGACGTTCGTGATTTCCGATGAACTCGTCATGCCTCCCGCTCCCGAGGGCTATGAGCGCCTGCTGTGCCACAGCATTTCGCTTATGACACAGGATGTGAAGTTTGTCGGCAACAAGCTGATCTTCAAGGGCGAAGCGGCGATAAGCGTCATTGCCCAGGTCGCAGGGGGTGCGCTGCCGGTCTGCTTTGGAACAACGAGCGGTTTTTCACAGATAATGGAGATGGGATCCGGCGCCGAGGCGGAGTGTTCGGAGTTGACCCTCTGCCTGACGGGCGCGTATTTTGAAATCGGCGAGGGCGAGGGCGGCAAACCCGTTGTCTCGGTGGAGATGCATATCTTAGCCCAGGCGGTCACCAGCATGCGCCAGGATTTGGAATACCTTGCCGACGCCTATTCGACGGTGAGCAGCTATGAAATCTCATATGAAAAACTGACGATGCCCCAGTGTATGGAAACGGCGGTCGTGCGGGATACCTTCCGCACGGTACTGGAGACGCCGGACGCGGCGGCGGAGGTCATCTGCGCCGGCGCCGTGTGTTCGGCCGTTACGGTCGGGGAAGGCTATGTGAGCTGCCCCGTGCATCTGCGTGCCATGTATGTGGATGCGTCGGGCGGCATCTATGCGGCGGAAAAAACGGAGGAGCTGCGTATCGACACCGAAGCCGACGATTTCAGCTCTGCGGAAATCGTAGCCGGTGAAATTTATGCCGCGCCGATTGCCGGAGGGATCGACCTTCGCATGCCGGTC
>JBFWKZ010000004.1:0-43246 GCA_050252415.1 Oscillospiraceae bacterium | reverse complement strand
CAAAATTGGACATATCGCCGTCAATAAAAGCAAAAATCTAAACTAAATGACATTGAAGGATTGGGGGGCTATTTTTTTTGCATGCTATGGAATATATTTCATGCAGTGTGGCAAACTGTCTGTATCGGCGTTTGCCCGTGCAGAGGCTTTCAGGGAACCATTTACAAAAAAGAGCGCCGGATAATTAAGACACGCTCACCCGCTGTCGGTACTTAATCTTTATGAAAGGGCGTAGTGCCAATGAAAAAAATACTGGCTGTCATAGCAGCCGTTATCAGCCTTCTGTCCCTGACTGCCTGCGGCGGCGCACAGACGGAAGCCTCGCCCACGGCGACGCCGTCGTCTGCACCGTCGCCGGTGGTTTCAAGCACCGGTGACCGTGCTGCGGACTATTTTCCGATAGCGGAAAATACGCACTATGTGTATGAAGGCGAGGGCAACGAATATGCCTCATACGACGTCTATGTGGACTATACTGCCGCCGGCAAGATTCAGCAGAGAGTGAATAACGGCGGTACCGAGCTTGCGCGCATCCTCTCGGTAGCCGATGATAAAGCCGAGCAGGTCTATTCCCGGGAAGAGGCCTATTACAGAGAAAATCTCCTGGACAAGACGTCCGAGAGTCCGGAGGTCCTCCTCATGGCGCCCATTGAAAAAGCTACCACCTGGACACTTGCGGACGGCCGTGTGCGGACGATCACCGATACTGAGGCGGAAGTGACGACTCCTTTGGGCACCTACACCGCCGTGGCGGTCACAACCGAAGGCGAGACGGGCACGACCATCAATTACTATGCTGCGGGCGTTGGGCTCGTAAAATCCATCTTCCGTTCCGGTGATCTGGAGGTCAGCTCCACCCTGAGCCGTATCGAGCAGGATGCCGACTGGACACAGACGGTCCGCTTCTATTTCCCCGATTCAACTGTGAGCCAAGTCCAGTTTACAGATGTGGCGGTCGCTTTCGCCACAAACGATGAGACCGGCACAGTTCTGGCGGATGCCTACCGGACGACGGCCAATGGGACCACACCGGTATTTTCCGCAGACGTGACGGTAAACAGCCTGTATCTGGGTGACGACGGGATCGTGTATCTCGACCTGAGCAGTGCCTTTGTGACCGGCATGAATGCGGGATCCGGCACCGAGAGCCTCATTTTGCAGAGCGTGACGAATACCTTTTGCCGCTATTATTCCGCGCAGGAGATGCTCCTCACCATCGACGGAAAGCGCTATGAATCCGGCCATATCGCCCTTCAGGAGGGCGAGACTCTGACGGCGGATTATGCGTAAACCGGGCGGAGCTCTGCCCGGATCTGACTCACCGCCGTGAAGAAGGACAGAAAAAGCCTCCGATCTCAGAGGGAACTGGGATCGGAGGCTGTTGAATTTTGTACGTTCTGATTTATCAGACAAACTCTAGGAGGCAACGGCTTCGGCACGCTTTTTGCCCGATGACAGGTTTAGATATGAGCCGGCGAGGATAAAGATGACGCCAACAACCAGATTGACGGTAATCGGTTCCTTTAAGACGATAAACGCCAGTATCGGCGCGATGACCGGTTTGAGAAAAAACGCAATCGATGCCGTGGACGGCCCGGCGAGTTCAATGGCCTTGAGATAGAAATAATACCCGAAGCCGGTGACAAATATGCCGAGATACAGCAGTATGGGCGCGCTTTGCCACTGTACGCCCTGCAGAACCGGAATATCCGCGATCAGCATGACGACCAGAAGAATGGCGCAGCCAAAAAGAAAACTCAGGCTGTTCTGTGCCATACCGCCGATCTTCGCGATGCGCCGTTTACCGGCTGCGGTATAGAGGCCAAAGATGATGGATGAGAGAACGGCATAGCCGAGGTACAGCGGGTTAATGCTGCCGCTGAGCACCTTCGTGGGGTCTGCGACGATCACAAGACCGGTGAGCATGAGCAGCAGCACCAGGGCCTTACGTTTCGTAAAGGGATCGTTTGCCAGAAAGTGCGCAAATATCATCGTAAAAAGAGGGCTTGTACAGATAATGACGGCGGCGAGATTGGCGTTGATTCCCGTGATGCTCAGCTGCAGGAGCGCCATGCTGAGGCAGACGCAGGTAATGCCGAGAAATAAGAGATAGCCCAGGTCTCCGGACGTAAGACGGTAACCCCGTTTTTTTAAGTCAATAATGCCAAAAGGCAAGAGCATGATCCCGCCGATCAGAAAACGAATGAAGGTCAGCTGAATGGCATTGAAGGTCGCGCCGGTGTATTTGATCGAGACTTCGAGCGTCCCAAACAAAAAGGCGGTCGCGACAACGCTGAAATAGCATTTTTTCATTGGCATCTCCCCCGGAATATTGGCCAGGCGCACATCATCACCTCGTTTTGCATTAAACGGGGCGGGGCCATGTTTAATTAACTTTATAGTCCATAAACTTCACGAATTGTGCGAATTCCCCGTCATCCGCCGTGTCGGTATTCGGGATGGTCAAGACAGCATTTTTGGGCAGGTAAAGGGCAATGCCGCCGTTTATCCTGCGCATGGCCTTAAAATCTTTTATTGGAATGTCCAACGAGTGCATGTCACCCCGGATTAAAATCTGATCGGCGGTGATATAGACGTTGACATGGGAATTTTGGTTATTGTCGAAAAAATTGCCAAGGCCCTGCTTGATCGTGAGGTGGCTGAGCGGCGTAAAGGTAACGATATGCTGCAGATTAAGCAGAATGAACAGAAAGATACAAATGGGAATGGTTAGGCTCGTGGGCCGGTAAAACATGTAGCCGAGCGCATAGATGGAGAGCAGCAGGCGGACGATGTTAATCGGTTTCCACATCAGCTTGGTGGTGTACATCTTCCGGTACCCCTCCTTTTGCTGGGCAATATAGTTCTCCATGGTATAAGTATATTCAAAAGCGTATTTATACGTCTCGGGAATATTGGTGCGGTTTTCCTCCGCATCGGCGCGGAGCTTATCATGCTGCGCATTGCGGATGGCCGCCAGAAATTCTTCCTTGTCACCAATGGCGGAATAGGGGATTAGGTCCGCGACGGTGCCGCCGGCGTAAAGAATATAGGAACTGGGCAGCTCCTCATAGCCGTCGATATCGCGAAGCGGATAGGTGGATTTGAGTGAGCCGAAACGGATGGTCAGCTCGTTCTCCAGCCGGAAGTCATGTTCCTTCCAAAATTCCGGGCTCAGCTTGCCGTCGTCCTTAAAACGCTTGAGCGCGACAACGGCCCGCCGGTGGGTTGTGAGACGGTAGACGATGTTCAATGCGAAAATAAGAATGGACATGGTGCCCAGAGCATAGATATGGACGCCTGTGATCTGACCGATGGCGATTAAATAGATCAGGACCCCCATCTGACCGACCGTGCACACAAGCGTGAGAAGTATCGAGAGTAGGCTGCGGCTTTTCCGCTTAAGCTGCGCCTCAAGCATCTCAACATAGTTTTCCTCGCTGACAGGGTAACGTAGCTTCAATTCGATTCCTCCAAATGGCTTGGGGCCTTGTTTGTAAAATGGAACGCACAGGCCTGACGGCCCTCTTTTTTGCCCTGTGACGCCGGCTTTTTTCAGCAAATCAAGCATCTCTGCGAAAAATCGACCGGCAGGACGAAAAATAAGGTTCCTCAGCCGCGCACGCCTATTTTACAGACAAGGCCAGGCGCGTTAAGATTTGTATTCAAACTCGAGATCGTAGATGCTGACCGTGTCGCCGTCCTGAACGCCCATGGACGCCATCCGCTCAAACAGGCCGGATTCACGGAGCATACGGTCAAAATACATGCGGGACTCGTAGTCGCCGAAGTTGACGCCGCTCATAAGGCGCTCGATCCAGCCGCCCTCAACGATCCACACGTCATCGATCTTTTTGATCGTCAGGTCGTCGGCGCTCTCGGCTTTCGGCTCCGGCGGGATATAATCGGGTTCGTAGACCGTGACGGGCGGGAGCTCGGACAGACGCTGCGCCGTGAATTTGATCAGCTCCCGCGTACCCTGATGGGCAGCGGCGGACAGCTCAAAAAACGGATAGCTGCGCTCCGCCACATAGGTCCTGAACGCCTCAAGCATGGTGCGGTCGTCGCCTAAAAGGTCGCATTTATTGCCGACGACGATCTGGGGCCTGCCGGCGAGCTCGGGGCTGTATTCCCGCAGCTCTTTATTGATTGCCTCAAAATCATCTATGGGATTTCTGCCCTCGCTGCCGGACACGTCGACAATGTGGATGAGCAGGCGGCAGCGGTCGATATGGCGCAGAAATTCATAGCCCAGTCCCGCTCCGGCGCTTGCGCCCTCGATGATTCCGGGGATATCCGCCATGACGAACGACACGCCCTCCTCGACATACACCATGCCGAGATTGGGATAGAGTGTGGTAAAGTGGTAATTGGCAATTTTTGGGTGCGCTTTGCTGACGACGGAGAGCAGTGTGCTCTTGCCGACGTTTGGAAAGCCGATAAGACCCACGTCCGCAAGCAGCTTGAGCTCGAGCGTGACGTCGCGCGCCTCGCCCGGCAGACCCGGTTTCGCAAACCGCGGCGTCTGACGGGTGGGCGTTGCAAAATGCTTGTTGCCCCAGCCGCCCCTGCCGCCCTTTGCAAGAATAAACGGCTCGTCGTCGGACATATCCTTTATGATGCCGCCCGACTCTTTATCGCGGATGAGTGTACCGCGCGGCACGCGGATGACAAGGCTTTCACCGTCCTTGCCGGAGCAGCGCTTGCCCTCGCCGTCCTGCCCGTTGCCGGCGGCGTATTTCCGTTTGTAACGGAAATCCATCAGCGTGGACATATGGTCATCGACGCTTACGATGATGTCGCCGCCCCTGCCGCCGTCACCGCCGTCGGGCCCACCGGCGGCAACATATTTTTCACGGTGAAAGGCAACGACACCGTTGCCGCCGTTGCCGGCTGCGACCTTTATCGTTGCCTTATCAACAAAAGATGAGGCCATAGTTTTACCTCCTGGCTATTGGGTAATTGCGGTAATATTCTCCTCAATGGCGTCCAGCTCTTCCTCCGATTGGGCGGTAGAGGTGAAGGAGGCCATGTAATTTCCGGTACGGAACACATAATTGCGCTGATACAGAGCGACCTCGGGTACGGCGATGGGCAGTACGATGGATTCCCGGCTGCCGATCGTTTTGCGGTAGCTGTCGCCGATGACGTATTGTACCGACGTGATATTGTTATATTGGTCAATGAGGCTGTCGACAAACATTTTTACGGTGATGAGTTTGCCGTTTTCATGTGCGGTGAGATCTTCCACAACCAGAACAAGGCTGGAGACGCCTTCCTCGGCGTCATAGGCGTAAAACTCATAATATGTGGAGTCCTCGGCGTGCGCTTTGACGTTTAGCTCGCTTTCGACCAGCGCGTTGCCGCTCCCGGCAAGCTCGTCCTTCTCATCCTCAGTGGCAAACTGCCAGCCTTCCGGCAAGGTGTAGCGCAGGCCGAGAAAGCTGTTTTCATAGGCCGTATCGCTTAGTATACCCGTTTCAAACTCCGGTGAGACGGTCTCTGTCGGAGACGGAGAAGGGGATTCGGTGCTCTCACCGCCGCATGCGGAAAAGAGCAAAGCCAGAGACAGAGCGGACAAAAACAGAGAAAGGCGTCTTTTCATGGAAAACCCTCACTTAGAAAAAAAGGGGACGGAATCCCGCCCCCTTTCTGGTTACTGAGCGATCTCGTAAACAGAGACCTTTTTGCGATCCTTACCCATACGCTCAAACTTGACGGTGCCGTCTTTCAGAGCGAATAGTGTGTCGTCGCTGCCGCGGCTCACGTTTGTGCCGGGATGAATCTTGGTTCCGCGCTGTCTCACCAGAATGTTGCCGGCGAGTACGAACTGTCCGTCAGCTTTCTTGGGTCCAAGGCGTTTGGACTCGCTGTCACGACCGTTTTTGGTGGAACCGACGCCCTTTTTATGTGCCATGAGTTACACCTCCATGTGTGTTTAATCAAGAAAAAATTTACGCGTTGATGGTATTTATCTGAACCTTGGTATAAGGCTGTCTGTGACCCTGAGTACGGCGATAACCCTTTTTGGGCTTCATCTTGTAGACACGGATCTTCTTGCCTTTACCGTTTTTAACGACACTGGCGGAAACGGTTGCGCCCTCGACAACGGGAGCCCCGAAAACGCTCTGCTCGTCGTCGATGACGGCCAGAACCTGGTCGAAGGTGACGGACTCGCCCGCCTCGATATCCATCTTCTCAACGAAGAGAACATCACCCTCTGCGACGCGGTACTGCTTGCCGCCGGTAACAATGATAGCTGTTTTCATGAAACTTGCACCTGCCTCTCGAATAGAGTCTCGCTCTTAGGGCGAAAGCCTGAGCTTTACTTTAAACTGCCCGTTCAAAGCGGCGTTGCTATTTTACCATGTATTAAGTGGAGTTGTCAACGTCATTTTGCGATTTATTCTGCAATTTTTCGGCGAAACGCCGAAATTTTCAATATATATATATAACGGTGCGGTTTACCCGCACCGTTTCAGATTGTGATATTTGTAAGGATACGGGTTATCCCATATCTGGCATATTGCTGTCTCAGCCAATCAGTTCTTTGGCGTCGTGCGCAATGACGAGCTCCTCGTTTGTAGGGATGACCATTAGTTTAACGCGGCTGTCGGCCGTGCTGATAAACATCTCTTTGCCGCGCTGAGAATTTGCCTCATCGTCGATCTCACAGCCAAGATAGGTGAGGTACTGACAGATCGCTTTGCGGGTGTGGCTGCTGTTTTCGCCGATGCCGGCGGTGAAGATGATGCCGTCGACGCCGTTCATCGCGGCAATATAGGAGCCGATGCTCTTGGCAACGCTGTAGTAGAACATGTCGAGGGCCAATCTGGCACGGTCGTTGCCCTCGTTGGAGGCATTCTCAAGGTCGCGGAAATCGCTGGAGACGCCTGAGACGCCGAGAACACCGGACTTTTTATTCAGGATGTTCAGCATTTCATCGATCGAATAGCCATATTTACCCATAAGGAACTGTAAAATGCCGTTGTCGAGGTCGCCGCAGCGTGTGCCCATCGGCAGACCGACCAAGGGGGTGAAGCCCATGGAGGTGTCGACGCTCTTGCCGCCGGAAATTGCGCAGATGGAACTGCCGTTGCCCATATGGCAGGAGATGAGCTTCAGCTCTTCCGCCGGCTTGCCCATCATCTTGGCCGCCCTGTGGGCGACATAGCGGTGGCTGGTTCCGTGAAAGCCGTAACGGCGGACCTTGTCCTTTTCATAGTACTCGTAAGGAATGGCATAGGTAAAGGCCTTCTTGGGCATGGTTTGATGGAAAGCGGTATCAAATACGGCGACCTGGGGCACATTCCCCATGACGGCCTTGCAGGCGGTCATGCCGGTGATGTTGGCGGGATTGTGGAGAGGGGCAAGCGGGGTGCACTCCGCCAGCAGGGCCATGACGTGGTCGTCGATAATAACGGAAGATGAGAAAAACTCACCGCCGTGGACGACGCGGTGGCCGACAGCATCAATTTCAGACATGGAAGCGACGACGCCGTATTTTTTGCTGGTGAGCTTGTCGATAACGGCGGAGATGGCTTCGGCATGCGTGGGAAGAGGGAGGTCCTCGTCAAAGACTGGTTTACCGCCGACCAGAGGACTATGCTTCAGGTGACCGTCAATACCAATGCGTTCACAGAGACCTTTGGCCATGACGGATTCGTCGTCCATATCAAAGAGCTGGTATTTCAGTGATGAACTTCCGGCGTTGATAACCAGAATTTTCATTTGATCAATTCCTTTCCTGTTGTAAAATTTGCAAATAAAATGTATCATGTATCTATATTGATTACCAATAAATATATCAAATACTCCCCCATTCTACTTTTATTTCATCAAAAACGCAAGGGTAAATCTGTATAAATCGTCAAATTTTTTCAAAGGTGATTGCTGTTGACTATTATCGGTATCGTCGCGGAATATAATCCGTTTCATCATGGCCACGCCTATCATATTGATAAGACGCGCGAGATGGCCGGCGACTGCGCCGTCGTATCCGTCATGTCAGGTGATTTTGTTCAGAGGGGCGAGGCCGCGGCATATGACAAGCATGTCCGGGCAAGGGCGGCGGTCATGGGCGGGGCCAACCTTGTGCTGGAGCTGCCGCTTCCGTGGTCCGTCGCCTCGGCGGAGAGCTTCGCGCGAGGCGCGGTCGGGCTCCTCGGGGCGCTCGGCGTTGTGGACAGGCTGAGCTTCGGCAGCGAGTGCGGAGGACTGGGGCCGCTTCTCGAGGCGGCGCAGGCCCTTCTGGCGCCGGGAATGAACCGGCGCATTACAGAGGCGCTCACAACCGGCGCGCCCTATGCCGCGGCACGGCAAAAAGCGCTGGAGGACGTGTTGGGAGAGAGCGCCGCTGTCATTTCACGCCCGAACAACATCCTCGGCGTCGAGTATCTCAAGGCCATCATCACGCAGAAGCTGCCGATAGACGCCATGACGGTCGCCCGCATCGGCGCGGGACACGACGAGCCGGGGACGGATGCTGTCCGTTCCGCCTCGGAGATCAGGCGGATCATGGACAAAGGCGGCGCGTGGCGGCGTTTTGTACCCGAAACGGCAAACGCCGTCTATGCATCGGCCCAGCCGATAGACCGCGAAAGATTCGAGACGGCGCTGCTCGCCCGGCTGCGCTGGCTCGGCCCGGACGCATTCCGGAGACTGCCGGATGCGAGCGAGGGCCTGGACAACCGGCTTTACAGGGCGGTGCACGAGGGAAGGACGATCGATGAAATTTTGGCAATCGCAAAGTCGCGCAGATACGCCCTTTCCCGCCTGAGAAGAATGCTTCTATGCGCCGCTCTGGGGGTTACAAAGGAGATGAGCCGCGGTACCCCGGACTATGCCCGCGTGCTCGCGGCGGACGAAACGGGACTGCGCCTGCTTGCGGAAATGCAGAAGAAGTCAAGAATCCCGATCATCACGAAGCCTGCGCACGGCAGACGTCTGACAGGGCGGGCCGGGGAGTGCTTCGGCCTCACCGCGGCCGCCAGAGATTTTTATACTTTGAGCATGCCGGCAGCGGAATTCCGCACGGTTGGCGGTGACTGGCGGACAACGCCGCACATTATCCATGTAAACAGATGACGCATTAGTGCACAAGAGAATTAGGAGAACGTCGCCGATGTTTGCCTATTTTGACAACGAAATTTGGTGCATTTCGGCCCGAACGCCATGATTTGTATTGCAATTGCCCGAATATTGCGATATAATACACGGCAAGGGCCAAAACACAAATGTCCATGTATTACGGACACTGGCCGAAATGTAAACAAGGAGGAAAATTAATGAAAAAGACGCTTTCGATTCTCTTGGTTCTCTGTATGGTTTTCGCACTTATGGCCGGCTGCGGCGGCGGAAACAGTACCCCCAGCACCACACCCGAGGACAGCTCATCCGAATCTTCCGCTCCCGATTCCACCGCTCCTGAGGCCGACAGCGGCGACAAAGTCGTCTACATAGGCGTCTACGAGCCTGCGTCCGGCGACAATGGCGCAGGCGGCAAGCAGGAGATGCTCGGCATGTACTATGCCAACAGCATCACGCCAACCGTCGACATTGCGGGCGAGACCTATAAGGTCGAGCTGATCTTTGCCGACAATCAGAGCTCAAACGATAAAGCCGTTTCCGCCGCGACCCAGCTTATCTCCGGCGGTGCCTCCATCATCCTCGGTTCCTACGGTTCCGGCGTCTCCATGGCGGCTTCAGACACCTTTGCCGACGCCGGCATTCCCGCGCTCGGCGTCACCTGCACGAACCCCGGCGTGACCGAGGGCAACGACCATTATTTCCGTATCTGCTTCCTCGATCCCTTCCAGGGCACCGTCCTTGCAAGCTTTGCCAAGGAGCAGTCCTCCGCCACCAAGGCCTACTGCCTGGCCAAGCAGGGCGACGACTACTCCGTCGGCCTGTGCAACTACTTTATGCAGGCCTTCGGCAAGGACAACTGCGTCTATGAGACTTTCCCGGACGGCACCGGCGATTACAGCGCCTATGTCACCTCGGCCAAGGCTCAGGGCTGCGACGTCTTCTTCGCGCCCGTTTCCACCGAAGCTGCGGCGCTCATCATTGACCAGGCGGCCACTCAGGGCCTGAGCATCCCGATGCTCGCCGGCGATACCTGGGATTCCAACGTCATCACCGAGGCGGCCATGGGCAAAGACGTCAATATCTACGTTACCACCTTCTATCAGGAGGGCGGCGACCCTGATTTCGATACCGGCATCAAGGAGTGGATCAACTCCGATCCTCAGCACCTTGCCGAAAACGGCGGGAACGATATGATCGCCGCTGTCTCCGCCATGGGTTATGACGCCTACTATGTCGCGCTTGAAGCGCTCAAGGCTGCGGGCAGCACCGATCCCGCCGACGTGATGAACGCCCTCTGGGATGTTCAGTACGACGGTGTTTCCGGCCATATCGCCTTCGACGATGTGAACGGCGATGCGATCCGCGACGTCGCATACGTCAAGCACTGCGACACGGCTACCGGAACCTGGGAGTTCGTTGCGGTACAGGGCATCGATTAACCGTCCGAAGCTGAGTTCAGCTTGTTTGACCGATGGGGTTAGCGGGGGCATTTGCCCCCGCCAATCCCTTTTTTGCGGTTGAGCTGTCCTGAAAGCGGGGCGGCAGAGCGGCCTCATTTTCAGGACGGCCCAAAGCGCGGAGAACCCGCGCAAGCATAAAAAGAGATAAATCCTAACAAAGGGGGAAGTTTCCAAATGGGACTTTCAAACACGATCATCTCCTATGTCCTCTCGGGCATCTCGGTCGGCGGCCAGTATGCGCTTATCGCCATAGGCTATACCATGGTGTACGGCATCCTGCGCCTCATAAACTTTGCCCACGGCGATGTTTTTATGGTTGCGGGCCTCATGATGGTCTATCTGTCCAGCTATGCTCCGCTCTATGTGGCGGCGCCGCTGGTGATCGTACTCACCGTTTTCCTGGGGTTCGCGATTGAGCGCGTGGCCTATGCGCCTCTGCGTTCGGCTCCGCGTATGTCCATCATGATCTCCGCCATCGGGGTGAGTTATCTTTTGCAGAATACGGCCCTGTATATCACCGGCGGACTCAATAAAAACTATCCGACGATCCCCTGGGTCTCCGATTCCATCACCATCTTCGGCGCGACGACCAAGCGTGTGACCGTCATCACCCCAATTCTCACCATTGCGCTTGTCATTGCGCTGGTCATGCTGATAAACCACACCAAAATCGGCATGGCCATGCGTGCCGTCGCAAAGGATTTTGAGACCAGCCGCCTCATGGGAATCCGGATAAACAGCGTCATCTCAATGACGTTCGTCATCGGTTCCTTCCTTGCGGCTGTCGGTTCCATGCTGTATTTCACAAACTATCCCGGCGTCATCCCGACCGCCGGAGCCATGCCGGGACTCAAGGCCTTCGTCGCCGCGGTTTTCGGCGGGATCGGCTCTGTGCCGGGCGCCGTCATCGGCGCGTTTATCATCGGAATCTGTGAGAGCCTCATCAAAGGCATGGACACGATCCTTCTACAGGCCCACATCGTCTCCGGAACGCTGGAGCTTGCCACCTTCTCCGATGCGTTTACCTTCATCCTTCTCATTGTCATCCTCGTCTTTAAGCCCACCGGCCTGTTCGGTGAAAAGGCTACCGATAAGGTCTAAGGGGGGAGAGCGATGAAACTTAATGATAATAACCGGTTTGGAAAGATTTTTACGATCGCCGTCGTCGCAGCCATCTTTGTGGCGGTGCTGCTGATCGAGCAGATCCAAAAGCCCAGCGGCAATGTGATGATGTTTCTGACCGTTGTCAAAAAAGCGTCGGTCTACGCCATCGTCGTCGTGTCCATGAACCTGCTCAACGGCTTTACCGGTCTCTTCTCTCTGGGACAGGCGGGCTTTATGCTCATCGGGGCCTATACCTATGCGATCTTCACGATCCCCGCGGGCGTCCGCGACTCGGTCTACAAGTATTATGACGCTCTCGTGCGTTTTTCATTCCCCGAAGTGCTTCAAAACGCCATGGGCGGCTTCGGCATGATACTGGGTGTCATTATCGCGCTGATCCTTGCGGGCGCCGCGGCGGCGTTTGTCGCCTGGCTGATCGGCCTGCCGGTGCTCCGCCTGAAGAGTGATTACCTCGCCATCGCCACGCTAGGCTTTGCCGAGATCATCCGCGCTATATTCATCTGGGGCAAACTCGGCCCCGTCACCAACGGGTCGAATCCGCTGAAAAACTTTGTACGCCTCAACGCATTTAAGATCCATTTCGGCGATACGACGATCAACCTCACCGCGTTTACGCCGCTGCTCATCGCCGCGATCTGCGTCGGGATCATCATTCTGATCGTCAACTCCTCGTATGGCCGCGCGTTCAAGGCCATCCGAGAGGATGAGATCGCCGCCGAGGCCATGGGTATAAACCTTGCCAAGCACAAGATGCTGGCGTTCTGCACCTCGTCGTTTTTTGCCGGGGTCGGAGGGGCGATGCTCGCCATGTTTGCCAGTACCGTCCAGGCCTCAAACTTCAAGTCCGCGCTCACCTATGAGATCCTGCTCATCGTCGTGCTGGGCGGCATCGGCTCGATAACCGGCAGCTGCATCGGATCGTTTCTCTATATTGCGGCCTCCGAGTGGTGGCTTCGCAATCTCGATTCCGGTACCTTTCTCGGAATCGCGGCGCCCGGCATCTTCCGCAACGGCTTCCGTCTCGTTGTCTTCTCCGTCATCATCATGATCGTCGTACTCTTTTTCCGCAACGGAATCATGGGAACGCGCGAGCTGCCTGATTTGTTTGTACGGAAAAAGGCCAAGACAAAAGCTGAAAAAGAGGAGGCAGCGGTAAAATGAGTGACAATATTCTTCGCCTTGAAAATGTGACGATGCAGTTCGGCGGCGTAATCGCCGTAAACGACCTCTCCCTGGAGGTCAACCGGGGCGAGATCGTGGCCCTGATCGGCCCGAACGGCGCGGGCAAAACCACAGCCTTCAACTGTATCACCGGCGTGTACGAGCCCTCCAACGGCCGGGTGAGCTTTCTGGGAAAGCCGATGGTCGAGAATCACCCTCAGGGCAAAATGAAAAAACTCTATGCCGGCGAAAATAACGGAAAATTCACACAGGTCATCAGTCCGACGCCCGATAAGATCACAAAGCTCGGCATCGCGCGGACCTTTCAGAACATACGCCTCTTTTCCGCTCTCAGCGTGTTTGAAAACGTGCTCATTGCAAAGCACATGCGCGCCAAGCAGAACTTCTTCTCCGCGACCTTCCGCCTGAATTACCGGGAAGAGAAGCGCATGCGCGAAGAGGCCATGGCGCTTCTTGTCGAGCAGGGGCTGGAGAATCTTAAAGACGAGGTTGCGGGCAGCCTGCCCTATGGCATCCAGCGCCGGCTGGAGATTGCCCGCGCCCTGGCAACAGAGCCGAAGCTGCTGCTTCTCGACGAGCCGGCGGCCGGCATGAATCCGCAGGAGACTCAGGAGCTGACGGATTTTATTCATCAGATCCGCAAAAGCTACGATCTCACCATTTTCATGATCGAGCACCATATGGACCTCGTCATGAAGATCTCCGACCGTATCTATGTCCTCGATTTCGGAAGACTCATCGCCAGCGGCAACCCGGTCGAGATACAAAACAACAGCCGCGTCATCGAGGCTTACCTGGGGGTGGCGGAATAATGCTTAAAATCAGTGATCTTAAAGTAAACTACGGCGGCATTGAGGCGGTCAAGGGCATCAGCTTCGAGGTGCCTGAAAAGAGTATCGTCACGCTTATCGGTGCAAACGGCGCCGGGAAAAGCACGACTCTGCGCGCCGTCGTCGGTCTTGTCAAGGCTTCCGGCGGAAAGATTGAATTTATGGACGAGGATATCACGGGCAAGGACACGACGGAAATCGTCTCCCGCGGAATTACGCTCGTACCCGAGGGCCGGCGCATTTTTCCGGACCTTACGGTGCTGGAGAACCTCAGAGTCGGGGCCTATCTTCGCCGGGACGACATCAATGAGGATCTCGAGTGGGTATACAGCCTTTTCCCCAGACTCAAGGAGAGAAGCTGGCAGGAGGGCGGCACGCTCTCCGGCGGCGAGCAGCAGATGTTGGCCGTCGGCCGGGCGCTGATGAGCCGGCCAAAAGTTTTGATGATGGACGAGCCGTCCCTCGGCCTTGCCCCGCTCATCGTGCGCGGGATATTCGATATCATCAAAGAGATCAATAAACAGGGCGTTACCGTCCTGCTCATCGAGCAGAACGCGAATATGGCGCTCCAGACCGCCGATATCGGCTATGTTTTGGAGACGGGCCGCATCACCATGCAGGGCAGCGGAAAGGAGCTGCTTGCGGACGAAGCGGTCAAGGCCGCCTATCTCGGAACCTGATAGAGCATATTGATAATTGATACGCTAAGGAAAACCGGGTTCCAAAAGTTTTTTCGGTTTTTTATATTTTCTTGGAACATTTTTCTCTGTTTTACGTCAAACCATAAAGCAGGGAGGTGTCTTGAAAATGAGAATGTCCAGCTTTTTTGCCGCGGTAGGCGCGCTTATCGTCATTGCACTCATTATCACACTGTTTTGCGCCTATACCGATTTGCCCATAGCGCCAAATGTGCCTGAGCCCCCCCGATGCCCAGTGGGGTACCCGTTGTGAACGATTTGGGCGAGACGGTATACTGTTCCCATGAATTACATAGAAGCATGGTCAATGGAATGATTTGACCATGCTTTAAGCGTGTCGATAAAGTCGACACGCTTTATGAGGGGTATCCTATACCCCTCATAAACACCCCGGTTTCGCCGCTTTTGCGGCGGGTCGGGGTGTTTTTCCCACCGCGGCAGGCGCGGTGGGAGCCCTGTATCTGATTACTTACGGACGAAATAAATTCGTCCTGTAAAAATTCTCCGCTTAGCTCCGAATTTACGCCACGCTCGTGGCGGACGCATGTTGCCGGCAAAACGAATTATCACTCTTTTTTGCTAATGGCAAAAACTCTGTGAGGCTTTTTCGATAAACTGAAGCATGGTCAATTTGACCATGCTTTTTTTATTTTGTCTCTTGACAAGTGCGTATCTACTGTGTATACTGTATATACACAGTATACTGAAGGTGGACCCATGGATATTATTATCAGCAACTCAAGCGGCGTTCCGATTTATGAACAGATCTGCACGCAGATCAAGCGCCAGATCCTATCCGGCGTCCTGCGGGAGGGCGAGGCCCTGCCGTCTATTCGGCTGCTCGCAAGGGAACTGCGTATCAGCGTCATTACCACGAAGCGGGCATATGAGGAGCTGGAGCGGCAGGGGTATATCAATACGCTCGCCGGCAAGGGCAGCTTCGTCGCCGGTATGAATACGGAGCTGCTGCGGGAAGAAAACTTAAAAAAAATCGAGGCATTGATGCAGGAAATCACCGTGTTGGCAAAGAACAGCGGCGTAAGTTATTCTGAGCTTGCAGACATGCTGAGACTCTTGGAGGAAGAATAAAAATGAATGCACTCAGCATAGCCGGCCTCAGAAAAGAATACGGCAAATTTTGCCTTGACGGACTCGACCTGGAGCTGCCCCAGGGCTGTATTCTCGGGCTTATCGGTGAAAACGGAGCCGGAAAGAGCACGACGATCAAGGCCGTCCTGCGGCTAATCAGGCCGGACGGCGGCACAATAAAGATTTTTGGAAAACCGGTGACCGAAGAGACGATGGAAGACGTCGGCGTCGTGCTCGACGAGGGCTGCCTTCCGGAAAAAGTCACCTGCACGGAGCTGGGAAAGCTCATGCGGAAGTTTTATAAAAACTGGGATGACGCGCGGTTTTCCGAGCTGATGGCGCAGTTTGCGCTTGAACCGGATAAGAAATTCAAAGAGCTCTCCCGCGGCATGAAAATGAAAATTTCACTGGCCATTGCCATGTCGCACAAGGCGCGGCTTCTGATTCTCGATGAGGCGACTTCGGGGCTGGATGTCGTCGCGCGCGACGAGGTGCTCGACATGCTTTTGGCGTTTATCTCAAACGGTGAAAACAGCGTCCTCATCTCCTCGCATATTGTGACGGACCTTGAAAAAATCTGTGATTACATCTGTTTTATCCACCGGGGCAAACGTCTGTTCCTGGAGGAAAAGGATGTCCTTCTCGAAAAATACGGTATTGTCCGCTGCACAAAGGCAGACTTTGCCAAAATCCCGCCGGAGGATATCATCGGGAGCCGGGTGACGGATTTTGGCGCGGAGGCGCTTTTGGAGCGCAGTCGCCTGCCGCACGGGCTTATGGCGGAACGCGCCGGAATTGAAGACATCATTTTGTTTTATGTGAAGGGTGAGAGACAATGAACAAGGTTATTGCGGCCGATTTTTCGGTCATACGTTCCGAGAGCAAGCTGCTGATGCTGCTTCCGCTTATTTATACTGCAATCGGCGTCATAAATACGTTTTTTCGCATTTTCAGCGTCATTATGGTGATTTCCATCATGGTCAATGTCATGGGCTATAATGAGCGCTCCGGGTTTGACCGGTATCTTATAACCATGCCGGTCTCCCGTAAGATGATCGTTATCACACGGTATGTGACCGCCATCGGGCTGGCCTTAATCATATCGGCGCTCCAGTTTGCCCTCAGCCGTCTGCGGATCGCCAATATTGCCGCCATGGCACCCGGAGAGCTTTCCCTTTTGGCCGGAACGGTCTGTCTTTATGTCGCGGTTATGTTCCCGATTCTGATAAAGCTGGGCGTGGAGAAGGGCAGAACCGCATACTTAGCCTGTATGATGGCAGCCGCGGTCGGGGCGGTTCTCGTTAGCGAGACCGGTGTGAGTCTGCCTCAGGTGGGCTTTTTTATAGACAGCCTCCTGCTGGTTACGGGCGCGGCGGCGGCAGTTGTCTCCTGCCTCATCGCGATTAAGTTCTATGAGAACCGTGAGTTTTAATAATTTGTTGGTAATCAATAAAATTTAACACAAAATTTGTTAACAAATCCAGATATTGCGCGTATAATAAAGACATATCAGACGTATCATACATCTATTGGATGACCGTTTAGGAGGAATGTCTATGAAAGTTGCAATAAATGGATTTGGACGTATCGGCAGATTGGTCCTGCGTGCCGGAATTGGCCGGGAGAACATGGAATTTGTCGGCGTCAACGATCTGCTGGATGCGGCGTACATGGCCTACATGCTGAAATACGATACCGTTCACGGCAGATTTGACGGTGATGTGGACTACACGGACGACAGCCTGATTGTCAATGGGAAGGAAATCCGTGTATACCATGAAAAGGACCCTGCCGCGCTGCCATGGGGTGAGCTTGACGTAGACATCGTCATCGAGTCGACCGGTATTTTCACGACTATGGAAAAGGCGAAGGCGCATCTCAACGCGGGTGCGAAGCGGGTGCTGATCTCGGCACCTTCAAAGGACGCGCCGATGTTCGTCATGGGTGTGAACAACGATAAATTTTCCCCTGAAATGTTGATCGTATCCAATGCGAGCTGTACGACAAACTGTCTTGCGCCGCTCGCTAAGGTTATAAACGATAATTTTGGTATCATATCGGGCCTGATGACGACGGTCCACGCTATAACGGCCTCTCAGCGCACGGTTGACGGGATCTCTAATAAGGATTGGCGCGAGGGAAGAGCCTCGGACAATATCATCCCCGCCGGAACCGGCGCGGCAAAAGCGGTCGGCAAAGTGATCCCGGAGCTCAGCGGCAAGCTGACCGGCATGTCCTTCCGTGTGCCCTCACTGGATGTCTCTGTTGTTGACCTCACGGTCAATCTCGCAAAGCCGACCACCTATGAGGCCATCTGCAAGGCACTCAGGGATGCCTCGGATCATGAATTCAAGGGATATATCGGCTACACTGAGGACAAGGTCGTCTCCTCCGATTTTATCGGATGCAGCCAAAACTGTATCTTCGATGCCGGAAGCGGGATTATGCTGAACGAGACCTTTGTCAAGCTCATCGCATGGTATGATAACGAGTGGGGCTACAGCCAACGGGTCCTCGACCTGGTCGCGTATATCGACAGTGTGGTAAAGCAGCCGGCCCCGGCGGGCAAGCGACGGCTTGTCTCGTCGGCATTATAAAAAAAGCGGGATGGTCTGAAACAGACCATCCCGCTTCAGCTTGTCGAAAAAACTATTTGACGATACAAAAGCCTCACTTAAGTTTTCACCGCACATGGTGAAAATAAATTCAAATTTGTTATTTCCGGGGGCGTGTGCGCTCGCCGCAAGTGCGGCGTCAATCTGTAGCAAAGCGAAGGATTGTTGCAGGGCGGCTTCACTCCGCCCGTCGCAAATAAAAATCCTTGGGCCCCTATGGGGCACGCCCCATGGGAGATACGATACTTTTCATACAGGAAAGCGGTGAGCGTCCTGCATGGCTATCCTTTTTAAAAAGCCCTTGGGCTATTCAGGCAGTCGCAAAGTGGGATGGTTATTAGAAACCATCCCACTTTGCGTTGTCCGGGCCTGTTGTGGCCCAAAAGGGCACCATTCGAATACATATTCCGCACATATTCGCCTGCCTTATACTTGAGCGGCAATCTTTACACTGCTTTTTTATTGCCATAGCGAATAAAACGTATTTATTTCACTAATTGTTCTTTTAAAAGTTCTACTAAATAAAGCTCCGCTTCGCTGAAGTAAGTCCCTTTCCTGAAAGAAATACTCTGCTTGAACTTTACTTCAGGCTGTATAGAAAAATATAGGGCATCGCTGTGGGAAGCCACGATGCTTTTGGGAACAAACGTTAGGCAAGCGCCTTTTTTTACTAAATCATGGAGCAAATCTATGGTACTGCTTTCAAACATAATCTGCGGTTCAAATCCGGCTTTTTGAAAAAAGTAATCTGTAATTTCACGGATACGGCTTTCCGGCTTCATGAGCGCGAATTTCTCCCCCTTCAGCAATCTCAGGTCGATTTGAGCAAAACTCTGCTCTTTGCTTTCCTGCTCAAGATATGCCAGCCGGTGTTTACGAGGTATTGCCAAAAGTACTTCTGATGTGTCGAGTATGATATGCTCAAGAGGTGATACGTTGATGCCTATTCCAGACCAGGCGAGATCAATTTGACCGTTCAAGAGCAGTTGATCGAGTTCCAGAACATTACCCTCTCTGAGATTGATGCTAAAATTGGGATAACGCTCAATGAACTGGGGATAGACCATGCCGAATACTTCTGCCCCTCTACCCCGTGTAATTCCAAAATTTAAGGTTCCTTGGGTGCAATCATACAGATCCAATAGCGATTTTTCGGCCTGCACTCCAATAAGCATTATTTCACGGGCTGCTTTGATATAGATTTCTCCTGCTTGTGTAGGGATCAATTTGTTATGCAATCGTTTAAATAAAGGCATACCCAATTCATTTTCGAGATTAATCAGATAATGATTTAGCGCAGAGCGGGTGATAAACAGTTTGTCAGCAGCTTTTGTTATATTTTGATCTTCTGCAATAGCGATAATGTAGTCCAAATGTTTTGTATCCAAAGCTGTGCAGCCTTTCTGTGAAAAATTTTCACTATATTGTAGAAAAATAAACGCTTTTATCACACCTTCGTTTATACTATACTAACAATGAAATTGCAATAATTAATTTGCAAACAAAATTCACAAAAAGGAGAATGATTATGAAACAAATTGCTGGCCTACTCTTGTCCCTGCTGCTTATCTGCGGCATTGCAGGATGCTCCCAAAATTCAGAGACTCCCTCAGCTTCTGATGCGCAAGCGACTCCCTCATCTCAGGCTCCAGAAGAACAGTCAAGTAATACTCCCGACGATGTGGAGTGGCCGGACGGTACGGTTACCCTATATGTCGCTACGAAAGCGGGCAACGCGGCAGATCTCTATGCACGCGTTCTGACACCGGTTTTACAGGCGAATACCGGTAAAGATTTTGTGGTTGTCAATCAGCCTGAGGGCGGCGGTGTCGTTGCCTATGAAACGGTGCGCAATTCAAAGCCGGATGGCAGCTCGCTGCTATATTTTTTAAATACCATGATCGTTCAACACTATACCGGCGTCTATGACGTTGATCCCGCTGAAGAATTTACACCCGTCGCAGTTATGAAAAATTCCGGATCGATGTTTCTTATCGTGCGGTCGGATTCCCCATATAATTCTGTCGAAGACATCATTAATGATGTAAAATCCAATCCCGGTAAGGTGAAATTCGGTATGACGAGCGGACAGGCGCTGCATCTGGTCGCAGGTATGATGGAAAATGATATCGGTGCTCAACTCAATATGGTGGATGCCGGTGGAAATAACGAACGGCTGATTTCACTTCTTGGCGGAAATATCGATTTTACCATGGTCAGCCCGGGTGCGGCGGATCAATATACGCAAAGCGGCGAAATTAAAGTTCTGGCATGCGTTTCCAGTACCGGCGAACGTGACCCGCTTTTCCCGGATATTCCAAATGTTACCGAATTGGGGCTGCCGACCACTATGTATGGATTTGATATCCTTGTGCTTGGCCCTAAGGACATGGATCCCGCTCTGGCGGAAAAAATAAACGAAACCTTTGCCGAGGCGCTGGATGATTCAACCGTTAAAGATCAGTATGCCAACATGAAATTCAGCCTGAGTATTCTGAATCTTGATGATTCCAAGGCTTACATGAAAGATTTTTCCGATACCATTGCGCCGATAGCAAAATCATTAGGTTTTGGAAACTAGCAAATTTCTCTGAAAGCAGGTATTTTTTTGGAAAAGCAAAACGGTCAGGACAAAATCGTAGCCCTAACGCTTCTGGTGCTTGGTATTTTGATTTTTGCGTTAACCGCACGGATAAACTTAAATATTAAGCTCGCTTCAGGAGATCCGGGCCCAAGATTTTTTCCATATATTTCCGCAGTTGGACTGATACTATGTGGGGGAGGATTGCTGTTATCGAATATTCACGATTCTAAAATGCTCACATTGAACAAAAATAATTGGAAAAATTTATTCAAACTTTCTTTGCTCCTTTTGCTTTATATGCTCGGGCTTAAAACGCTTGGCTATTTAATATCGACCCCGATTATTACATTCCTTTTGATACGGGTATTGGCGTATGGCAAAAAAATCAATGGCATTGTTTTAACCCTTTTTTCCTTACTTCTGACAGGATTACTTTATGGATTGTTTGTACATATCCTGAATATCATGCTGCCGACAGGCATGCTCTTTTAGGGGGGGCTGATAAAATTGGAATATGCAATTACAGCCTTGCAAACCTTGTTTCATCCCCTGTATTTCATTATTATGCTGGGAGGCGTCATACTGGGGGTGGTGTTCGGAGCAATACCCGGGCTAACCGGCACTATGGCTATTACCCTCCTCCTGCCGATCACCTTTACGATGCCTGCCGAGCTTGGCATTATGACACTGTTGAGCATCTATGTCGGCGGTGTATCCGGTGGATTTATTGCCGCAACGCTGGTTGGCATACCCGGGGCCCCTTCGTCGGTAGCCACTTGCTTTGACGCCTATCCTCTGAGCCAACGGGGAGAGACGACAAAAGCGCTTGGCACCGGAATTATCGGCTCATTTATCGGGACGTTTTTCAGTACGATTATAGCGGTCCTGTTTTGCCCCCTCATTGCCAGGTTCGCGATTATGCTCGGACCATGGGAATATTTTGGCCTGTGCGTATGCGCGATCACCTTAGTCATTTCTTTGTCGCAGGGCAATATTTTCAAGGGCATGGCATCGGCCTGCCTTGGTATTTTCCTTTCGTCTGTTGGCTTTGCGCCGTTTGATGCCTCTCGCCGCTTTACGTTCGGCATTGTTAATATCAATGGCGGAATAGACATGGTGGCCTTAATGCTGGGACTATTTGCCATATACCAAGTGGCCACGAACTACGCTCTGGAGACGCAGGAACTCCCTGCTATCCAATCCAAGAAGCTCCGGGGAATCGGTCTTACCCTTAAAGAACTCAAGGACAATACCGTCAATATTATCCGCTCGTTTATGATCGGTTTGTGGATAGGGTTTTTACCGGGTATGGGAGCCGGCATTTCAAACATGGTCGCATATGCGCAGGCAAAAAGTTCATCAAAACACCCCGAACGCTTTGGACAGGGATGTGTCGACGGAATATTTGCGTCGGAAGTCTCCAATAACGCATCTGTTGGCGGGGCGATTATCCCAATGATTTCCCTTGGCATTCCTGGCGATACAACGACGGCCATCATGCTGAGCGGTTTGATTATTCATGGAATCGAACCCGGACCAATGCTCATGTCCAGAAACCCGGAATACGTGTATATCATTTTTGCAAGTGTTTTGCTTGCTTCTGTGATCACATTGATCCTGCAGTTATTATCCATGAATCTGTTCCCACGCCTTCTTCAGTTGCCTTATCATTACCTTTTCGGATCTATTGTAATGATTTGCTTTGTCGGTGCGTTCAGCAGCAGCAATACGCTCTTCAATTGTGGGTTGATGTTGTTCTTTGCGTTTCTTGCGTTCCTTATGGCTATGGGTGGACTCCCTATGGGGCCATTGCTGCTCGCATTTATATTGGGATCACAACTTGAAATAAATCTTCGCCGCTCGTTAACCATGGCAGCCGGGGATATAACCGTCTTCTTTTCCAGGCCAATCTCATGTATTCTGATGATTGTGGCTCTGGCGAGTTTGGTGATTCCAATAATAAAAATATTCAAACAGCGCCGCACTTGCAATGCGGGTGACAAATAATGGAGAGGAAATTCAAAATGACAGATAAGTCAAACTGTGCTAAGCATTATCAGATAGACTGGGAAAATTATTACCCGGACGTTGCTGACGGGATGCATGTTGTGTTCGGCGAACGTGCGGACAGCTTTCGATGCACGTTGGTACCCAATATCGTATACGCTTGCCAAAACAGGCCGCTGCATTTGCAGCTATTAAAACCGGTCACACCCATTCCTGAAAAACGTTATCCCCTGATTGTGTATGTTCAAGGCTCGGGCTTCCGCGCCCAGGAAATTTTTAAGCCTGTGCTGCAAATGGCCAGATTTGTTCAGTCCGGATACCTGGTCGCCTGCGTGGAGTACCGACATACGGATGAGGGATGCTTGTTCCCAACCCAAATATGCGACGTTAAAACAGCCATACGCTTTTTACGTCAGCATGCTGGAGAGTACCAAATCGACGTGGACCGAATCGGCATCTGGGGCGATTCCTCAGGAGGCCACACTGCGGCTATGGTGGGCGTAACATCCGGGATTGAAGAATTTGATAATCCGAATGATGATAAATCGTATTCCTGCGATGTCAAATGTGTCGTGGATTTTTATGGCATCGCGGACATGGTAAAACAAGCAAAACTGAAAATAACGCCCGAGCAGCTTGAATATTTTAAAGGTGATCCGATACAAAAGCTTTTTGGCGGTAAAATTGATGAAAATATGGGCCTTATAAAAAAGGCATGTGTTATGCCATACATCACTTCCGGGAAGAAATTGCCGCCTTTTCTTTTGATACATGGTGACGAAGATGACAAGGTCCCGTTTTGGCAGAGTATCATTCTGTATAACGCTTTAAAAGAATGCAATGCTTCCGCAGAGTTCTATAAAGTAAAAGGAGGCGGCCATGGCCACCGGACATGGACTCCGGAAGTTATGGCTATCGTCGAGAAATTTCTGCAAGCCTATTTGTAATAAGCAGATGGGTTTTCGATCCGAATAAGCACGACAAAAGCGGTATGGTTTATTTTAGACCATACCGCTTTGCAGCGATTATATTGATTTTACCTGATTATGAGTCCCGCGGGAAAGGCTTCGGCCTGCATGAGATTCCACATCCGGTCGATATAGGACAGCGTATAAAAATTTTCATAGTAGTGATAATAATAGGCCCCCCGGGATGTCAAAAAATAGCTTGCCCCATTCTTTTGGACAAAACCGAGAATACGGGCAAACAGCAGCTCAAGGCCGTAACACCGTTCCAGTTTCTTCCCGAAAAACGCCTGGAAACGGTCGGCGTCGATCTCTGTCGTATATGCCGTCCAAAACAGATAATAGAGCATACGCTGGCGCTCTGTAAATCTCAGCGTCAATGCCGTGGGAAGCGTGCCGCCGTTAATGCGGCTGATATAATCCACAATGGAAAATGTGTTGATCTTGAACTGATCTGTCAGGAGTGTGGTGGCCGAACAGCCGAAGCCGAGAAAGTTATCCCTTGTCATGGAAGAATACTTTTTTGTGCCCGGCTTGGCAAATGTCCAGATCGAATCGCGGATATAACCCTGCGCCCGGCAGTATTCCGTGATCTTGGCCAGAAGCCGCTTCTTTTGGGCCTCCGGCATCTTCTCAAATTTCCGGTGCGTATAGGTGAAGTCGATGAATGGGTAAATCGCAATATGATTGGCGCCGTTGCCAAAGGCGGTGTCGATATCGTTTTTAAGATCATCAATTGTCTGTCCCGGCAGGGCAAAGATAAAATCCATTGAGACCGTTTCAAACGGTACGGCTCTCAGCGCCGAAAAAATACGGCCATTATCCTGCGTGCCGCGGCCGAGAAGATCCAGATATTTTTTCTCAAAAGATTGGATACCGATACTGATTTTTGTGACGCCCGCATCCTTCAGTATTTTAAGCTTAGCTTCCGTCACATCGGCCGGGTGTAGTTCCAGCCCGATACCCTCGGTTATTTCAAAGTATTTTTCGACCGTCCCGACAATGCCTTTGATTTCATCCGCAACCAATGCCGGAGAACCTCCGCCGAAATACAGCGTGGTAATTTTCCTGCGCTCAGGGCTGTTACCGCCCACTAGTTCGATTTCCCTCTTCAGGGCGGCCACATAGCTTCGCGCCAGATCCTCACGATAGGGAACTTTGCAGTAGGGACAAAAATCGCACAGGCTCCGGCAGAATGGAATGTGGATATACAGGCCCAAATTTTGGGCGCTGCCGTATTCCAGACAGCGATCGCCGTCTCTTGTAAAGCAAAATGCGCGGAAAGACCGAGTCAGCCATATCCGTGTCAGGGAGGTGATAAAATTCATAACGACCTCTTTTATGTATTGAAATGAACATGCAGTACATACATCACCTTTATATGCCATGGATTACAAGCGTATGCTTATTCCGGAATTTATGATATCACAGGTGAGGGTGATGGTGCAAGGGGGTGCAGGCAGGACGTACACCGTTTTCCTGCATGAGAAGTGTCATCATTATAGGGGGTCTCCGCTGCACTTTGTGCAGCGGAGACCCCCGTATGATTTTATCTGTGGCGGCGGAAAAACGCATTAAATCCGCCCTGCAACAATCCTTCGCTTTGCTTTGGATTGGCACCGCACTCGCGGCGAGTGTACACGCCCCCGGAAATGACAGATTTGAGTTTATTTTCACCGTGCGCGGCGAAAACTCTGCGAGGCTTCTCACGGCCGCAGGGAACGCTTGATTTGTCGAGATTTCCCTGCGAGCGCAGCGAGGTTTTTTTTGAGGAAATAGGGTTTCTCAAAAAACGCGGTTTTTCAGCATGTCAAAAAGTGCTTTTGACTGCTGAAGGCCGGCACACGGGGCTCCGTGTGCCGGCCTGTTAAATATTTTGCTTTATGTAGGCCTGGTTCGTATCAGTCAACAGCTTGCCCCGCCGACGGTATGCTTTTCCCCGCCGATGATCTCATCCCGGCGCCGGAGCAGCTCGTCGGAGAGCAGAAGCTTTTCGACCTTATCGAAGCCCACCCGCGCGATGGTATCGGCAAAGCGCTCGCCGGTGATGCCAAGGTCGCGGAAGAGAAGAATAGACTTCTCCACGATGGTCAGGACCTCTTCACGGTCGGTAAAGACCGGGGCGAGGGGCTTGCCCCGCGCAACTTTTTTGCCCCAGCGGCCGCCGATATAGACGCGGTAGCCGTAGGTGCTCTCATCGGACACATGGAAAGGACATTTCCCGACGCAGCGGCCGCAATGGTTGCATGCTTCAGGGTCGATGGCAATCTTGCCGTTTTCCAGCCGGGCCACGTGGATGGGACAGCTTTCCACGACCTGACAGATCTTGCAGCCGCGGCACTTATCGAGGGCGATCTTTGGGACACGCTGGCCGACGATACCCAGATCGTTGAGGTCGGGCTTTACGCAGTTGTTGGGGCAGCCGCCGACGGCAATCTTGAATTTGTGGGGAAGCTTAACCTCCCGATAGCCCTTATAAAAGCGCTGATGGATCTCCCGCGCGAGCGCGAAGGTGTCGATATTGCCGTATTGGCAGGTCGTCCCCTTACAGGACACGACGGGGCGGACCTTAGAGCCGGTGCCGCCTGTCTCCAGTCCATGCTGGGCAAGGAAATCCATAAGAGGTCTTATTTTATGATAGGGAATTCCCTGGATTTCGATGGTCAGGCGGGAGGTCATCGCGATCTCGCCGCTGCCGAACCGGTCGGCCGCCTCGGCGATCGCACGGCTCTGCTCGGTGGTGATCTTGCCGTTTACGGTGATGACGCGGGCGTTGAAGCGGTCGGGCGTGTTCCTGTTGTGCAGGAAGCCATAGCCCTTAACAGCGGCCTTCTGCTCCGCGGTGACGGGTTCTCCCCCGCGGATGGTGCGGACATAGTCTTCCAGAACGTCACAGGCAAGGTCTATGGCGCCGAGACAGCGGGTACCGTCGTCGTGCTTATATTTTTTGCTCAGCTCACAGCACTGCGTACTGCCAAGTCTGACTTCAAAATCTTTCGCCAGTCTGGCACAGGCATCGCCGAAGCCCTGGGTTTTGTGCGCATCCTGTTTTATCAGCAGCTGTCCGACGACGGCGACCGAACCGGCAAGCGCGCCGCAGACATTTCCGCAGCCGATGCCGCCGCCGAATCCGCCGATGAGCTTCGCGCTCTCCGGGGAAAGCCCAAGATCAAATTCGTCATTTGCGCCCAGAAGAATCGATTCGGCACAGTTCATGCCCTTTCCAATATAATAGCCGTGTACTTTTTCTCTCAGCATTTTAAGACCTCCGAGGTGTTCTTTAGGATATTCTCTGCTTGCTATTATAGCTTATTTAATTTGGAATAACAATAGTTTATGAAGAGCCAGGTGTACAAATAACCAAAAAATTTGTTTATGTTTTAAGCATATTATCTTGGCCCGCAACAGCGCTGCCCTTCCCGTTGCTTTGAATAAAGAATCAATTTACGCGGAAATTCGTAAATCTTAATTAAAATAAGCAAAAATAATGATATAAACTATTTATTGAGTTGACAAGCTGGGCTTGCAAAAGTTAATATAGTGAATATATACTTAATAATTCCATTATTAAATGCAAAACCGCTTTGGCACCAAAACAGCTGAATATCCATAATCATCGATAAACACCCAACTATATCATTATATTTAAAGGAAACGTTATGGACAATCTTTCATCAATGTTTATCGACCTTATTGTTATCATATTTAACCTTGTTATCTTCATTCAGGCTACGGGACTTGGAAATGACAGTGCGACAAAGCGAATCGTCCTGTATATCGGAAGCGGCATTATCATGTTGGTTTATTTCTTGACGTCCTATATGTGGAATATTTCGCAGGCCATAGCCACGACGGTATATCTGACGTTGCCAAGCCTTATTCTGTATTATTGGATTTCCAGATTCAAAGACGCGAGATTTTTTCTCACCTTTTGCTTAGTGGAAACGCTCTCAACGGTTGTCGTTTCCTATGGGCGTACTCTGGTCTCTTTTACCAGCTCGGCGGGCCCAGTCATGGCACCGGCAGTCATACTGATTATTTATCTGGCCATATGTGCATTCTGCCGGCCGTATTTCAGGCAGTACGCGCAGCTGCTGGAATCTGTCGACGAGGGCTGGAACCTCATGATGGTTGCGTCTATTTTGATCTATACCGTGTTGTTTTTTGCGGTATCCTACCTCGAACCGCTGCTGGAACTTCCTGACTACCTGTTGGTATACGCAGCCTTTACGTTGGTTATCGTTGCCTGCTACGGTGTTTTTATCAGTTCCATCATTAAGACAAAAAAGATCTATGAGCAGAACCGCCGCCTGCAGGAGGAAAAACGCTTTTATCACATTGCGTATACCGATTCATTGACAGGGATTCCAAACCGCGCGGCTTATGAAAAGAAGATCAATAGCTTACAGCGCGCCCGAAAGCCGGGGGACCAGATATGGGTTGTTGTTCTGGATATGAATGACTTTAAGTCGGTCAACGATAATTTTGGGCATCAGACGGGCGATGCGGTGCTTCAGAGCTCGGCAACTCTTCTGAGCAAAGTGTTTTGGAACAGGGCAATGTCAATTTTTCGAATCGGCGGGGACGAATTTGTCGTGATTGCCGAAGGCATACCGGAGTCGCTGATCGCGGAAAAGCTGCATACCCTTGAGGAACTTTTCCGGGAGAGAAATGCGGACGGAAACAATTTTTGCTCATTCTCATTCGGTTATGCCGCGACGACGGACGTCAAGGATTCCATAGAAGATGTGTTCAGCCGTGCCGACCAGAAAATGTACGAGCAAAAACGTAGACAAAGGAAAATGTTTCAGACGAGACCGTGACAACAGCGGCCAAACTTAAGGCATCACCGCGCAATTCGCGGCTTACGCCTCAAACACCCGTCTGTTACTATTTTCCAAAATATTTTACAAAAATGCTCGTGAATACCGCCAGTAACGCTTAATTTTTTTATCGACTAAAAATCTGGCAGCGCATCTGGGCATTTGAGATTGTGCGGCGCTGCCTTAAAATAAAAAATGGGATCTTCGGTTCCCTTGGGGCGCTTCACCATGAGAAAAAATCATCAGCCCCTCCAGAGCTTTATGCACGAGAGGGGCTGATGATTTGCTATATGAAAATAATTTGCCTATATTTCCGTATGTTTTTTCCGCGTTTGTGGTGGGACATACCGATATTGGGTTTTATCATGGTGCCTAAACACCGGTTCAACTATCGGTTTTCAAGCATACTTCCGGAAGCCGGGGGATGCAGCGGGAAAGTCAACCGAAAATACTGAGCTTTTCCACAAGGTCCCAGTTCAGCTCGATGCCAAGCCCGGGACCTTGCGGCACGTAATAATTCATGTCACAGTCGGCTTCAAAGGGAAATTTTGTCAGACTGTTTTTTAACTCGTTTGGATTTTCCTCGGATTCGATTGGAACGGTATTGGACAGACTGGCGGCGACGTGCAGACTGGCGGCAAAATGTACGGCGCTGCCAAAAGAATGGAGAGAAACCGGCTTAGAGGCCGCCGCAGCCGTGGCACCGATGCGGCGCAGCTCAGTGATGCCACCGCACCAACCGATGTCCGGCTGGACAATATCCATACATCCTCTTTCGATCAGACGGCGAAAATTCTCCGCGCCTTGTGCCGTCTCATATCCGATCACACGGATTCCCGGCATACTCCGGACTATCTTGACGCATCCCTCCTCATCCTCGAAAGGTGTAGGCTCTTCCAGCCAGTCCAGGCCGATACGGGTAAAGTCACCGGCGTATTTCACAACAATATCGGCAGGCCAGGCTGCGTTGATATCGGCGATCAGCAATCCGTCCCCTATGACATCGCGCGCCGCTTCCAAACGGCGGAGGTCTTCCTCATATGAGACCGAGGAGTCCCAGTCCGCCATATAGCGGATTGCATTTTCCTGCATTTCGGGATTGCGGCCGATTTTGATCTTTGCGCCGTGATAGCCTTTCCGACGGTAGCTCTCCAATTCCTTTCGCAGAGCGGGAATATCCTTTCCCGGCGCATAAAATCCTCCGCTGGCATAGGCGGGAACCTTATTGGTGTATGCCCCGAGCAGCTTATAAATTGGCTGCCCGCTGCTCTTGCCGAAAATATCCCATAGGGCGATATCCACCCCACTGATAGCGCTCATGACAAGCCCTGTGCGGCCGTTTGCTATAGTGCGCCAGTGCATGGTCTCCCACAGAAGTTCAACATCGGTTGGGTCCCGTCCAATCAGAATGGGCGCCAGCTGTTCCTCGATGATTGCCCGGCAGGCGTTCATTGAGCTGCCAAAGATAAAGCTTTCACCGATTCCAAAGATGCCTGAGTCCGTGTCGATCCGTATCAGCAGCGCCTGACGGATCATGCAGATAGATAATGCATCGCTGATTTTTGGGCCGGTCCAACGCAGGCCGATTGCTTTAACAGTTGTGATTTTCATTAAGGTCTCCTATTCTTCTTTGGTGGTTTGCTTTAAATGATTCCGATCGCACTGCAGCCCATCAGCAGCAGAAAACCGATTAGGCTTCCGATCATAGCCATTGGAGAAACATACTTCAGATATTGGGACAGGTTTACATTAAAAACTTCCTGACACATCCAGCAGCCGCTGTCATTGACATGACCGAACATCATTGTGCCAAAACCAATGGCCAGTGTAACGGCAACGGGGGACAGCCCCAGCATATCCATGAGGGGAATGCAGATGCCGGCTGCCGTCATTCCGGCGGTTACCATGGAGCCAGCGGCGGCACGCATAACGGCGGAGATGATGAAAGGAATCAGCAGCATGGGGATACCGCTTTTGGAAATGACGTCGGCAATTTGACTCACCACAGGCTGGCTTTTCAGCACGCTGCTGAAGGCACCGCCCATGGCAGTGACCAGAAGAACCATGCCTGAAATTTTTATCGCGCGATCGACCCAGTTGCCAAAGCCGAGTTCAAAGACGTTGGCGTTTTCAGAGATAGATTGGGACCGGTTGGCAACTTGAAGCATGTGTTTCTTCCTCGTGAGGTTTGTAACAATCAGGATCACAATGCCGCATAGCATGGCGATAGCCTTATCACCCAATATTGCTGTTATGGAAAGTATGATACTTCCCTCGGGCAAAATCATGGTGCACAGAGAGTTGAGGGTTATCAGCGCGGCCGGTACCAGAAGGGGGAGAAATGCCACCAGCGCATTGGGTGCGTTGGAGTCTTTGATGAGCAGGTCTTCCAGGGAAGCATCGTCCGGTGCGGGCTCAATGCCCACAGTAAATTCCGGCTTCGGTTCCGCATAGCTTGCGTGCTTGGTCATCCACTTGATAGTGAGCGCATAGGTGAGAAGCAGAGCTATAAAGCAGAGGATAAGTCCCCAGAGGATCGTCATGCCGACGTCGGCTTGCAGCATGATGGCTATGGCGAGAATACCCGCGGAGGGGGGAACCACCCCGTGGGTAAACCAGACTGCGGGAATGATATAGCTGGTAACAATGGTCATATTGAGATTTTTTCGTTTGGCGATTGTGGCGGCGATGGGAGCGGTCAGCAACTGTGCCACGTCACCAAACACGGAGATGGCGATCACGAAAGCGGTAAGCACGGGAGCAAGTTCCAAACGTTTTCCCCGGAACTTTCTGATAAAAAAGTTGGTCACGGAAACGGCTCCGCCGGAGTCCTGTACGCCCATGGCCAGTACGGCGCCGAATAAAACGGTCAGACCGATGCTGCCCAGCGTGCTGCCAAATCCAGTGCTGACCTGGGCCAGCGTGTCGGTAAAGGACTGCCCAAAGAACACTCCCAGAGCGATTGAGGTAAAAAACAGCGCCATAAAACTATTGATTTTTAACTTGATGGTAAGTACCAGCAAAATGCCAATGGAAGCGATAAGTGCGATCATGTACATCAGTGGTGTCACAACAATTCCTCCCTGTTCAGTATGTGGTATAATGTTTCTTTAGCAGGGCATGCTCCGCGACTGAGATGAAAGTCAGACGGTAACGGGACCGCTGAAAGGCCTTTAAACTTTCTGCTTCAGCATATCACGACAGGGACGGGCTGGCGAATTATTTACATTGATGTTTCTATTAATAAAAATAATACAAACAAATATTAGGTCATAAATTTTGTGGAAAAAACAAATACATCGGTGATGTATACAAAATTTCTTAGAGAAATAACGCAATATGATAGCAAACAAACGTGTTTAACCAACGCGTGGCATCCGGCCAGGAGGGAAGAATTATCATGGATATTCATGGTTTAGAGTACATTATTGAAATCGGGCGTACCCGAAATATCTCCCGCGCCGCGGCAAATCTCTTTATCACCCAGTCGAACCTAAGTCAATACCTGGCAAAGCTGGAGGCCGAGCTGGGACTAACGCTGTTTACGCGCTGCAGAAACGAGGTAATTCCTACGCCCGCGGGGAAACTCTATATTCATACCGCGCAGCAAATAGTCGAGGAGAAGAAGGAATTATATCATCGGTTGTCTAATTTTGCCGAAAGCCGCACCGGTTCATTTTCGCTGGGGATTACACCCCAATGGGGAGGCACGATTTTCGCCTCGGTATTTCCGCCGTTCCATGCGGCGTATCCCGGTATAAGCATCACGCTGATAGAAGATACTGCAAGGCCGTTGACACGTGCGCTGATTGATGGGAAACTGGACATGGCTATTTTTCCGCTTAGTCCCGGAGATGCGCTTTTGAACGAAAGCACGATGCTGAGTTCCGAGGAATTGGTACTGGCTATCCCGGCCGCCTGGTCCAGTGTTCCGGGGGGCATATTGGGGGAACAGCTACCGGTTGTATCACTTTCCAGTTTAAGAGACCGGCCTTTTATTCTTTCAAAAACGGATACGACCATTCGCCGTATTCAGGATGAATGCTTTGATTTCTGTAAATTTCAGCCTATCATTTTGTCAGAGATCAATAATCATGCCGCTTCCCTCAGCCTGGTGGAACAGGAAATGGGGATTACGTTTATTCCTTCATCCTATATTCACCCATCACCGGACATCGTATATGCCTCCTGTTCGCCACGGGCCCAGTGGTTTATTACCGTGGCCTACCGACACAATTTTAAGCCGCAGAGAGTGGAAAGCTATTTTCTCCGATTGGTCCAAAGCTATTTCAGCGGCGGCAAAGCCGGATTGGCAGCGACAGGCGGGAGCGTATGGGAAAAGCCGGAAGTCTGATTTCGGGAGAGGCAAGAGCGTTCAAAATCGTTGGGGAAAATATTCTTGATACTGGTATTTCAGGCCGGCTTATCTTAACTTTAACGTTAAATTTTTACGATGGTGATGCAAAAATAGCGCATCAGGGACCTCGTTCCACAGACAGGAAATTATTTACAGTTCTTACAATACCATGTATACTGGTGCCGATAAGATGTTTTTGTGTATGTGAGATCAAGAGGCTGATATGAAATCTCGGGATAAATATATCTTAAAAGGAATAGAACTTTTAAATGAACGCGGTGTCAGCGGCTTTTCGATTATTGAGGTAAACCGGATGCTTGGCAATTCATCGCCAAGGGCGCCATACGCGCATTTTTACGACAAAGAAGATCTGCTGTTTCAAATATTGATTTATCTGTTTGAGGAGTGGAAATCTCAGCATACTGAAATTTTGGAATTCATCAGAAAATGCTATGGAGAACCGTTTGGAGAGGATCAGCAAAAAACAGTCTTCTTTGCATGTTTTATGCTGGATATGCGTACTGAACACAAATATCCCTGGCTGGACGAGTTGGATTATTATTATTGGGAAGCGCTTTTCAGTAATGGACACTGTCGAAAGTTGATGTATACTTCCGAAAGTGACGATATCAATAATGCCCATTTGTTTATCGACGCCTATTTTTTCCTGTGCGGTCTTCCGGCCGCAATATGTATAATGAGTGAAGATCATGAGAAATATTACGCGGCTGTTTCAAATGATTTTTTTGATAAGGTAAGCAGGTTGCGCTGGCAATGGAGGCATAAAAATGAGCGGGAAAAGGAACGGGAGACGGAATTTAATCATTGAAAAATCGATGGAACTGATTGGGTGCGGAGATAAAAAGAAATTCAATATTCGCACTCTTGCAAAAGCCTGCGGTATGAAGCCCTCGGCAATCTATAATTATTTTGAGAGTAAGAACGATTTGATCGATTCCATTAAGGCGTGCCTGTTTGACAGAATGACGAGAACTTTCTTAGTGGCTTTGGAAAAAAATAACGCCTCTGTTAAGGATGATCCCGAAGAAGAGCTGTTGAGAGGGCTTACGATATATGTGCTGTCTCTGGGGCGGGATACGAGTTCCTGCAGACTGCTTCGCCGCTGTGTGAAGGGTGACAGCCTCGGAGGGCAAAAGCGGGAGTGGGAAAAAACGTTTGAGGAGTACTGCAGGCTCTCGGAGCTGACGGCACTGCGGTACGGACTCTTCGGGGATGACGCCCAGATGGCCGCCTGTCAGCTGCTGGCATTGGCGACGGGGATGGCTATGCTGTGGAATGCGGGTGCGATTGAGTTTCCCGGCGAATCCCGCAGGCAGATTTATCATCATTTTAAGATGGTGATATTTCCGCTGGTGTTTTTCAGGACAGGTGAAGCGCCCGACGCAGCTTATCAAAATACATAAAAAGACCTGCAAAATCATTTTCATAATTTTGCAGGTCTTTTGTTTTCAGTACGTCGGCTGACAGATGCCGGTACCGCCGCCGTTGCCGGGAAAAAACGCTGCCGGTTGTTTATTTAATCCGGCGGCGCTGGAAGAAATAGAGCAGCAGCAGAAGTACCGTTATGATATTCGAGATGAAGAAGTTCGATATCATGTTGCCGTAGCCGGTACCGGAATAGGAGACGATGTTCATAATAGCCATGCAGAAGGTGATGAACGGAAGAATAAGACCCGGCCACTTTGGCCGCTGTTTTGCCAGATAGTATTCCAGGCCGAAAAGCACGGCATATAATAAGAGTGCATAGATGAGAATCCCCTGCTGTATCGACATGGCGTAGCCCTCCATAAAAACATGGCTATATTATAAACCTCGGTTATAGTAAAGTCAACGTTTACCGGCCCTGTCGCCTGTCTGTAGGGCGACAATGCTGGTACTGCCGTATTTTTCACGGAGCTTGGGTTTTTCGATCTTGCCGGTCGGATTTCTGGGTACCGTATCAAAGATGATCTCTCTGGGACGTTTGTAGCGCGGCAGCGCTTTGCAGAAGAGCGCAATCTCCTCCTCGGTGCATTCGACGCCGGGCTTCAGCTCGATGATCGCCGCCGCGATCTCGCCGAGGCGCTCGTGCGGGCGGCCGATGACGGCGACATCCTTTATCTTGTCGTTCGTGCGGAGAAAATCTTCGACCTGAACGGGATAAATGTTTTCACCGCCGGTTATGATGACATCCTTTTTGCGGTCGACGAGGTAGTAGAAACCGTCCTCGTCCTGACGGGCCATATCGCCGGTGAACAGCCATCCGTCCGACAGGGTTGCCGCTGTCGCGGCCTCGTCATGATAATAGCAGGTCATGACGCCTGGGCCGGATACGGCCAGCTCGCCGACTTCCCCGGGAGCTACCTCGTTGTGATTCTCATCGACGATTTTGGCCTTCCAGCCAAAGCCCGGGATGCCGATGGCGCCGACCTTTTCTATGTTTTCAACGCCGAGATGGATGCAGCCGGGGCCGATGGATTCGCTGAGGCCATAGTTGGTGTCGTACTGGTGATTTGGAAAGTGCTTTTTCCAGCGGCGAATCAGGCTGGGCGGCACGGGCTGGGCGCCGATATGCATGAGGCGCCACTGGGCGAGCTTATAATCCGACAGCTTGACGTCGCCCCTGTCGATGGCGTCGAGAATGTCCTGGGCCCATGGTACGAGCAGCCAGACGATGGTCACCTGCTCGTCGCTGATAGCGCGGAGTATCCATGCCGGGCTGATACCGCGCAGCAGCACGGCGCGGCTGCCGGAGAGCAGGCTTCCAAACCAGTGCATTTTCGCGCCGGTATGGTAGAGCGGCGGCATACAGAGAAAACAGTCTTCCCGCGTCTGGCCATGGTGTGCCTGCTCGCAGCGGCAGGCGTGGACGAGGCTCTCATGGTTGTGCAGAATCGCCTTTGGGAAGCCCGTGGTGCCGGAGGAGAAATAGATTGCCGCGTCGTCTGAGTCACTCAGCGGGATGCCGGGGTTTCGTCCGGTGCAGTAAGAGATGAACTGATAGTAGCTTTGGGCAAAGTCGGGCGTGTTTGCCCCGACGTAATAGAGCTTTTTGATCTTTGGAATATTGTCCTTGATCGCGTCGACGCGGTCGATGAACTCCCGGCCGAAAATGAGCAGGGAGGCGTCGGACAGACCAAGGCAATACTTTATCTCATCGGAAGTGTAGCGGTAGTTCAGGGGCACGGCCAGCGCGCCGGCCTTGAGGATGCCGAAGTAAATGGGCAGCCACTCAAGGCAGTTCATCAGCAGGATGGCAACTTTTTCGCCCTTTTTGATGCCGTTGGCGAGCAGGAGATTTGCAAACTGATTTGCCCGGCGGTCAAAATCCGCCCAGGTGATCTCCCGGCGGTATGCCGTTTCCATGTCCGCCTCAACGAGGCTGTACTCCGTCCACTTTTGATCCTTATGGATCTCGTGCTCGGGGTTTATCTCGACCAGACAGGTCTCAAAACCGTATTCCTTGGCGTTGCGTTCCAGAAATTCTGTAATAGGCATTTTCGTTTGCTCCTTAAATTTTGAGTAAAAAAGACAATAAAAAAACTCCCGTCCCTTCCTAAGGACGAGAGAACACCTCGCGGTACCACCTTGGGTTTGCACAGGCCTTTCGGAACTGTGCCTCAAAGGGTTCAGAAAAACCCCCGCGCTGTAACGTGCGCACACGTCGCAGCCTACTGGGCTATAAAACCGTTCGGTGCGCCGCTAGAGGATGTATTCACCGGGACCTGCCGCGCGCCTCTCATCAGCCGGCTACTCTCTGTCCGGAGCCGACCCGGTTACTCTTTCCTCATCATCGCTTTTTACTGTTAAAGTAAATTTATTATACGACCGCAGTGCCGCTTTGTCAAGAAGCAAATGTGGGAATTCGTGTCATTCCGATTAAATCCGGCGCTTTGCCGGATACCCGAAACGTGCGGGGCCGGACGGCAGGCATTTGCTGATCGATAAAATAATACAGGCCAAATACTCGAACCGGCTGTATTTGCAATATCTGCCGGACGATATGCATCTGAACGCACAGGTTATTTGGATGAGGTCAAATTGTTGAGGTCGTGTTTAAACCGAAACACAAAGGGAACAGGCTCTCGGCAGGCAAAGCCTTTTGTTTATAAAAGCCTCGCAGAGTTTTCGCCGCGCACAGCAGCCTGTAAACTTCTTTGACAAGCTGAGACAGGCGCGGAACAGCATTGCTGCTCCGCGCCTGTCTGTTTTGTGCTGATGAGCTCAGCTTCGATTATAGAATGTGAACATTAGCAGCTCTGAGCTTGCGGCTGTCTTTGGGGTCTGTTTCGGTATCATAAGTTACTTTTTGACCCTCTGTTAGGGATTTGAAGCCAGTTGATGCAATAGCGGAAAAATGCACAAAGACATCGTCTCCGCCCTCGTCGTTAGATATGAAGCCATAACCTTTGTCCGCATTGAACCATTTTACCGTACCATTATTCATTGAAATACCTCCTAAATCTATTATACCCATATACAAAATTAAAACTCACAGAGTTTGCAGTACAAAAAGACAATGACTTACAAACATGTGAGCTCAAAGCATTTATATTGAATACGTTAATAATATACCACAATATTAAAAAAAGTCAATCGGTCTTTACGGCGCGAAAGGGGAGAACGCAGACAATATTGCGGAAGAGATTTGGCTTTTTGATGCCCGGTCTGAAATTGTACGGCTGGAATGGCTGCCGTTCCGGCCGAGTAAGAACAGTTGACACTTTAAGGAATATGCGATATAATAATAATAATTTTTAGTGCGAATGATTGCTTAACGAAAGGCGAGGAGTTATGTCCTCGCCTTTTTTTCTGAGCCCTAAGAGCATATAATATGGGTATTATAGAATTTCAGGTTCATTTATATAAAATACGTAGATTTCAAGATTTGAGGTTATACATGACGCAAATTACCTTTTCCGATATGGGGCTTAATCCCGATATTGAACGCGCCCTTAATACCATGGGGTTTGATACGGCGACAACGATCCAGGCGGAGGCGATACCGCCGATCAGGGCGGGACGCGACGTTGCCGCCCGTTCACAGACCGGTACGGGCAAGACGTTTGCCTTTGCCATCCCCGCCATTGAACTTATCGCCGCCGAAGAAAAAACACCGAAAGTCGAGGTGCTCATACTATGCCCGACGCGGGAACTCGCACAGCAGACGGGCGATGAGATCAGAAAGCTGGCCCGCTATATCCCGACAGTCAGACCGGCCGTGATATTCGGCGGCGCCGCGATAGACAGGCAGTGCATCCGCCTGCGCCACGCCAATATCGTTATTGGGACACCGGGGCGGATCATGGACCACATGCGCCGAAAGACGCTGAAACTCGGCGGCCTGAAGATGATTGTTCTGGATGAGGCCGACGAGATGCTGAATATGGGCTTTAAAGAGGATATTGAAACCATCCTGCGCGGTGCCCCGGAGGAGCGGCAGACTGTCTTGTTTTCCGCCACGATGCCGCCGGCGATCCTCGCTCTGACAAAAGCGTTTCTGCATTCGCCTCAGGTTATCGAGACGGATAAAGACCCGGCCATACTGGCGGGCATCGCGCAAAAGTACGTCGAGACCCCGCATTCGGCTAAAGTCGGAGCGCTGACGGCGTTGATGAAAGTTTACAGGCCGAAAAGGGCGATCGTTTTTTGCAACACGAAAAAAATGGTGGACGAAATTGCCAAGACGCTTAATTCTCGCGGATTTACTGCGGAGAGCATACACAGCGATATCCGGCAGGCGCAGAGAACGCTGGCCATGTCCGACTTCAAGCGCGGCAAGACGTCGGTCCTCGTTGCCACTGATATCGCCGCTCGCGGGATTGATGTTCCGGACATCGACTATGTGATCAATTATGATGTTCCGCAGACTACCGAATACTATATACACCGCATCGGACGCACCGGGCGCGCGGGCAAATCCGGCTGTTCGATAACCATTTGCGACGGACGTCGGGAGGCGGAGCAAATTTGCGGTATTGCCGCGATGATCGATTCAAAAATTATCCGGATACCGCTTTCGGATTTCGACACGGAGATGCCTGCCGACACAGGCAAGCCCGGCCGCCGGGACGGACGCCCACGGGGCGGGAAGCCGTACCGGAAATCAAAAAAACCGTATCGCGCCGGCAGACACCAGATAACAAAGGAGAAATAATTTGAAATTTAACGAACTTAATTTAATAGCGCCGCTGCTTGACGCAGTGGCCGGCGCGGGATACGAAACGCCGACGCCGATACAGGAAGCGACAATACCGCTGGTGCTCGATGGAAGAGACGTTCTCGGCTGCGCGCAGACGGGGACCGGAAAAACTGCGGCCTTTGCGCTGCCGATCCTGCAGAGGCTTGCCGGGCGTATGGAATACGGGCCCGGTAAAAAACGTCCGATCCGCGCCCTCATCGTTACGCCGACAAGGGAGCTCGCAATACAAATAGCTGAAAACTTCGACACCTATGTCGGGGAGCTTCCGCTTAAAAATTGCGTTATTTTCGGCGGCGTAAAGCAGACAAAACAGGTGGAGCAGCTAGATGCCGGCGTCGATATCCTCATCGCGACCCCCGGACGGCTGAACGACCTGATCGGACAGGGCTGTGTGAAGCTCAATAAGCTGGAGATCTTCGTTTTGGATGAAGCCGACCGCATGCTGGACATGGGATTTATCAACGATATCCGGCGTATCCTGCATGCCATTCCGCAAAAGCGGCAGACGCTGTTTTTCTCCGCCACGATGCCACAAAATGTGGAAAAACTGGCGATGAGCATGCTGAATAGGCCCGCCGCCGTTAAAGTGGACCCGGTGAACAGCACGGTCGACAGCATATCGCAGACGCTTTATTATGTGGACAAGGTCAACAAGGGTAAGCTGCTTGCTCGCCTGATCGAGGGTTCGGACGTACACAGCGCGCTGGTATTCACCCGTACGAAGCATGGTGCGGATAAGGTGGTCCGCGAATTGGGAAGGGCCGGTATCAGATCCATGGCGATCCACGGAAACAAGAGCCAGAACGCGCGGCAGGAGGCGCTTCACCGTTTCATGAACGGAGACATAAGCGTTTTGGTCGCGACGGACATCGCCGCGCGCGGTATTGATATCCCGGAGCTCTCCCATGTTTTTAATTATGATATCCCGGAAGACCCGGAGACTTATATACACCGGATAGGGCGTACGGGACGCGCCGGGCTTTCCGGCAGCGCCGTCAGTTTCTGCTGCTATGACGAATTTGAACGGCTTTTTGCCGTTGAGAAGCTTATCGGCAAAAACATCCCGGTGACGGAAAGCCCGTGGCCGATGGAGGTCTGCACCTACTCTGTGGAACCGCGGCAAAATCCGCGGCCGGTTCGCGGGCAAAGACCGGCGTACCGCCGTCCAAGAAGAGGCAAATAATTATCGCCGCCCCGTTATTGGGCGGCGATTAAGGCTGTAGACAAAAGGCAAAGCCTTTTGTCTACAAGGGAATAGCATGCAAGTTTGCTCGTCGCTTTCCTTGCATGAGAAGCGTCACTACGGCGGCACATGTCCGTCTTCGTGACAAATTTGAATTTCTTTTCGCCGTGCGCGGCGAAAACTCTGCGAGGCATTTTGCTGCAGATGGGCTTTTTCGTCAGTCTTTGCCGCCGCCGTTATTGGGCGGCGATTTTTTCCGCGAGTTCCGTGAGATAGCACCAGCGCTCTGTTTTGGCATCAAGCTGTGCTTCGAGAGTCTCCCGTGCTTCCATGAGCGCCTGAAGACGGACGTAATCGGCGGCGAAGGCCTCTTCCTCGGTTTTGCAGTCGGCTATCCGCGCTTCCAGAGCGGCGATGTCCGCGTCGATCGTCTCATATTCACGCTGTTCCTTATAGGAAAACCTCAGCTTTTGCGGCGCGGTGCTCCGCGGCTTTGGGGCTTTTTCAGTCTTATTCTCTGTTTTTGGCGCGCTTTGCCGCTTTTCCAGATAATCGGAAAAGCCGCCGACATAGCGTGTGATCTCACCGCCGGGACACACCTCAAAGAGCGAAGACACCACCCGGTCGAGAAAATACCGGTCGTGCGACACGGTGATGACCGCGCCGGGGAATTCGGCGAGGTATTCCTCCAAGACGGACAGCGTTGCGATATCCAGATCGTTCGTCGGCTCGTCAAGTAACAGGACGTTCGGCGCGCCCATGAGAATCGTCAGCAGATTGAGCCGCCGGAGCTCGCCGCCGGAGAGCCGCCCGACCGGGGAATATTGCAGCTCCGGCGGGAAGAGGAAACGCTCGAGCATCTGAGATGCGGAGAAAACGCCTTCGCCGGTTTCAATTTCACCGGCGACCTCGGCAACGCAGTCGTAGACGCGCATGTCGCGGTCGAGCTCCCGGCATTCCTGAGTAAAATAGCCGATCTTTATCGTAGAACCCACATCCACGGTCCCAGAGTCCGGCGGCAGCACGCCGGCGATGAGATTGATGAGTGTGGATTTTCCCGCTCCGTTTGGGCCGATAACGCCGATCCGGTCGTCCCGAAGGACGTTATAGGAAAAATTGCGGATGACGGTATGCCCGCCGAAAGACTTGGAGATACCACGGAGCTCGATGATTTTTTTGCCCATACGCGCAGAAGCTGCCGCCATCTGCACGGCGGAATCGTGTGTCGGGGCGTCCATTTCGCGCAGCGCCTCGTAGCGCTCGATCCGGCCCCGGCTCTTTGTGCCGCGGGCGCGGGCGCCGCGCATGATCCATTGATATTCCCGCCTCAATGTGGCCTGCCGTTTGCGCTCGCTCGCCTCGGCGCTCTCCTCGCGCTGCAGCTTGAGCTCCAGATATTTTGAATAATTTCCCTCGTAGAAATAAAGCTTTCCATGTGAAAGCTCCGCAATACGGTTTGTGACGCTTTCAAGAAAATAGCGGTCGTGGGTGACCATGATCAGGCCGCCGGAAAAACGGATGAGCCGCTGCTCAAGCCAAATCACCATATCGCTGTCGAGATGGTTCGTCGGTTCGTCGAGGATAAGCACGTCGGCGGGGGCCAAAAGCGCAGCCGCCAGCGCCACACGCTTACGCTGCCCGCCGGAGAGCGTGCCGATTTTGCTTGTAAAATCCGGGATTCCGAGCTTATTAAGCATCGTTTTTGCCTCGTAATCGTGAAGCGCCCTGAATTCCTCGGGGAACTGTGCGAATACCTGCTCCAGGGCGGTCAATTCATCGTCCATTTCCGGATTTTGAGGCAGGAATGAAAAGTGGATATTGGGATCAAAAGAGCGTAAACCCTCATCAGGCGTCTCAATACCGGCGATGATTTTCAGAAGCGTGGATTTGCCGGTGCCGTTCATTCCTATGATACCGACCTTGTCACCGGTATTTAAATAAAGGGAAGTATCCAGCAAAAGCTGTTTTATCCCGTAATTTTTTGATATATGTTCAACGGATAACAGCATCATGATCTCCTTACACGCAAGCAAACTTAATTCATATATTGTACTGTGAATTCTTCTAAGTCATGGTATAATTGTCATCGCCGCCGGTTGCCCCGCAAGAGGCGAGGCGGTCGCGACAGAAATGGCAGCCGGATTCCCGCCAGAGGTGGAACCGTCCGGCATGCCGGGTACAATAGCCGCTTTGCGGCTATTAGACTGTAGACAAAGTGGATATTATATAAAAGCCTCGCAGAGTTTCCGGCGCGCACGACGGAAATAAGATAAAATCCGTTATTTCCGGGGACATGCGCATCGGAAATGACACTTATCATGACGGCTGCGGCTGAGCAGCCGTCATGCAAACCTATTGTCGGCAAAGCCCAAAGGGCTTTGCCGACAGCTTAATAGCCGCTTTGCGGCTATTGTACCACAAAATCATAGCGTTGAGTAGTGCTAGCTTCGCGCCGGAACAGCGCAATAAAAAGGATTTATGTCGATTTTTGACACTTGACACAGGCCCAATATGTGTTATTATATATAGTATACAAATAAAATCGGTAGGTGAGGCTACCATAGGGATACGGGTTGCTGCCGATTAAAAGTGGAGACACTTCTAATCCGGTAAACAGTCTGCGTCGCAACTAAGGCGCCGAATAATGCAATTACATGCCCTGTGGAGCTAAAGCTTGAACGAATTTTTCCGGCAATCCGTCCATATCAATGCGTTCAGGCTTTGGTATGGGCTTTTTTTATTTTTGAAAGGAAGTGATTCAATGGACAGCGACTATGGCGGTAGACGAAATTTAAGAGTGTGCATAGGCCGAAAAGCGGCAGCCGGGCGCTGTCTGCGCTTTTAGGCCCGCGTGCGCATTCTTCCTTTAATTAGAATGAGAAAAGGAGGATGCTGCAATGTTGAGAAATGAATTTATTAACGAGGATGTCGTTCTCGAGATCGTGGATCTGGTGAGGCGGGGGGATGAACCCGGGCTGACCGACAGGCTGGATACTTACCATGATTATGACCTTGCAAAGGCCTTCGAAGCGCTCA
>JBFWKZ010000003.1:0-45902 GCA_050252415.1 Oscillospiraceae bacterium | reverse complement strand
CGATGCCGGGGCATTTCGTGACGACCTGTACTTCAGACTTGATGTGCTCAAGCTGATGCTGCCTCCACTGCGCGACAGAGAGAACGATGTTTTACTGCTTGCAAACAAATTTATCACTAAATTATGCCGCAAATTGGACCGCCCTGTGATTTCCCTCTCCGAGGCGACAAAACAGGCGATGCTGCAATACTCCTGGCCGGGAAATATCCGTGAGCTGCGCAACGCCTGTGAGCGTATATGCGTACTTTGCCAAGGTGATGTTGCGGACATAGCATCAGTGGGCTCGATACCGGTATTTTCTCATGATGGCGCCACGGCCGTGCGCGATGAGACCGCTTCCGGCGGGGACCTCAGAGAATCGGTGCGTTCATTTGAAAGACGCCAGATTGAAAATGCCCTGAAAAAGTTTGCAGGGAACAAAACCTGGGCAGCGCAATATCTTGGAATGGGCCGCTCGACACTCTGGAAAAAGATGCGTGAACTTGAAATGGAATAGTCAAAAAACACCGTGCGGTCACGCGCCTGTAGCCGCATGGTGTTTTTCATCGATAATGAACGCTGATAGCGATCAGTCCGGCTTAATAAAAGATTAATTATTTAACTACTTTTTTCTTAATTATCAATGGAGTTACAATAGCCAAAGAGAGGAGACGGAACATGCTCAATATACTTATCTGCGATGACGAAAAGGATATCGTTGCCGCGCTGAAAATTTATCTGTCCTCTGAGAAATACCATATTTTTGAGGCATATTCGGGCAGGCAGGCGCTGGATATTGTCTCCCAAGAGGAGATCCATCTTATCCTCATGGATATCATGATGCCGGAACTCGACGGTATCTCCGCCACCGTTAAGCTCCGTGAGGAGACAAATATTCCAATTATACTCCTCACGGCAAAAAGTGAGGATACAGACAAGATACTGGGGCTGAATATCGGCGCCGACGACTATATCACTAAACCGTTTAATCCTATCGAGGTGCTGGCCAGAGTTAAATCTCAGCTGCGGCGCTATGTGACACTGGGCGGTATGGACAAAAGGCCCGAGACGATTACAATAGGCGGGATAGCGCTTTGCGATACGGATAAGTCCGTCACTGTGGACGGGGAGACTGTGTGCCTGACGCCCATGGAGTTTGCCATTCTCCGTCTTCTCATGGAAAATCCGGGGAAAGTCTTTTCCACGGGGAAAATATACGAGATGGTGTGGAATGAAAACGCGATCGGCCGGGAAAGCGCCGTCGCCGTCCATATCCGCCATCTGCGTGAAAAAATCGAAATCAATCCGTCTGAACCGCGTTTCCTCAAGGTCGTCTGGGGGCAGGGCTACAAAATGGAGAAAGGGAACAATGATGAACACAATAAGGGGTAGCTTTTGGGCGAAGGCGTTGGCCGCTGTTCTGCTGACGTTTTTTGGAATCAGCATGGTGTCCTCGCTGTTGGGTATCGCATTTATGGATGATATGCGTGACTTTGACAGAAGCGACACCTATTTTCAGACAGACGATTGCCGAAGTATCCTGGAAAATGCCGCAGAGCAGATATATCTCTGGAAGACAAACGGAATGTCGGACAACGATATCAAATATAACTGGGATTACGAGCGGACAAATTGGAGCGGCGATGTCTATTATGAGATATATGACAGCGCCGGGGAACTCTTGACGACTGGCTTCGACACGCCTGAGGAGGGCAATGTCGGCTATATTCATACCTACAAAGGCGAAGATTATACCGTAAAAACCTACACACCGCTCAATCTCAAATTTGGCCTTCACGGTGTCAATCTCCAAAAGGCAATATTCGATTTGCTGAAGGTTTACGGCAAATATCTTTATATGGCGGTGATCCTCTCGGCGGTAATGGCCGTTGCCGCGGAACTCTTTCTGCTCTTTGCCGCCGGCCACAGGCGCGGCACCAATGAGATTGTCCTGACGGCGGTGGACAAGATCCCGCTTGATCTGTTTATCGGACTTGTTGTCGCAGCAATAGCGCTTCTCGCTGCATTGGCCGACGAGATGTCCTATTCCCTTGAATACAGCTTCATGTTGCCGCTCATCGTGCTGGATGTCGCGGCGGGATATGTCATTCTGTTTACCGGCGTGATGTCTTTGACGACAAGACTGAAATGTGGAAGATTCTGGGTAAATACGCTTATCTGGCGTGTGTTATTGTGGTGCTGGAAGTGGGCAAAAATTATTCTACGGAAACTCTCCGACAGAATTTTCGGGGTTGGGAATGGATTTTCCGGGATAATACGGGGCCTGCCGCTGATTTGGAAGGTCGCACTGATCAGCACCGGTGTTGTGCTGATTGAGTTTATCTTATTTATGATTGCCATGTTCTCCTGGGATGAAAGCCTTTTTTTGCTCCTGCTTTTCGTTCTGTTCAATTTCATCCTGCTTTTCGCAGTATGGAAACTGACGCTCGATATGCTGAAGCTCAAAAAAGCCGGGGAGAGGCTTGCCGGGGGAAACCTTGACGAGACGGTGAATACTGAAAAAATGCTCTGGGACTTTAAACAGCATGGTGAGAACTTAAACAGCATTGCAGAGGGAATATCCCTGGCCGTTAACCAGAGAATGAAGAGCGAACGGCTGAAAACCGAACTGATTACCAACGTTTCACACGATATCAAGACACCGCTGACATCCATCGTCAATTATGTCGATTTGCTCAAGAAGGAAGCGCTGGAGGGCAAGGCCGCCGACTATATCGCGGTATTGGATCGTCAGTCCGCACGTCTTAAAAAACTTACGGAGGATTTGGTTGAGGCGAGTAAGGCGTCTACCGGCAATATTACCGTCAATCTCTCACGCACAGATGTCGGTGAGATCGCGCGGCAGGCAGCGGGCGAATATTCAGAGCGTCTCGCCGCGGGAGAGCTACAACTTATAACGGCGATCCCTGAAAGCCCGCCATCTATCATGGCCGACGGCAGACTTTTGTGGCGTATCATGGATAATTTGCTGAATAATGCCTGCAAATATTCCCAACCGAACACGCGGGTGTACCTGGATGTGCACCGGACAGGCGGTAAGGTTGGCATTGCAGTCAAAAATATCTCGCGTGATGCCCTGAACTTGGATCCCGAAGAGCTTACGGAGCGCTTTGTACGCGGCGATATGAGCCGCAATACCGAGGGGAGCGGGCTCGGACTTAACATTGCCCGCAGTCTTACGGAGCTGCAAAACGGAATGTTCCAGATCAGCATAGACGGCGACCTTTTCAAAGTGGAGCTGCTGTTTAATGAGATACTCTGACGCCAAATCATAAAAAGAAAGCCCGTCCGCGTTTTACCGCGGACGGGCTTAACGTGTAAACATACCCCTATAAAGCAAAATGCCTCGCAGAGTTTTGCCGCTGCGGCGGCAAAAAAAATAATAATCTGTCACGGAGGCGGACATGTGCCGACGCAGTGACACTTCTCATACAAGTCTGCGGTGAGCGGACTTGTATGCCATTCCCTTGTAGGCAAAAGGCGGCAAAACCTTTTGCCTACAGATTAAGCCCGTCCGTGTTTTACCGCGGACGGGCTTAACGGCTGTTATGGGCTAAAGGGTACGGATGTATGCCTCCGCGTTCATGGCGGCGACAGCACCGTCCGACGCTGCGGTGATGATTTGGCGAAGCGGTTTTGTACGCACATCGCCGACGGCGAAAACACCGGGCAGACTGCATTCCGTGGACTCGTCTGCAATAATATAGCCATGCTCGTCCAGCTCGATCTGACCGGCTGCCAGCGCCGTATTCGGTTTCCTGCCGATGGCAACGAATAGGCCGTCGCAATTGAGCGCATAGTGCCTGCCGCTTTTCTTATCGGTCAGCTGCAGGCCAGAAAGATTTTCGTCATGGATCAGCCCGTCTATCTGTGTGTCCCAGATAAACGCGACATTTTGTGCCTTTTGAAGCTGGTCTAAATAAACTTTTGACGCCCGAAGTTCATCACGTCGGTGAATGAGATAAACCTTCTTACATATATTTGAGAGTATGAGCGCTTCCCCGGCAGCGGAGTTCCCTCCTCCGGCGACCGCGACAACCTTATCTTTATAGCGCATACCATCACAGGTGGCACAATAGGCAACGCCGTGCCCAACGAGCGCATCCTCACCGTCCAGCCCAAGCTTTCGTGACGAGGCCCCTGTCGCGATAACAACCGCGCGGGCGAAAAAATCGCCGTCGTTTGTGACAATGCGCTTGGGGTTGGCGGAAAGCGTCAGGGCTCTGACATCGACGTATTCCGTAACGGCGCCAAAGCGTTCCGCCCCGTTCTGCATGCGCTCGCCCAGCTCAAAGCCGTCTATTCCGTCGTCAAAGCCCGGGTAATTGTCAATTGTCGAGGTGGTTGCCATCTGTCCCCCGGGGGAGAGCTTTTCGAGTACCAGCGTTTTTAGCCCGGCTCTGGCGGCGTAAAGAGCGGCGGTATATCCGCCGGGGCCTCCGCCGATAATGGCAAGGTCGTAGGTTCTATCCATATCTTCCACCGCCTAAATTGCCGTTTGATTCTTTATCCAATCCTCAACTTCGGCCTGAGATGACGGCGCAACCAACTTTTCGCCGGGAACTCCTTTATTAAATAGGTATAGTGTTGGATTGACTTCGCCTCCGTAACGGCTGAAAATTTCATCTTCTTCGATGGAATTCATTTTTGCAAAGACGAGCTTGCCCTTATACTTCGTTGCCAGACGGTCGATAACCGGTGCGAGCCTTTTGCAGTAACCGCACATCGGCATCCAGAACTCGACGACGACAGGCACTTCACTATTTAAGACTTCTGCGTCAAAATTTTCTTTTGTAACCGTGACCGTGTCCATTTTACTACCTCCAATAGTCTTATGTAATGTTTATTATGTTGAGAAAAGTTGAAATTAACAATAGAGATCATACTGACATCCGTCACTTAAGTAATCGGCTTTGCGGTGTGCCGAGACATGAGATGTACAATTTTAAATAGTTTGACATATTTCGTAAACCGACTATAATGATTAATAGGTATTTCCAAAAGGTGGGTTAACATGGGTATTGCAGAATACTTCCCGGTCTGGGATAAACTGAAACCAGCGGAACGTACAGTGCTGGAGGGCGCGGCAGTAAAACGTATGGCGCCAAAAGGGGCGCTCCTGCACAGCGGAACGGCCGACTGTGTTGGCCTTTTTATCGTTTGCTCCGGTCAGCTGCGCGCATTTATTCTCTCCGAAGAGGGAAAAGAGGTAACGCTTTACCGCTTGTTTGAGCGGGATATTTGCCTGTTTTCAGCGTCGTGTATTATGTCCAGCATACAGTTTGAATTGTCGATCGAAGCGGAGAGAGACACAGAGATGTGGGTGATCCCGGCGGATATCTACCGCGGAGTTATGGAGGCTTCAGCGGCTTTGGCGAACTACACAAACGAACTCATGGCATCCCGATTTTCGGATGTCATGTGGTTGATCGAGCAGATTATGTGGAAGAGCTTCGATAAGCGACTTGCCGAGTTCTTGCTTGAGGAAAGCGGGATAGACGGCACGGAGGTGCTGAAGATAACCCATGAAAAGATCGCCAAACATATGGGTACGGCACGTGAAGTCGTTACCAGAATGCTGAAATATTTTCAGTCCGAAGGTGTGGTCAAACTGACGCGCGGCGCGATTGAGATAACGGACCTAAAACGGCTTGAAAAGATTGCCGGATAATCTGGATATCGTTTACGCGTTAAAAAGGATATGATGCTTGCCCCGGCATAACGCCGGGGCAAGTTTGTTTTTGGACCTAGGTAATTATATTGTAAATGAGCCTTTGTGACGGTTGATCGTTAGATGCCGAGAAGTGAAACAATCTGATTTTTGGGCCTTGCACCCATAGTCTTGTTGACAATCTTGCCGTCTTTAATGACAACAAGTGTGGGGATACTTGTGATGTTGAAGCTTGCGGCGAGCTCGCCTTCTTCATCGACGTTTATCTTGCCGACCTTGATACCGGGGGTCTCGTTTGCGATCTCCTCGACAGTGGGGGCTACCATGCGGCAGGGACCGCACCAGCTTGCCCAGAAATCGAGCAGGACGGGCTTATCGGATTCCATTACTTCTTTATTGAAATTGTTTTTTGTTATTGTGAGAACTGACATTGTTTGTTCCTCCTTTGTCTTATCTTGACCATATTATATTTCCGTATACAAAATATTTCCGTGACTACATCACATTTTGCGCTGCGCGAGTATTTTTTCCACTTCGCTCAGTTGATCGGGGGTGTTTACGCCAATGATTTCGAGTCCAAGATCGCGGTGGCAGACCCCGACTTTGCCGCCGCGGCGCATCATCAGCGCAGGGGCATCGGTGAGATAGTATTCACCCTGAGCGTTGTCGCTTTTCAGGAGCTTTAGGACCGGTTTAAGGGCCATCGCATCAAAAATATAGACGCCGCTGTTTAGTTCCGCAATGCGTTTTTGCGCTTCGGTTGCATCCTTTTCCTCGACCATTCCAATAAAATTACCCTCACTATCACGCAATATGCGTCCATAAGGCAGATAGACATCGCTCTCACCGCTCAGCACGGTGCAGGCGTTGCCGTTTTTTCTGTGCATCTCACAGAGATGAAGATAGGTTCCCTTTTTTATGAGAGGCATGTCGCCGCAGCAGACCAGAATGTCGCCGTCAAAGCCGTCCAGCGCATCATATGCGCACATGACCGCGTGGCCGGTGCCAAGCTGCTCACGCTGTTCGGCATAGGTATATCCGGGAAACCCTGCGATGACGGCCTGCTTTTTAAAGCCCACCACAAGTATGCAGTCCTCCGGCGCTATGAAGTCGAGCGCGGAGAGAACATAGGACAATAGCGGCTTACTAAGCGCCTCTCGCATGACCTTGGGCTGCTCGACGCCGTCCGTCTGCATGCGCTTTCCTTTTCCGGCGGCAAGGATGACAGCTTTCAGTTTTTTTGACATTTCCAAAAACCTCCGTCAGACCTCGCGTTCAAGCCGCAGGTCGTATTTATTGGTATAGAGATACCTGAGAATGGTGTCGAGCAGGTTCTCCGTGCTGTTTGAGCAGTCCAGCCGTACGCGGATATTACCCTCAGCCGTGTCTAACGAAGCCGTCACACGCGCCACGGCGGTGCCGGTTCCGTTGATATCATAATTATAGCAGACAAGACTCTGCTGCTGCGCGAAGGCGCGGCAAGCCGTTAAATTTTCGCCGGATGAGGAGATCATAACCGTTTTGACCTGAGCCGCCTCGAACAGCAGCTCGGAGCCATAGTTAAAATCCTGCTCAAAATCGCTGGAACAGAGTATCCCTATACTGTGGCCGCTGCCCACGATTTTTCGGACCCTGTCCGGATCTGAGATAATCTCTTCCGGCGTGAGATAAAATGCGGCCAAAACGGAATAGGACTTCAGGCTGCTTAGCATGGTGTCGCTTGGCATGCCCTCAAAGCTGAGATAGACACTGGTGCCCTCATGTGTATTCGGTGAAACTTCCGGTGAAGGTGAGGTGATCGCGGGGGACGATGTAGTGGTAGGAGTGGTGGGGGTGGCAGTAGTGAGCGAACTCATATAGGCCTCATATCGCGCCTGCATAAGGCCGGAGGCGGCATAGAGAAAGTCGCTGTCGGAGAGGTAATTCCCGCCGTCGGTTATGCGCAGCACATCGCCGTAACCAATACCCTTGATATGCGACCAGTTTAGTCCAAAAAAGTTGCAGACGAACTGGACGGAGACATAAAACTGCCCGTTTCTCGTGAGTGTTGAGGTCGTATAATAGTTGTCGTCGCCGTCATAGGCTTTGCCGGTAGTCAAGTCAAAGTAGAGCTGTTTGTCAGAGCGGTAGAGAGAAATGGTGTTGCTGCTGGGAAAATACGAGGAGTAAATCTTGAAGCTGCCGAACACGCTGTAAGGGACGAAGGCGGAACCATAGAAATACGGAGTGGTGTCCAACTCCAGAAGCGTTTCGTTGACAGCAATGTAGCACACGTCGTTCGCTGCGGAGGCGCTGTATGAAAACAGGGAAAATACAAGCGCAAGCAGGATGATTAACGTAATGATGCGACGCAAAATGTCACCGCCTTTGAGCATACAAATACACAATAATTTTATCACATCAAGGTAAAAGAGGCAAGCATTGGAAGGGCGGAAAATAGAAATAATTAATTACCCTAATAATACCAAATGGCGGGGCGCCGCGCCCGCATAGGATATGCCGCCAAGGGTATTTTATTGAGCGCGTCTTTATGCGTGGCAGCGGCTGGCATGCCCGGTTTCAGCGGTGTCTATTATTGGCAAAAGCAGTAAATGCGGCGTGTAGGATTTTTCGGAAAAAGCCTTGACATATGCCGAAATTGATTGTATAATAGCGAAGCGCTTGTGGCCCAGTAGTTCAGTTGGTTAGAACGCCAGCCTGTCACGCTGGAGGTCGACGGTTCGAGCCCGTTCTGGGTCGCCACTTTTTATCATTTTTCTCGATGTTATTTGCGAAATCCGAGAATATGGATACACCGCATTTCCGAAATAGGATAGCTGTCAATAGGGCGGTAATCTGCATCGAAAGTGTGTGCTGTGACGAGAACGTTTCGTATGGTTGGGATTTCCCCGATTTCAACGACGACCGGGCTGTGCTGAAAAACATTGCCTGAAAATCGCAGTTGGATGATGTCTCCGGGCTGTATCTGTGAAATGTCCGTTATGACGGCATAAGGGCCTTGGCCCTTGTTTTTTATGAGGAAGTTGTGCAAAAATTCAACTCCCGTCCATGAGGCGGTCCGGCTTGAGGCGTTTATGTAATACCAGCCGAGGGTCGGCGTGTAATTCATGGCTCCGCTTCCAGCAAAAATGCACTGTGAAGCAAAGTTGGTGCAGTCTCCGCCTATCCCCTGAAAGTCCAGGTATTTGGGGTTCCGCCCGAAGGCCCAGCGGTGTGCGTAGGCGACGGCCAGATCCCTGCGATAGTCGTAAGTTTTCATAATAATCACCTCCGGTCTATCCTATGCCGGGAAAAACCCGGAAATTTCAAGTGAATAGGCATCTATAGCTCAGTCGGCAGAGCGCATCCTTGGTAAGGATGAGGTCGGCAGTTCGAATCTGCCTAGATGCTCCATAAAAAAGCCTGTAATCTCAATGATTACAGGCTTTTTTTGATTTTTGTTTAACTTATGTTTTAAGGCTTAATGCAGCTTAACAGTGTTTATCTGGTGTTTACCCTCATTGAGCAGGCCGGTTACAGTATGTCACAAATCATAGGATATCTGAAAAAGAATAGCCTGAAAGATCTGAGGAATACGTGAGTATGAAATGCCAGCATGAGCATTGCCATTTCTGTGCAGCGATTACTTGTGAGTATAGTGGGTAGGAACAGGCGCGCAATTGTGTCGATCCGTCTACGGGTAAGGCGGCAGAAGAAAGCAAAAGGCAAGCCCCTTCAGGGAACTGCCGGTTAAGCCGTGCGGCTGGCAGACTTTTCAGCGAGCCTACGGCTTTGCCGGCGATATTTCCCAAGGGGCTTATGCAAACCACCGACGTGACCGGCGATTTGATACTTATTTTAAATTCATTTCGGTATCTCTCAGTAAAAACGACGCATAGTTCTGAAGATCGCAGAAATAATGCCAAGTCGCATCCGGCACGAGAGAGCGGATATCCTCCCGGCAATTTTGACGCAGGAGCGCCCGCACCCGGGTTGCACTGACCGGCTGCCCACAGACAGCAAATCGATTCAGTTCCGTCACACTGATACCAAATCCCGGCAGAATTTTGGCCAGCTGTTTATTATATGCAGCGGTGATAGGACTGAATGGTTCGCTTCCCACATAGCGTTTCGTTATCCTCAGTTTTGGACAAAACCATTGGGCAAATACAAGGGGATCCAGTTCACACCACTGCTCATTGACGAGAACTTTATCTTTTAGAAAATAGGCCGGAAATGTTGCCGATGATACCAGATACGGGCCTGTTGGACATACCGCCACGTTTTCCCACTGAGCGCAGGAGCGGCGGACAATCTCCAATCGATCTTTGGCAGGAACCTCACTTTTATCTTCCGACAGAACGAAGACATAAAGAAAGTCACATTCCTTACGGGCGCTGTCGATCAGCCACAGGTGACCAAGCGTCATTGGATTGCAGTTTGCAACGACCGCGCCTATATTTTCTCCAGAGGGCGGCGGCAGGCTTTCCAGGAAGCGGCCAACGCTGCCTCTTGGCCGCTCCATAAGCAGGACTGTTCCGGTATTTGCAAGGGCAGCAAAACCAAAGCATTCGAAAAGCGGCCGGTTTTTCGGCTTCGTATAGACGAACAGCGTTTTATTTGGGGATACTTTTGCAAAAAGATATTGCAAAAGTTCCGCTGTCAAGCCAAGGGCCTCATATTCTGGTGACACTGCGACGCATTTGATAATATTTTCCTGCAGAGAGGCCGCTGCGATCATGTCATCATTTCCGTTGCAGATTCCGACGCTGACACCGATTCCGTTGTCGTAATCCAGCCCAACATTATTAAGCAGCTGTCGCATCTGCTCCAGTCTGTGCCCGGAAAACGGCTCGCCGTCTACGAGATAAAAACCATAAGGCAGCATTATTTATATCCCTTTTTCCTTTCAGCGTATGGCCCGAATTTGATCAAGCAAGCTGCCGTCTCGATAGTAAACATTTGCAACCACTTTCCCGTCGGAACGCGGGCGCACGGGAATCCCGGCCATGGACTCAGCTTGCATTCTAAGGCTTTCAATGTCCGTTACCGGAAGCCGGGCAGCTTTAAATCTGTCCGTCAGCTCAGGCCGAGCCGGATTTACGGCGATCCCAAATTGCGTAACCAAGACATCAATCGTACTTCCGGGAGTTGAGACGCACAAAACTTTTTCGGAAATCAATGGTAAGCGCGCTCGGATGAGCGGCGCAACAACTACGGCCATGTTCGAACCCTTAGCCGCGTCGCTGTGACCGCCGCTGCCGCCCATAATCCTGCCGGCGGAATCCGTATGGACATTGACATTGAAGTCCAGGTCAATTTCTGTTGCGCCAAGAATGGCAACGTCAAGATTTTCGACCGTGTTTGATTTTGCAGTTGGGCTGGCATAGTGAGAGCAGGTGATTTCACGATGGTTGGGATTTGAGCGCAAATCTTCGACTGCCTGTAAATCGAAACACTGGACATCCAGTAAGCTGCGGAAAAGTCCCTCATGCTGCATTTCTACCATGTAACGCGTAATGCCGCCCGTACAGAAACTGCCTGTGATTTTTTCCTTGCGCATATACTCTCTGAGGTAAGCTGTCGTGGCAAGAGACGCCCCGCCCGCACCGGTTTGGAAAGAAAATCCATCTTTAAGCAGTCCGGATGCGCGAATGGCCTGTGCCGTATAATCGGCGATTCGAAGTGCTACCGGGTCACGGGTAATGGATGTCGTACTTGATACGATCCCGGACGGATCGCCGATTGAACCGATCTGTACAACATAGTCCACATATACTTCCGATACAGAAAAGTCTGTGAGAGGGTAGTCCACAAGATTATCGGTGATCACCACGACCTTATCGGCACACATCGCATCACAGAAAATATAACCCATCGCACCACAGGCGGAAGGGCCGAACTTCCCGGTGAAATTACCCATCTTATCTGAAGAGGGCGCAGCAATAAAGGCAACGTCAATATGAGTTTTTCCATTTTCAAGGTCACTGGGACGCGCGCCATGCGTACAGAATGTCGCAGGATTTTTCAGTACTCCGTGTGATACTGCGTCTCCAACCTCGCCGCCGATGAATGGCGTGATAATATTCGTAATGACACCGTGTTCAATCTGCCGGACAATAGGGGCGTGGACATTATGTATGGAGCTCGCATTTAAGGTGAGGTCACGGAACCCCATCTCTTCGAGCGTACTGCAGACCAAATTCATTACCTTATCGCCGTTGCGGAGATGGTGATGGCACGAAAATGTCATTCCGTCTTTCAATCCGGAGAGCCTGATCGCCTCTTGGAGGGATGAAACCATTTTACTGTTTTTCATTGATGAATACCTCCCCAAATTGCCTCCGCGGATTCAAGCACCTGGCGCGCTCTGGCAACCACCGGGGCATCGATCATTTTTCCGCGAAGAGAAACGGCGCCTTTGCCCAGCCGCTTGCCTTCTTCCAGGGCGTTAAACACATCTTTCGCATATTTAATATCCGCGGCAGAGGGACTGAACACGCGGTTCACGCATTCGACATGCCGGGGCGAGATCACGGCTTTCCCCGTAAATCCCAGGCTTTTTGCCAACAGCGCATCCTCTTCCAGGCCCTCAAGATCGTCAACACCGGTAAATGGTGTGTCATATGCCTCGATTCCGGCAGCCCTTGCGGCACAGACCAGACGTGAGCGGCTATAAAAAATTTCATTTCCTTGTTTTGTGCGTTTGCATCTCAGATCTGCCGTCAAATCCTCGGCACCCAGGTAGAGCGCCACCATCCGCTTATCCGCCTTCGCAATTTGGAACGCGTTCTCAATTCCCAGGGTAGTCTCCAGAAGCGGTATGAGCCCGATGGAACCCTCTTCAATTCCGCATTTATTTTCTTCCAATGCCATTTTTTCAGACAGCGTTTGGATATAATCCGCACCGCTGACCTTTGTCGGCATGAGAAGCGCAGGGTGTACGGGAACGATAGCTTCAACATCCTTCTCCCAATACGGGGTATCGAGCCCATTAATGCGCACAATGATTTCGCAGCCCGGGAACGCCATCTCTCGCAGAACGCTGCTTACCAGAATCCTGGCTGAGTCCTTCTCGTCTGGGGAAACAGCGTCTTCAAGGTCAAAGATGATACTGTCGGCGCCTAAAATTCCGCCGTTTATGATCATATTGGGTGAATTGCCCGGTAAAAAAAGCATAGTTCTGCGCATTTCAGTCAATCCCCTTTCCGCGATGTACGGCTGTTTGCAGTCGTGCGCTTAACACACAATCCAAGGCACCTCGATCGGATATATGCACCTTAGCGGCGGTAACCCCAAGCTGCCGGAGTGCCTGTTCGACAGTGCATCTGATTTGTTGCCCATACTCGGCCAAAACCACAGATTCAATTTCAATCTCAAGGACGTCGTTTGGTTCAACAGTCACCATAGCATCACTGGACTCCAGCGTCCCGGCAACCGCATATTTTGTTATTTTCATATATGACCTCCAATGGAAATTGCGGGTATAAAAATGAACTTTATACCCGCAAGATAAATTTTGCTAATTTACAGTCTCGATTTTCTGATAGTCCTTGACGCTTTCGATAATCGGAGCCTCACACATCTCTTTTCGACTTGCATAATAAGCCTTGTTTTCAGTGAACATGTTGTTCCCTTCGGTGTCTATGGAAACGATGAGAGGACCAAATTCCTTGACCTTCATAACCCAGAGGCACTCTGGCATTCCCAGCTCACGCCAGTAGACATCTTCAATTTTCTCAACCATGGTTGCGGCCAAAACGGCACAGCCTCCGGGAAATACGCAGTGTATGACACCGTATTCCTTGCAGGCCTCCGCTGTTTTTTCGCCCATTCCGCCCTTGCCGACCATAATTTTTACGCCGGTCCTTTTGATAAATTCTGCGGCATCGGCTTCCATACGAATGGATGAGGTGGGGCCGATAGAGATCATTTCGTTTTTTTCCGGGCTCTCCTTGATAATGGGTCCGGCGTGGAAAATGGCGATTCCCCTGAAATCTACAGGACATTTCATATTTTCATGTACCACGCGGTGATGAACATCATCACGGCCGGTCACGAGGTAACCGGTCAGATAGACAATGTCACCGGCTCGAAGATCTTTCAAATCCTCGGTTGTAACAGGCGTCTTCAAAATTCTTTTCATAGCGTTACCCCCTTGTGGCTGAGAATCTCATAAGACATGTCCTTGTGGAAACGGATAACGCTTCTTCTGTGGGCATAGCAGGCAACATTGACGCCAACGGCTATGGTGGCAGTATGCCTTGCGCTCGACTCCACATGAACCTCCATGGCGACCTTGTTTCCTCGGATTCCCTGAGCGCCGATGCCCAGCTTGTTTAATCCATCTTCCAAATCTTTTTCAAGCTTCGCCCCTTTGGGATCTTTATGACTGGTCCCCAACGGGCGGAGATAGGCTTTCTTTGAGAGCAGCGCGGCGTTTTCCATATTATGGCCAAGACCCACGCCGACAATCAGGGGCGGGCATGCATTGATTCCCAGATCGGATACGGCATCAAATACATATTTAACAATGGCCGCATAACCGTCTGACGGCTTGAAGACCTGACTGCGCCCCGGCAGACAGCAGCCGCCGCCGGCGAAATATGTAATAATCTCAAGGTCGCTTCCGCCCGGTACGAGATCCCAGTGAACCCAAGGCATACGTTCGCCGGTATTGTCCTCGGTATTGCGTTCTTCAAAATAATTCACCGTGTTCTGACGCAGCGGAATACTGTAAGTTGCACGATGAGTCGCTTCTCTGAGCGCATCCTCCACCATATCCATATAGGGAAAATCGGTGCCCACGGTGATATAATAATGCAGCAACCCGGTATCCTGACAGCAAGGTCTGCTTAACGTTTTGGCCTTGTCCAAATTATCAAAATATGCTTTATAGAGAACTTTCTGCATTTCTGACTCTTCCGCATCGCGCATTTCTTTCAGTTTCGCATAGACATCATCTGGAAGAACCTTGCAACTCAGATCGAGAAATTTCTCCATTACTTGAGTGAAATCTTCTTTAATTGCAGGATCAGTCAATTTATTTTCCTCCTAACTATCAATACAAGGGGTTTCGTTACAGACCGGCACCGATCAGCCTTGGCAGAATGCTTGCAATAACGATTATGAGCGCACCGCCGATTCGTGAGGAAATCTGAGAGAATGGCATAAGTTCCATTCTGTTGGCAGCGCCAAGCGTAGCGATATCGCCGCTTCCACCCATATTTGCCATGCAGAGCCCCGCGGTAATCGCCGATTCAACCGGAAAGAACCCAAGTGCTTTTCCAACGAACCAAGAACCCAGTACCGCACCAATGATGGTCGATAGTGTCATGAGCAGATAGGAGACGCTCATGCTTGCAATAACGACATCAAGGTTCGTATAAACGAAGCCGATTGCGAAGTACACCGCCGGGCCCGCGCCGACTTTTACCATAAACTTGTACCACTGATTGAGATCCGACTGCAGATCATCAGGAACGATATCCGTGATTTTGCAGATGGCGCACAGGATAATTGTCCAGGCGTAATAGTGAAGTTGGGGCATTAGCATGGCACACAGCTTGCCAAGCGTAAAAAACAAGCCGGTAATGATGAACCCTCTGCCCAGTGCCACAATGGAGATGGGCGCTTTGTCAAATGATCTCTCCTCCACTGTGAACCCGCGCATGAGAATGCCGTTACCAGTAGTAGACGGCCTTTTCTTACCGACGCCGTTGAGTATGCCGGCAAAAATAACGGCCAAAGCATTACCGATTACAACGGCAGGCATCAGCAGAGAGAGATAATATTCGCTGCTTTGAGTCATAAGCATGCCATAAGTCTGGGAAGTTGGAACAGCGCCGGCAGAGGTGCCGCCGCCCATTATAGGAAGCGCGATGAAGAGAATCGCCTGCCGCCATCCAAATCCCGAGAATTTCCCGATAAGACCGGTAAGAGTAAATGCACAGATGATGCCGGCGACAATGGGGAGAAAATACCGAATTCCCGCCTTAATAAGTAATTTTCTGTCCATAGTCAGGATACTGCCGCAGATAAGTCCTGCAACGACCCATCCGATATAGTCCATATCCTTAACGAAAGCTGTCAGCATGGTAGCGGTGCTTTCAGGCAAAATGTTTAGATACGCAATAATTGCCGCGCCAAAAATAGCAATGATTCCCCCGCCGCCCAGATATGTGTTGACAATAGGCGTATTGTCGCCGATTGTGACTAGAAGCAGGCCCAAAATTGAACAGAGCGTAAACCCACCGAGGAATCCGGGAGCGGTGATCTTAAAAACAAGTCCAACGATAACAACAACCAGCATGATGAGAAAATATTTTGCCGGAATATATCCAAACATGAAATTATTCAAAAAAGATGAAATGGGACTCTGCGTTTTTTGATTATCCATTTAACTCTCTCCTCTTATTTTTTATAAAAATAATGCAGATTGCGACTTAAATTTTGCCGAGAATTTATTGCGATAACGCCCTCCCTTGTTCATATCAGCACTGCAGTGCATTTTGCTGTTGGTCAGACCAAATTCTACATTTAGCATACACTGCGTGTTATTTGGTGTCAATAATAATTCAACCAAAAAAATCAAGATTAGTACTTTAGACGAAATGCCCCCAACAATTCTTGTACATAATTGCACCAATTAATCATTGTACCATGCTTTGCTTCTTGCAATTGATAACAAAATAATGTATACTAAATCCTCAGAAAAGGTCATTTTTGGCTTAAAATTTTAGAGTACAGGAGGACTGTGCCTATGACCGAATCACGGCAGAGAGTTTTGAATTATGAACAGACTGTTCAAAATATTATCGCCCTTATCCATAAAAACGAACTAAAATCCGGGGATAAGCTTCCGACAGAACGCGAACTTGCTAAGCAACTAGCCGTCAGCAGAAGCAGTTTGCGTGAGGCCCTTCAAATTTTGGCTACAAATGGATATATAAAGATTAAACGAAGCAGCGGCATTTACCTCACTTCAGATGAGCTTCCACAGAAAATTCCCGCACTATCCAGTACTGAGGAAAAACTTAGTCTTCAAAACATTCAAGAATTATTGGAAGCGCGCATTTTATTGGAATCTTACACGATCAAACAAGCAGCCAAGATTATTACCGCTGAACAGCTTCAAAATATCTACGACCTTGAGGACGAAGCGCACGAGCACATGATCAAAGAATCAAAATCCGGCGGAAAGCCTTTTGGCCGGCCGAGTATTCAACTTGAACATATGCTCGTTCAGATTCAACCCAACCATTATCTGACGGATTTTCACCGGCGCCTCTGTACCATATGGCGGGATTATTGTGAATCCAATAACTTTGTTACCCTGCCGCCGGTCAAACGTCACCGTGATCATCTGGCAATTTTAAAAGCGGTAAGCGAAAATAAACCGGCTATGATTGAGCGATACGTCTCGGCCCATCTCAGGGATACTTACGACAGCCTGACAATCATGCTTGAGGAAATAGAACTGGGTGACAGCCAAACTGATGAGCACGAAGATGAGAGCTCGTGGTTTCATCAAATATAAAAATTGGTCCGTTGTCATGTGACTGCGGACCAATTTATTTATATTGGTCAGAGCAATTTGTAGCTAATTACTGAAAATGGTATGCCTGATTTTGAGCTTTTGTCAATTTACAGTCTGCTTATTATGCTCTTATAATGGATATAGCCACGCATATTGTTTTACGTTGGCGGTCACATATCATATAGAAAGAAGGCTGGCATTTTATGCAGACGATAACCGTTCCTTACGGTGATGGATTTCAATCCGCGGAAGTACCAAATGGCATATACGTACAGACAGTCGAGGCTCCGGAGACAACTGTAAAAGATGATCTGCCCACAATGCTTGAGTATGCCATGGATCATCCCTATCAATGCGAACCGCTTGACGTCATGGCAAATCCTGAGGATACCGTCGTTGTGGTCATGAACGATCATACAAGGCCGGGACCAAATGCGCTCATTCTTGATGCGATTATGAAGCGTCTTGAAAAAGTCGGCATCCCGGACGGTAATATTACCGTCTTGTTTGCGACCGGCAGCCATAGAGCACCAACCCGGGAAGAAGCCATTCATATCATGGGCGAAAAATATTATCATCGCCTTAAATCGGTTGCGCACGATTGCCGTGACGACAAGGCAATGGTCTACCTCGGAATGCTGGCGGAGAATGTTCCGGTTTATGTGAATCGGCTGGTTACGGAATGCAGCCTTCTCATCACCACCGGTCTCATCGCACCTATTCATACGGCGGGCTACAGCGGCGGCCGCAAAAGCATTTTACCCGGCGTCGCGGGTCTCAAGACACTGCATATCCATCATTCATTTCCAATTTATCAGTATGAGCCCGCAATGGGATACATTTACGGAAATCCATTCCACGAAATTGCCCTGTCTGCTGCGAAAAAAGCGAACGTCCGCTTCATTGTCAACGCCGTACAGGACCCCCATAAGAAATTCATTTCCTTTGTCTGCGGAGATTTAACCGCTGCCCACGCGGCAGGTGTAGAAATGTGTAAAAAGGTGAGCGAAGTCAATATTCCACGGCGTGCCGACATCGTCATTGCAAGCCCGGGCGGCTTTCCGCGTGATATTGATCTCTACCAATCTCAGAAAGCATTGTCCGTTGCGGAGGTTATGGGTAAACGCGACTGCACTTTTATTATCGTTGCCGAGTGCAGAGATGGTTTTGGAGAGGAAACCTTTCACCGCTGGATGGTCGAATGCCCCTCTGTCCAGAGTATTATTGACCGCTATGCGGAAGAGGGATTCAATGTCGGCAACAATAAAGCTTTTAACTATGCCCGTGCGCTGAAAAAGGGCCGCGTCATTATCGTGACCGATAAAATTGCCAAGAATACCCTGTGCGAAGCAAAACTTGAAGGGGCGCCCGACCTGCAGACCGCATTGAATATGAGCCTTGAACGCCGTCCGGCGGAAGTGATTACCGTTATGGCTTACGCAGCCAATATTATTCCGTTTGTCCGGGAAGCACAATGATTTTTCATTAATAATCGTAAGGAGGGTACCAATGAAAATAACAGAAATAAAAATATTGCCGGTAAATGCGTTCCTATATGTAAAGATATTCACCGACGAGGGGATAGAAGGCATCGGGGAATCCGGTGCATGGGGATTTTTAAATGCCAGCGCCGAGGCAATGGAGACATTTAAGACCTATCTCATTGGGCAGGATCCTTTGCAGATTGAACACCACTGGCAATATATGTATCGGTGTTTCCATTTTCGCGGAGCCGCCATCATGGGCGCAATCAGCGCGATTGATATTGCGCTGTGGGATATCGCCGGGAAATATTTTGGTGTTCCGGTTTATCAGCTGCTCGGTGGAAAGTGCCGCGATAAAATACGTACCTACTATCATGTAAGCGGCTCAACGACAGAGGAACTCGTTTCCGGAGTCGTACGGGCAAAAGAGGCGGGATATAACGCCGTAGGTCATCTCTCACCCTTCCTCGACGAACCGCGCAGCCAACGCTATTCGGGAACCTATGCCGACATGATTGGATCGGCAGTTGATCGGGTACGCCTTATGCGCGAGGCCGTGGGCGGCACCGTGGATTTATGCCTTGAACTGCATCGCCGTATGAAACCCGGTGAGGCCGTGGCTTTCGCCAGACAGGTTGAAAAGTATACCCCGTTTTTCCTAGAGGATCCCACCACACCGGATAATTTCGATTCTATGGCGCTCATTGCGAGCAAGAGTGCCGTGCCCATCGCCACCGGCGAGCGCATCCACACGATTCAGGAATTTGAAATGCTCCTGAGCCGAAATGCCATGTCTTATGCGCGCACCAGCGTATGCCTTTGCGGAGGTATTTCCGGTACCCGTAAGATTGCAGCCATTGCAGAGGCGCACAACGCCATGATTGTGCCGCATAACCCACTTAGTCCGGTCAGCACCGCCGCTTGCATGCAAATTGCGGCTGCGGTTGAGAATTTTGCCATACAGGAGCTCCCTGACCACGAAGGAATTTCCGCAACTGAACGCTATACCAGTTCAAACAAAATGGATCAGAAATCGTTTAAGCAGAGCGATATGGTAACCTGGGTGCCCAAAGTGGTAAACGGCTATGCTTTGCTGCCCGAGAGTCCCGGCATTGGCGTCACGCTTGTTGAAGATGTTGAGAAAAAGTTTCCCTTTAAACGCCGCACCATCAACACCCGTCTGCATGAAGACGGCTCAATTGTTGATCAGTAAGACATAGTTGATACAGATAGACTATCACTCAGCAAGGAGATCGTTTCACAATGGCTCTCACATCCATGGAGAATGTTTTGCTTTCGCGGGAAATTCGCTGGGATCGCCAGTTGGCGCTCTTACAGGAATACAATCTGCCGCTGCTTAGCTTCACGCTCAATATTGCCGGACCTGTCAAGTTATCTGGGCTCATATATCGGACATTTTGTGAGGGGAAAGCGCTTATTCTCAAAATATGTTCCGACCAGGACTGGGATATCTTATATCAGGAAGAAAAGTGTCTCGACACAGGGCCTGAAGCGCTGTTTGCTGTGAATGCAGACGCAAAGTCATTGAAAGTCTCAATGCTGAAACTGGAATCCGAAAGTTCGCTCGGGCGGCTGTTCGATCTGGATGTTCTGGATATCGGCGGGAAAAAGCTATCCCGTTCTGACTTTGGTTATTCTTTAAGGCGCTGCCTTCTATGTGACCGTCCTGCCGCTGCTTGCGGTCGGACACGAGCGCATGGGCTTGAAGCGTTGATTTTCGAGCAAACTCGGATACAACGGGAGTATTTTGAACATAAAAATCAGAAAATTATTGCCAGGCTGGCCGAAGCCGCGCTGATTCAAGAGGCGTATACCACGCCTAAGCCCGGGTTGGTTGATCTTCGAAACAATGGTGCCCACACAGATATGACTATGGATCTTATGGTGAAAAGTGCCAAAACTCTTGCGCCATGGTTCGGACGCTTTTATCTTCTGGGGATTCGGCAATGTGCCGCTGAGTATACAGACATTATGCAGGCGCTTCGCGCAGAAGGGATACTTGCCGAGAAAGAAATGTTATGCGCCACCGATGGTGTCAATACCCATAAGGGCGCTGTTTTTTCGATGGGTCTCCTGTGCTGCGCCGCAGGTATTCTCTACGGACGCGGTCTGGCGTTCTCCATGGAATATCTCCAAAATATCTGCCGGGAGCTCGCGGCTGATTTACTGCACGAATTTGACGCCATTACAGTAAAAAACGCGCGAACACACGGTGAAGTGCTCTATGCGCAGTTTGGCTTGACCGGTATCCGCGGTGAGGCGGCCGCCGGTTTTCCGTCCGCATTCCAAATTGGACTGCCCCGGCTGCGCCAATTGCTGTCTAAGGGGCTGGATTACGACAAAGCAGGTGCGTTGACGCTCCTGTCAATTCTATCAAATTTTTGCGATACAAATGTCGTCTATCGATCCGGTCCTGGACGGCTGTATGAACTTCAGCGCGAAATCCGGGTGATGTTGACAGCTTCTCCGCCACTTGAAGACACGGATTATTTTCCGATTCTCATCCGCCTCGATGAAAGAATGATTGCCGAGAATATCAGTCCGGGAGGCAGCGCGGACATGCTGGCGCTGGTGTACTTTTTGCATAATGCCGAAGACGTTTTTTCTGGGCAGCTCTGATATGGCAAAAGATCTGACAATTTTCATCTCAGAAAAGACCGCATTCCTATACTGAGATTTAAACCATAACGACTTTTGAGAATCTTAGGCGCCAAAAATGCAGCAAATTCAACAATTATTTTGAAATAGACCTTGTACTTGGTGATGATAAGGCCGGCAGTTCGAATCTGCCAAAATGCTCCAGCAAAAAAAGCCCTTGAAATTCAAGGGCTTTTTTTAATTTTTCTCTGAGAGTGATTCGGCTTTTTTGTAGGGCGATTTGAAGCTGTGCAGCAAAATGCGGCGCTTAGTTGATGCAAGCCTTGTAATCCTGAAAAATTCTTGATAAAATTATCATTGATAAAGTGAGAAAAAACGACGTATATCAAGTCCATGTCAATTTCGCGAAACTAAAATAGAATCAACTGATTAAATTTTCGAATGAAATCAACATGATGAGAACCGAGGGCTTAAAAATGGGTTCAACGATTTCGGCACAACAGTTTATACAGCTGCGTAATGAATTTCGCAAATATCTTCTTGATACGCGACCGGATTGGAATGAAAGTACGGTAAGTACACATTATTCGGACGCTTTTTTTGCCTACAACAACAACGTGGGCGTTGATTTCTGGCACTGCTTTACATCAGAAGAAGCCCTAATCGGCGCAAAAGAAAAAATCGAAAATTATCTGACGTCTGTAAGAAGTGCGCGAAGATCGGCAGAGGGCGCAAACGGCTATTACAGGTCGATGAAATATCTGAAATCATTTTTAGATGAGCGCCATCCGGGGCTGGCCTCCGAGTGGAGCGGCAAGGCAATGGGCGATACCTATTTAAAAAATGCTTTTCAGAATTGGATGAGCAAGCAGAGAAAATCCAATGGCGAGTTATATAAATCCGGTACGATTAGAGCCTATACCAATGCGCTCAAAAAGTCGACGTCCAAACTGAGCCTTGGCGAAAATGTGCTGAACGATTTATTTTACTATGTTTCATCCGATGAGTTCGAAGAAGCCCGTAAAATCATTTTAGCGGCGCCAAACTTTGATGAGGTTGATCTTCGGCAGGGAATAGAGCCTACTCAAGCGGGTTGGTTCTCTATGGACGATTTCTCAAAGAACTCGGCGAGCCGTCCGCATGGATTTTCCAGGGCAACCCCCAATATTACGATGTCAGCGGCGCCGTGCGTGATCTTGATTCGATTACCTGGGCGGTTAATCAATATCCAAAGCAAATAAAAAAAGGCGACCATGCCTATATCTGGATTTCGGGTCCCGACGGTGGAATCGTTGCGGCCGGAATTGTCCTTTGCGATCCTGAAATCCGCGAGCCGTCTGCCGGTGACCCCTATAATTTGGGAGAAGGTGTTTATCGAGAGCCATATCTTGCAGTCGATATCAGCCTTGAGCGAAAGCTCCTTGATTCAAAAGTTTTAAGATCTGTTCTGTTGGCTGATGAGCGGACAAAACGCCTTGAAATTTTAACCTATCCCGGTGCGACCAATTTCAGGGTCACAAAAGAACAGGAAGACGTGATTGAGAGTATTATTAACGGAGGCTATTCAAGGATTCCCGCCGAGTATGAAGCAGCCACTGCGCCGGGAAAGCGATACTGGGTTTACACGCCTGGCGAGGGCGCGCGTTTTTGGGACGAGTTTTATGATAAAGGGATTACGGGCATCGGCTGGGATGAAATCGGTGATTTGAGGCAGTACCCTTCCAAGGCTGAGATGAAAAAGCGGATGAAGGAAGTATATGATGATGAGTCTTCCTACACAAACGCAGGGCATGCCACGTGGCAGTTTGCCAAAGAGATTCAAATCGGAGATGTCGTTTACGTTAAAATGGGAATCGGCAAGATTATCGGCAGAGGGCTTGTCACTTCCGAGTACCTATTTGATGACACCCGCACAGAATATAAAAATGTCCATAAGGTGAGTTGGACCCATCGCGGGGAATGGGATTATCCGGGACAGATACCCATAAAGACGCTGACCGATATTACACCTTATACGGAACAATACAAAAGCCTGGAGGCTAAAATTGCAGAGCCGGTTATTGAAGGAAATGAAGGCGACACGCCTCCGGATGTTTATCAGAGTTATACGAAGGATGATTTTTTATCTGAAGTATACATGAGCGAGGAACGGTATGATACGCTGAAAGGGCTTCTTCGGAAGAAGAAAAACATTATTATTCAGGGTGCCCCGGGTGTCGGCAAAACATTTGCAGCCGAGCGGCTTGCATATTCGATCATGGAAGAGAAGGATACAAGCCGAGTTAAGGTGATCCAGTTCCATCAGAGCTACAGCTACGAAGATTTCATCATGGGATACCGGCCAACCGGCAGTGGTTTCTCATTGGCAAAAGGACCCTTTTATGAATTCTGCAAACAGGCGGAACCGGATGACAGGGAATACTTCTTTATTATTGATGAGATAAACCGCGGCAATCTCAGCAAGATCTTCGGCGAGCTGCTCATGCTGATTGAAAATGACAAGCGCGGAGAAAAACACGCGATTCGGCTGCTTTACGCGGACGAGCAGTTTTTCGTGCCGGACAACGTCTATCTTATCGGGATGATGAACACGGCCGACAGAAGCCTTGCCATGCTGGATTATGCGCTCAGGCGCCGTTTTGCCTTCTTTGAATTTGAACCGGCCTTCCAGACGGACGGCTTTAAAACTTACCAGGCCTCTCTTGCAAACCGTAAATTTGATTTGCTGATTGAAACGGTAGAGGCTATGAACCGTGCCATTTCAGAGGATGCGTCTCTCGGCAGCGGGTTCCGCGCCGGACACAGCTATTTCTGTACGAGCGAGATCGTTGACGACGCCTGGCTTTCGGACGTCGTCGAATATGAACTGCTTCCCCTGATCAGAGAATATTGGTTCGATGAGCCGTCCAAAGTTGAACAGTGGTCACAAAGGCTGCGCGGTGCTGTTCATGGCTGAGAATATCCGGATAAAAAATATCTACTATATGCTGGCGTATGCCTATCAGTCCCTGAATGAGGATGGCTTTGATGATGTGTTTGCAGAGGAGTTTGATCACATCCATGACTTGTTTGCAGCGATCCTGGGTAAGGGGGCAGCCAATCTGATTAAACGCGGCTTACAGCGTGATTACCTCCAGAACACCGACGTTACCGGAAGCTTAAGAGGCAAGATCGATATCACCGCTTCAGTAAAACAGCAGACTCTGATCGCAAAGCGTATGGCCTGTCATTATGATGTCTATTCCGAGAATACTGTCTTAAATCAGATTCTTAAAATCACCATGCTTCTTCTGCTCAGACACGGGGTCGTCAAGCCGGAAAACCGCAAAATTTTGCGCAAACTGCTTATGTATTTCGCCGGCGTCACGGAAGTTGATCCGAATACGATTAACTGGAGCTGTGTTCGGTATCATCGGAACAATGCCGCATACAGGCTGCTTATAAATATCTGTCGGCTGGTGATTAAAGGACTTCTGCAGACTACCCGGAACGGGAATTATCGCCTGGCAGAGTTCATTGACGATCAGCAGATGTACCATCTGTACGAAAAATTTGTTCTGGGTTACTACAAAAAAGAATTTCCAGAACTGTCGGTTGAAGCCTCCTATTTCGATTGGGATAGATGGGATGAAGACGATTCGTCATTCCTGCCTGTGATGAAATCGGATATCACCCTGTCCAGAGGTGACCGAGTTCTGATCATTGATACGAAGTATTACGGGAATACCATGCAAAAAAACACCATGTTTAACAGCTCAAGCCTCATTTCCAGCAATCTGTATCAAATATTTACTTATGTTAAAAACAAAGACAAGCATAAAACCGGGCGTGTCAGCGGAATCCTTTTATACGCTAAAACAGATGAGACTATTTTTCCGGATAACGCGTACAACATCGGCGGGAACAGAATCGGGGCCAAGACGCTTGACCTCGGGTGTGACTGGCGTCTGATAAAGGAGCAGCTCAATTCTCTGGTCGAAGTGTATTTGTAGACTTTGGCCTTTGCAGAGATACCCGGAAATTTCGGTGTGTGATGTGTGAAAGAGGTTATGAATATGCCTAAATCAAAGCGCTCAGATCCTATCGACGATATGCTGAAATGGGAGAAAAAACAGTATACGCCGTGGGAGTACGCGCAGGAAGGGAAATTGCCGCTGCCGTTAAAGGCCCGGGGAAACAAAAAATGGGCAACGATACTATTTCTTGCTCAGGGCTTAGTTTGCCTGCTCCTGTTCGGGCTGATGATTCGAAATGGTTCGGACTTGGTGGAACTGGTGATTCTATTCGCTTATACGATATTATGTTTTATGATTGCGGCAAATTATATGAAGAAGTGGAAAGCCGCAAAACTTGCGGGAAAAAAGACAAGACCCCATAAAAGAAGAAACTTCCAAAATCAGAACAAAGGCTAGGGCTTGTTTGTAAAATCAGCGTGCTTGGAATTCTAGACGAATTTTGTGTTGGACAAGGCAGATTTTCGCAGGCATAATTGCTTTATGGCAAGAAAATTTAACGAAGTACGATGCAAAATTCGGCAAAAGGACATATGCGAAGATTTTACAAACAAGCCCTAACAAAAAATAGTGATTTCAGGTGAAAATGGTATGGCTAAACTCAGTGTAACACAGGAAAAACTGATCCGGGATCTGCGCGGCAGACTTCATGCCTGCCCGGAAATTTCCGGACAGGAAAGGCGTACAAAAGCAGAGCTCATGACATTTTTGTCAAGCCATACGACACTGGAGCTCGTGGATCGCGGCAGCTGGTTTTACGCGGCGCACCGCGAGAAGAATGAACCAAAACCCGGTATTGCGCTCAGGGCAGACTATGACGCCCTACCTATGTCGGATGGGGCCGCCCATCTCTGCGGGCACGACGGACATGCTGCCGCTCTGTGCGGCACAGGGCTGCTGTTGGAAGGGAAGACCATCGGGCGAAACGTCTATCTGCTTTTCCAGCCGGCGGAAGAGACCGGCGCCGGCGCCTCTGCCTGTACGGAAATCTTTGCCCTTGAGGGTGTCAAAGAGATATACGGCGCCCACAATCTCCCCGGCGTTGCGTTGGGTGTCATAACGACGCGGCCCGGGACTTTTGCCTGCGCATCCCTTGGGCTGATTTTAAGCTTTGCCGGCGCGCCGGCCCATGCGGCGTACCCGGAAAACGGGATTTCGCCCGCACCGGCTGTAGGCGCTCTGCTGAACGAATTGCCCCAACTGTCCGCACCGGAAAAATACAGTGGGATGGCGCTGTGTACCGTAATCGGCGTGCAGATGGGCGAAAAAGCATTTGGTGCCGCAGCGGCCGATGCCGAAGTGTGGCTGACGCTGCGCGCGGAGTTCGACGGCGACCTGGCTTCGTTGGAGCAGGGCATACTTGACCGGGCCGAGACGCTGGCGCGTATGCACCGGCTCAAGATGCAGTTTGAGGACTGCGACGTTTTTCCCGCCACGATTAATCATACCGGCTGCGCCGAGAAAGTGCTGCGCACCTGCGGCGGGCAAATCCTGCAAAGCCCCATGCGCTGGAGCGAGGATTTCGGATGGTATCTTCAAAAATGTGACGGGGCTTTTTTTGGCATTGGCGCCGGAGAAGCGCAGGCCCCTCTCCACACCTCTTCCTATGAATATCCCGATGACCTGTTGTCTCCGGCATGCGAGGCGTTCTATAAACTCGTTTTATCATGATGCGGGATAAAAAACCTTTGGCTTTGAGGAGTAACGGATGAAAAAAGAATTAAACGCCGTCATTTGTGCGCTGAACTCACAATATATCCATTCATCGCTTGCGCCGTGGTGCCTTTTGGCGGGAATAGAGGAATATTGCCCTGTAGGAATCTGTGCCGAGGTGGTGGAGGGAACCATAAACGAAGCTCCCCGGCAGGTCTTAAATCGAATACTTTCCCGCCGCCCGTCGGTGGTGGGTTTTTGCTGTTATATCTGGAATATCACGGCCGTTTTAGCGCTTGTACAGCGGCTTAAGGACGAGCTGGACGGCTGTATCGTTGTCTTGGGCGGGCCGGAGGTGAGCTATAATGCCGGAGAGATTCTGCAAAACGCGCCCGTGGTCGATTATGTGCTCTCCGGGGAAGGGGAAGTGCCCTTTGCGGCGCTGCTGAACGCGATTTATACCGGTACCGAGGTTGAGAATATTCCGGGACTGTGTTACCGCAGAGGGTGGGAAATCATGATTTCGGAACCCAATGCCCCAAAAGAGATCCCGCCAAGCCCATACACCGAGGCGTATTTTGATGCCTTAAACGGGCGCATCGCCTATTTGGAAACCAGCCGGGGCTGTCCGTTCTCCTGCGCATTCTGCCTGTCGGGTCGGTGCGGAGGCGTGCGGTATTATGACTTAGCGCGTGTGAAGCAGGAGATTTTGCCTTTGGCCAACAGCGGCACCCGTACCATTAAACTGGTAGACCGGACCTTCAATGCAAACCGCAGCCGGTCAAAAGAGCTGTTTCGCTTCATCATCGAACAATACGGCAAAGAAATTCCGCAGGGGGTTTGCTTTCACTTTGAGATCGCCGGTGATTTGCTGGATGCGGAAACTCTCGCGCTGCTCAAAACCGCGCCCATCGGCGCCATGCAGTTTGAGATTGGACTCCAGAGCTTCAATCCGAAGGCCCTTGCGGCCATCAACCGCAAGACCGATATGGCAAAACTGAAGAAAAACATCTCGGCGCTCCTCGAAAACGGCAATGCGCACATCCACATTGACCTGATCGCCGGTTTGCCTTATGAGGATCTGGAGAGTTTTATCGACAGCTTCAACATCGCCTTTTCGCTGAGGCCGCACATGCTTCAACAGGGCTTTTTAAAGCTGCTGTATGGCTCGCCCATGCGGGAAAACCCGGAACAATTCCCCTGCAAATTTAACAGAGAGCCGCCATATGAGGTCACCGAAACCCCATGGATTTCAGGAGAAGAACTTGAGGCGCTGCATCACACGGAGCACGCACTGAATCTGCTCTACAACCGTGGGCGCTTCCGCCGGACGCTTCGATACCTGCTCAGCCGTACCGGAAAAAGTCCGTTCGCGCTGTTTCATGAATTTGGGATGTTCTTATCCCAGACCGGACGGGAGCAAACATCCCTGGATGCTTTTACCGCATTGGTGTTTACCTATTTTACCGGTCAATCAGGCGTCGGTAAAACCCCGCTCCGGGATGCGATGGTTTGCGACCGCTTGGCCACAAACGCCTCAGGGAAGCTTCCAAAGGTTTTACAGATCCAGGATCCGAAGCTGAAGACGGCGGTCAAGGCTTTGGAGCGTGAAAATGCGCGCAGGAAAGGCATTAAACGGGGATACGCCCTGCTTTACGGGGAAAACTGCCTGGTCTATGCGGATTATGAGGACAAAAACCCTGTGACCGGTGAGTATTTGCTGTGCAACTATCCTTTGGCATGAAGTTGTGTTACACTGAAAAAACATGAACATATTCCATATAAAATGAAGCCTTGTAATGATTGGCTTTAATAAGGATGCAGATCCGGACTAAACAACCATAGTGGTGCAAAAGAAAACAGATGCAGCATTTGATACGCTGCATCTGTTTTCTTTTGCTTAAAACTTGAAAATCGTTTCCAGCGATTTTGAGCACCGGAACGATACGCAGGCCGTTTCGGAGGCTTTAAACTGCTTTAGAACCGAATGTGAAAATCATTTGTCAGTATGAATAGAAAAGCTTGCCGAAATCGGCCTTTAAAGGCCCATTAGATTCGGAAAAGGCCAGATTTTTATGCAGTATGACGAGGGTATTCTTATTCCACAGGCGGCATTGCGGAAACAAAATCCCTGAGCCCGTTATCGGAATAAAAAACATAACTGTTCACGCCGTGTGCCCGGCAGATATAGATGACCTCATCTGTCATTTGGACATGAATCAGGTAGGAATGACCGTTCACACGAGGGAACCAGATTGTTATATCATCAGATCCGGTATACCCACGCCCGGCGGCCTCGCGGTATTCTTCCTGTTCCTCGCCGCTCAGCGGCTCAAGCGCCATGCAGAGCTTAATGAGTTCTGATGTATCTTTTTCGCCGACCGATCTCCGAGTCCCATTGTAATGCACGGATACGCTCTCCGGTGACGTGGTATAGGCCGTATTGATGATTCGCTGTGCTTGAATCCGAAACAGCCCCAAAAGCCCTGCAGATACCGCGATGCCGATCAGCAGAGCCAAAACGGGCGCTTTCCATTTTTTTGTTTTCCACAGCAGAACCGCTGCGGCAATCGGCGTGACAATCAGCACCGTCAGGATTAGCGTGCCATAGCCTTCCGGCGTATTGAAATAAGTCAACTTATCAGGCGCAAAGTGAAACCCCATCCATTCGTCAATATACACGGCCTTTAGGTTGATGATGCAGCATACCATCAGCGTCAGAAAGAGGAAAGCGATTACCCAGTCGCGCTTTCGCGTAATTTTCAGATTCTTGATTTTTTCAATCATTGGTCGTCCCTTCTTCCTCCGTTACCGCATGGTAATCCCGGCCGGCAATTAATTGGGAAAATTCGGGTGAAATACGCCATAGCGTTCCTTGCCTTGTTATCAAATATTGTTTTTCGGCGTTAATAAGAATGATCATGGTTTCTCTTTGATTCCTCCACGTAAATATGACCGGTATTTCCTCATCGCGTTCGCGTATAATGCCGTCGTCCTGTAGCAGGCCCGAATAAAAAATATCGTATATGTCGGAATCTTCTTCACTCCTCCAAACCGTCCACGCCCCTTTCGTTTCAGGTGAAATCCACATTTCACCGACATTTTCCAACGTTTCCATCTGATTAATTTGATATGTGCTGACGCCAAAGGATAAACCAATCGTCAGCACAATCAGTACCGTCCAGCAGGCAAGGAACGTCATAAGCCGCTGCAGCGTGAATATCCGCTTGTCGCCGGTGCAGTACGCCAGCGCGCCATAAATAGCTCCGCCGAACAAAACCGCAGTAACACGTTCGGCTATTATTGTCGCGGTGACAGACTCCGGGAAAAAATCCGTATTCTGAAAATACATCCACCCATATTGGATTTCCATATCCGAACGATGATGCAGCAGCGTATGAATCCAGAAACTGAGTTTGTATGGGAGAGCAATCACAGCCTTCAGCGGCCAGAAGCCAATCGTCCTGTAGTAATAGCTGAACCATCCCAGAACCAGGCCGACGATTGTAAAAATGACGATTCTGCTGATGCCTTTGTCAAATTTAATAACTCGCCGTTTCAGCGCGTCGGGACTTCCCTGATATACGGTTTGCGGTAACGTCATGATTTGTTCCGCTTCCAGGTATCCGTCGACCATAGCGGAGCATTGCGGGCATCCGGCAATGTGCGCTTCCAGTTCGGGATCATCCGAACCGTGTGAGTTCAGATAGGATAAGACTCTGTCATGATATTCGCAGTTCATTCAATCACTCCTTGTTTCTCCGGAACACTGCCGATACAGCGCCTGATATCGTTTCCTCGCGCGAAAGATCCGCAGCTTGACAGCCGCCTCCGACAGGCCCATGATCCGCCCAATTTCTTGATAGGGCAGCCCCTCATAATCACGCAGAAGCAGGACAGACCGGTCGTCCTCCCGCAGCGCAAGCAAAACACTTGTTATCATCTGTTCACGCTCGCGCAGCAGGACGTTTTCTTCCGGGTCGACATACAGCGCTCCCGGCAAGCCCTCCCACGCCTGCTCTTCCAGCAGGATGGGCTTTTTCTTTCGCGCATAGGAGAGAAACGTATTGCGGGCGATTTTCAACGCCCAGGTTTTTTCACTGCAGTCTCCACGAAAGCGGAACAAATTCAGGTATATCTTCAGAAAAGTATCTTGGCTCAAATCCTCGGCCGTTTCGGCATCTTTTGTCATGTAAAGCAAGTATGCGTAGACGGCATCTTTCTGCTCTTCATAGATGCGGTTGAACCGCGCTTTCACACGCGCTCTCCCTCCTTTCCGAAGTGAATGCTCATTCTGTAGATACAGACTCGCCTCTCACCAAAAAGTTACTGCGTTATCATAAATAATTCTGCTATGTAGGCAGAAGCAAATCAGCAAAGACATCTCTGCGATCCCGAATGTATCGTGCAATGGGGCACAGGTTGTCGGATATATCGTCGATGTTGCAAAAAGTAAGGGAATGCATGAGGACGATTTCCACAATGCTCTCAATATCAAATCGGCCGGTCCGGGGTGTGAGAAATGCCCGTCTGTTCTGCGTGATAAAGGATCGTAAAGAGCATCCACAAAATATGAGATGACCTCAGTTTATCGCGTTGAGCGGGAAAAGGCCACTGAAAATTTCGATTTATCGTCAAAGGACTGCGCGGGGACATTGACGGCGCTTTTTTGGAAAACAGAAGCACCGTGTGACTCTGATGTTAAAAAAATTCAAAAATCCACCTGCCAAGGTATCGGCAGGTGGATTTTTCAGTTCATAAGCAGAGCCGCTGCTTTAGCAGCTGTTCGGCCCATTATTCGCTATGCGTTATCGGAAGGGGTAACTGAGGGCAAGTTACTCAGATTATTGCCCTCACTGCCGTCGGGAATCGACTTGAGGTATTCGGTATCTCCCCGATGGGCAATGCCAACGCCAATGATCCCGCCTTGACGTGCCATCTGTAAGGCTTGCTCCTTTGCCAGCACCGTATTGTCCGAAAGGCGATAGCCGGTCACTTTGCCGCCCTCTTTGACCAGCCCCGTAATGCGGCGGGCATTGGAGGCGGGAGCTGGAATCTGATCCAGCGTGTTCTTAGCCAATGCGTTTTGCGCTTGATTTTGTTCCATCATGATTCCTCCTCTGCAATTTTTATTAGTTTGCGCTATAGCTCAAAATTGATAACCTGGAAAATATGGCAGGACAAAAAAGAGGCTCATCAGACGTATGCGATCCATTTTACAAACAAGGCCTAGAGAGAAGGAAAAATAAATTCTTATAAAAATCTAGTTCGATTTTTATAAGAATTTAATAAAAAATTAATTTGTTATTAAATTTAGTTGACATTACTGTTATAACAGTAATATTATCTTTAAAGTATTAAGGAAGGTTTTGGGAAATTATGGATCAAAAATTTATGACTGCGGCTGATGTCGCTTACCACATTATTAAACAAAAAATTGTTGCCGGTGAGTACAAGCCTGGTATGCGGCTTTCCCGAAGAAAGATGGCTGAGGCAACAGACGTAAGCGTTATACCGGTCATCGAAGCCCTAAAGCGCCTTGAAGAAGATTATTTAGTCGAATCAAAACCGAAGTGGGGCTCCTTTGTAACGATTCCCTGCAGGGAAAGAGTGATTAGGATCTATCAATTCCGAGAGGGATTGGAGTGTCAAATAGCAAGGATACTGGCAGAGACGATGACAAACGCGCAAAGAAATGAGATCTATGCGATAGCCACTGAAATGGACAGCGTCTCCTATACACAGACTAAAGTGAAACGCGAGCTGCATCTGAAATTCCATAGTAAACTGGCAGAATATACGAATAATACGCTTTTTTCCACAGCTCTAGAACGAATAAACCTTTTTTGGATTCTCTGCAGGGCGACGGATGTCATCATGACGGTGAAAGGCGACAGAGTGCGTTACTGGCATCGCTATCTGGTGGATCAGATTGCGAGCGGCGATGCCGATGCGGCGGAAGCGGCGATGCGAGAGCATGTTCGTGATGCACTTGAACCGTTACTTATGCAGATCCCGGAAGAATGGAATAAGAACGGCCCCGCACTTTTTTAATCCTGTGGAATACGCCTTTGGCGTTCCAAATAAAGGGCGCAATGCGCCAAAAAATAGTGGAGGAAGAAAATGAAGAAAACATTTGCCATTTTGCTTGCCGCTTCAATGCTGCTTGCCGGCCTGGCTGGCTGCGGTACCGGAAGCACGTCCGAGAGTTCGGCTCCCGAGTCCACAGCTCCCGAGGAGTCCACAGCTCCCGAGACAAGCTCACCTGAGGCGGCGGCATGGAAGCCCGACAGCGACCTCGTGATTTATGTCGGTGCGGGTGCCGGCGGCGATACCGATGCCAATGCGCGCATGTTTGCGAAATATCTTTCCGAATATGCCGGCATCAACATAGCCATTACCAATGTCAGCGGCGGTTCCGGCCTTAACGCGATGGAGGAAGTTCTGGCACGCGACCCCGATGGTTATACCGCCTTCTTCGGACATACTGAGGCGCTCATCCCTGAGATTGCCGATATGTGCGATTATAAACTGACGGATGCTTTTACGCTCGCCGGTTGCTGCATTAAAGCAAACACCACGGTCCTTTGCGTCAACAAGGATAATCCCAATTATCAGACCCTGCCTGAACTGGTTGACTACGCTAAGGCGCATCCCGGTGAGGTTGAGTTTGCAATTTCAACCGGTGGCTATCCGCACCTCATCGGCCTGGCCCTTGAGCAGAAAGCCGGAATCGATCTGAACCTTGTTGAGGTCGGCGGAAACAATGCCAAGAAGACCGCGCTAGCCGGCAACCAGACCGATGTTATCAACATCGAATATGGCCTTATTCCGGATTATGTTGCGTCTGGCGAGTTCGTTCCCATTGCCCTGCTGACGGATGAGCGCAATCCGCAGTTCCCCGATGTTCCTACCGCGAAGGAACAGGGTGTCGACCTTGAAATGGGTAAATTTTTCTACCTGGCTTTCTCGAAGGACACGCCTGACGAGGTCATAGCTTACTACGAGAATGCTATGAAGGACATTGTTGCAAATCCCGACTTCGTTGAAGAGTGCAAATCAACTTATTTCCTTGACGCAACTTATATGGATTCCGAGGAAGTCACAGAGTATGCGAACAAAGTCTACGACGATCTTAATCAGTACAAGGACCTTTTCCTCAGCTGATAAACGTTTTTGATTAGAGCGGGGGAGAACAATGTTCTCCCCTGTAATTAAACCTTATGAAAGGGGTTCCGGCATGATAAAAAAATATGGAGATTTCATAGCCGGTTTGTGCGGCATCATACTCTCTATCCTGCTTTATATAAGCGCTGTGCAGATTGGATTAAAGGAAGCCAAAGAATTTGGCGCAGGATTTTTGCCACAACTTGTGGCTATCGGACTTTTTGTCTGTTGTTCAATATTGACGTATCGCGGCTTTCATGCGATGCGCTGTGTGAAGGCTGAAGAACCGGAATACAAACATTTTTACATAGGCGCATTTGGCGTTTTTATTATGATGGTTCTTTATGCTGTCGGTCTCAGTAAAGTCGGTTTCGTTATTTGCAGCATTCTATTCCTGTTTTTTGCGATGCTGCTTGCAACGAAAAAAGAAAACTGGAGACCGGCGTTTTTCGCGGTACTTTCCATCGTGGTCTCCGTGGTAGTTTACTTATTGTTCAGTAAGGTATTTGGCATACGAGTACCGAACGGCCTTTTAAGCCATCTGTTTTAGGAGGGAATCATTGTGTCTGATATAGCTTTAGGTATTACTTCAGTATTAACTCCCTCCGTACTTCTGCTCATGCTTGCAGGTACCGTAATGGGTATTATTGTCGGTGCTATCCCGGGACTGACTGTTACGATGGGCGTTGCCCTTTTCCTGCCCATAACCTATGGAATGGATCCGGTAGCGGGACTTTCTCTGCTGTGCGCATTGTATATTGGCGGCACGTCCGGAGGCCTTATTTCCGCTATGCTGCTTCAGATTCCGGGAACTCCGGCCTCCGTCGCGACCTGCTTTGACGGCCATCCGCTTGCGGTAAAAGGTGAGGCGGGAAAGGCGCTGGGCATCGGTATCGTGACCAGTTTCTTCGGCGGACTGTTCAGCTTTATTGTGCTTATGTTTCTGGCGCCTCATATCGCTAAGATTGCGCTGAAATTTGGACCGTATGAGTATTTTTCCGTCGGTGTCTTTTCGCTGATGATGATTGCCAGCCTCTCAAACGGGTCGTTGGTTAAGGGCCTTATCAGCGCTTTTATCGGCTTTGCGGCCAGTTTTGTCGGTATTGCTCCTGTGACCAGCTTTTCAAGATTTACCTTTGGTATCGCTAAGCTGAGGACAGGTTTTTCACTTCTGCCGGCCTTGATTGGCCTGTTCGCCATTTCTCAGATCATGATTGCCTTCGAAGATAAAAATAAAAAAATTGACTCAAGCGTCAGAGACTATAGCATCAAAGGGTTTGGCTTTGGCCTAAAGGATGTACGTGGCCAGGGGAAGAACTTTCTGGTTTCCGCCCTTATCGGAACCGGAATCGGTATATTGCCGGGGCTCGGCGGTGGCATTTGTAACATCATAGCCTATTCTACGGTGAAAAATATGTCAAAATATCCCGAAAAGTTTGGTACTGGCGTGGTCGATGGCATTATTGCTTCCGAGACCTCAAATAATGCCTCCTGCGGCGGCGCTCTTGTCCCGCTGATGACCCTCGGTATTCCGGGCGATAATACAACGGCTATCATTCTTGCCGGCTTTATGGTTCATGGCATTACGCCGGGACCCTTGCTTTTTGAAAATGAGGGCCCATTGGTCTATGGCATCTTTACCGCATTGATCGTCTCAAACTTCTTTATGCTCATTGCCGAATATGTCGGTATGCGCGGATTTGTTAAAATACTCAATGTTCCAACCAACCTTCTGATGCCTATTATAACGGTATTTTGCGTTATCGGCGCCTACGGTGTCAACAACCGCGTATTTGAAATCTATGTCATGCTCGGATTCGGTCTCCTCGGTTATGTGATGAAGAAGCTCGACATCCCACTGGCACCTATAATTTTAGGCTTTATTCTGGGACCGATTATTGAGTTATATCTCCGCAGCGGCCTGCAAAAATCACACGGCAGCTTTATGCCGTTCATCACGTCGCCTATTTCCGGTGTATTTCTGCTGATTACGGTTATTGTTCTCTGTATGACCGTATACAGTGAGATCAAAAAATATCGGCAGAATAGAAAATGCAAGATTTATTTAAGATGATGCCACCCAAAAAGAGATAATTCAAAAAACATTCCCCCTATGCGGAACTTCCGCATAGGGGGAATGTTTTTTTGACGTATCTGGTATGCCGATTGCTCAGCAGCTTTTACCTGGCGGCTTTGCAGACGACTTGCAATTTTGATTACGGATTCTGTGTTCTCATAACAATACGTATTTGCGGTCCGGCTATCAGGCCACACGTATTTCTCGAAGATAATCCGCTAATATGCAAAGACAATTTAAGAAATCCAATCGCCAGTATATTTCTATGGATATTTGCTGAAAAGTCAGTTGTTTTGCGGCATTGGAATATGTTATTATAAAAATATGATCACAAAGGATTAGACATTTTCGATATACATAGAATCTTTTGAAATACTACAATCGGACAAGAGTTCAATTTCATCTTTTAGGCCGTAAATTAAAAACTCAAGGTGCCTTTTCAGTCGGCGGTTTATTACCAAATTGAAACAGTCTGCTCAATAAAAAACGGTTTTATTAAATAGCGTAACGTTTTTTCCTCGCCTTGCGAGAAAGTTTCATTAGCGGTATCAACAATATCAAAGTATATGATGATATTAGTGGAAGCCAAGGCATTGATGATATTGTTTATGCGGATTCGAATGAGCGTAGTCGGCTGTTCCTTATTTATATTATATAGTAGGAAATGGGGAGACATTATGCAATTAAACATCCTCGCCTATTCGGAACTTAATATTTTTGCACTTGCAATGCTTCTTTTTATTTACATGAATGTCCACAACAAGGGCAAAAAATATCTATTTGAACAAAAAGTATTTCTAATTATGCTGACGTTGAACGCAATCCTGCTCATGCTGGATACATTGCAGTGGCTTTTGAATGGTAGGCCGGGGTTAACCCTGCGAGTCGTATCCATCATTATAGCGGTAATATATTGCGCAATGACGCCACTCCCCTGCTTTTTCTGGAGCATATATGCCGATTATCAGATTTTCGGGGATGAAAAACGCATCAAGAAATTGTTCTCACCGATGGCCATTCCTTTATTCATCAATTTTGCGCTTGCACTGTTAAGCGCCTTTTACGGGCTCATATTTGTTATAGGCCAAGATAATATTTACCACAGGGGCATCCTCTTTTATTTAATGGCTGGGATCTGTTATTTTTATCTTGTGTATTCGAGCGTTTCCATATTTTATAGCCGGCACTTGATTGAAAAAAAAGTTTATATTTCACTGTTGCTGTTTGCATTGCCGCCTTTTATTGGTGGAATCGTACAGTCCTTATTTTATGGCGTTTCCATTATATGGGCTTGTACTGCATTCTCTATTATGATTATTTTTTTTAATATTCAAAATAACCAGTTATATATAGACGATCTAACTGGGCTTTATAATCGCAGACAGCTTAACAATTATATGCGGGAATGGGTCCGAAACGGTAAAGGGAGTTCCGTGTTGGGCGCCATTATGATAGATTTGGACTCGTTTAAGACGATTAATGACTCTTGGGGACACCTCGCAGGTGACATGGCGCTTGTAGAGGTCGGAAAAATTCTTAAAAGCAATTTCAGAAATGAAGATCTCATCTGTCGCTATGGAGGAGATGAGTTTATCATCGTTCTCAAGGTCGAGAAGATGGATGATTTGATTGACGCGGCAAAAAGATTAAAAGCAAGTGCAGAAAAGTTTAACGGGTCTAAGAAATTTCCTTATTCAATAAACTTCAGTATAGGCTTTGACCTGTTTGATCGTAAATCCGGCATAACGGTGCAGCAGTTCATGAGGCATTTAGATCATCTCATGTATGGAGATAAGAGCCGAAAGAAGCCGACCGAAAGATAACACATACCATCCATAAGGAGTTGTTTTCACCCTAATAAGTGAGACTAATAGGCGATGAAGGCGAGAAAGTAACAAATGTTTAGAGAAATGAGAAGAGGCAGGCAATTATTATCACTGGAGGACATCGTGGCTGTGATGGACAGATGCACAAATGGTGTTCTGGCGTGTATCGGCGATGAAGATTATCCATATGCTGTTCCGCTCAGCTATGTTTATTTCAATGACAAGATTTATTTTCATTCCGCAAAAACCGGGCATAAAATTGATGCGATTACGAGAAATCCAAAAGTATCTTTTACAGTAATAGATGAAGACATGATCGTAAGCCCAAAACGCATGGCCTTCGTAAACAATACAAAAGCCATGCAGTGCATTTAAGAGATTACTTATAACCTGCTATTCCAGGTATGAATGTTGACAACAAGGGGACATAGGTTACCAACAGTAAGATGACAAAGATTGCCGCATAAAATCTCAACAATATGGGCATCACATTTTCCAGTTTTCTTCCCGCTATCTTAATTCCTACAAACAGAATATTTCCCACTGGAGGCGTAATACAGCCAATACAAAGATTAAATACAAGCATAATACCAAATTGAATTGCCGACATTCCAAGCTGCTGACATACAGGCAATAAAATCGGAGTGAAAATAAGGATTGCAGGGGTAAGATCCATAAAGGTTCCGACGAATAACAAAAGTAAGTTGATTGCCAGTAGAATAATAAACTTATTGTCGGATATCGATAAAACACCGCTTGCAATTGCATGCGGGATTCCTGTAAATGACATGACCCATGCCATAATATTGGAACAGCCCACTAAGAACATAATGATCCCTGACATTTTTGCACTGTTTACCAAAATAGAATAAATATCCTTAATTCCAATTGTTTTGTATAGGAATACGGATAAAATCAGGCTATATAAAACTGCAACTGCGGATGCCTCTGTGGCGGTGAACACACCTGCACAAATACCTCCAATTACAATAAATATTAGAAAAAGGCTGGGCATTGCATCAAACGTATAATGAATAAAATCTTTTATGGTAATTTTCCCTTTGCAGACAAACTTCTGCTTCTTTGCATATAGAAACACAATTACCATACAGCTAAAGCCCCAAAGGATTCCTGGGATATATCCGCCTAGAAATAATGCCGCTATGGAGGTTCCCCCGCTCGCCAGACCATATGTAATAAGACCAGTACTTGGTGGAATCAACAACCCGGTCGGGGCGGTTGCCACATTCACTGCGGCTGAGAAGTCTTCATCATATCCTTCTTCTTTTTCAATGGGTCCAATGATGGATCCCATTGCAGATGCTGCTGCAGTTCCGGAACCGGATATCGCACCGAAAAGCATATTTGCAACAATATTGGTATGTGCGAGTGATCCTGGAATTCTTCCTGTTAAAGCGGTTGCAAAATTAATGAGGCGTATTGCAATTCCACCTTTACTCATAATATTTCCGGCCAGGATAAAAAAGGGAATTGCCAATAAGGTGAATATGTTAATTCCCTGAAACATCTTTAGAGCTGCAGCCGGAGCAGCTCCGGTAAAGCCTAAAGACTGAACAATAACGGCTATTGAAGCAACACATAAAGAGATACCAATTGGCACTCCTGCCAAAAGCAGGATCACCAGAATCGAAAATATCAGAATGCTTGCAACTGCGGCTGTTCCCATAATATTACCTCTCCTCCTTTGACTTAAATGATGCAACCAGTTCTATCATATTGATTACACTGAACAAAATAATCAGAATCCCGCTGACAGGAAGAATCAAATAAACCAGATCCATTGTAATTCCAAGCGTTGGTGATACCTGTATTGCTCCTACATTCATAAATTTATTTCCGCCTACTAGAAAAACCATAAATGCTATGATGATGACCAAGGCTTCTGAAAGAAGCGACAGTATTAATTTTACAACAGGAGAGCCCTTGTCCAGAAAAAAGGTAAGATTCATATGGTCCCGTTCGCCAAAAACTAGGGCTGTTGCAATCAGAGAAATCCATACAAACGAATAGCTTAAGATATCTTCTGACATCGTAGATGGATTTTTCATGATATAACGCATAAATACTTGATATACAGCTAACAAAGACATAAAGGCAAGCAATGCTGCAACCACACCACTAAGGATTTTGTTTAACCATGTTTTCATTGTCAAAATTGTGTGCATTCCCTACTCTCCCGCCTGAATTTTTTGTACTCTGTCATAAAGCGGCTGCAATACCGGAGTTGCGGCCAGTAACTCTTCACGTACTCTTTTTTGCACCTTTTGAAATGGAGCCTTATCTACTTCAATGAACTCCACTCCCATTTTTTCAGCTTCCACGATGCATTCATTTATCTGCTTATCCCATTCTTCGCATTCCACTTTGGTTGCAATTTGAAAAGATTCTTCTAATACGGTCTTTTCTTTTTCCGATAAAGAATCCAAAAATTCTACATTTCCAACCAACATATCTGTAAAGATCTGATGTTCTGTGCGTGTATAATATTTGGCAACCTCTCCGTGCTTCATACTGACTAGAGCCATTTCCGGATTCATAGCTGCATCAATTACATGGTTTTGAAGAGCTGTGTATACTTCTCCATAAGCCATTACTACTGCTGCCGCACCAAATCCCTGTGCCAGCTTCACATTTGCCTCACTGGACTGGATTCTGAGTTTCAGCCCTTTGATATCCTCTGGTGTATAAATTGGTTTTGACGAATAAATGTTATTCACTCCATTGGCAAACCAGGCAACTCCGCGAATCCCCTTATTCGCAGTACAGTTATAAATTTCATTCTTAAATTCCTCATCGTTCATACATTTGCGAAAACTTTCCTCATCCCGAAAGAGATAGGGAAGCCCAAATATTTTATAGGTATCATCAAACGATTCCAAATTACTGCCACTTGTAGCGACAAGATTTAGTGTTCCCATCTGCAGGAGCTCCAGCGCTTCACTGTTCCCTCCCATTATGCCGTTATAATAAATTTCTATCTCCACCGCATCACCAAGCTGCTTTGTTATGTGATTTTTCATCGCCCGCAGACCTACGCTGATGGGATGATCTTCCGGCTGCACGGTAGCAATGCTTATGATGCGTTTTGAATTTTCTGCCTGAACAGCCGCAGTTTCCGAACAGGCATTAAAGCAAACGATCATAAAAAAGCCTAATAAGATTATCAATGTTTTTTTCATGCATAATACCCCTTTAAGAATTTTATAATCTCCTTAAAAAACGCATACCCACTGAAGCCCCCCATGTTCAAGCAATATAAGAAATACCTGAGCCTGCGTGATTTACACAGGCCAGGTAAAAGGAAAACTTATACCAGAAGTTCTCCTTTTTTCATGATTACAAGTCCATCGATATCACAGGTAATCTTTTTCATTACCAAATCCATATGTAGTGGAGAATCGGTATGACCGCCGAACATTAAGTTCTTTCCAATTCCTATATGAAGATTTCCGAACGATCCTTCATCTGGTGCCATATGCCCGCACAGGGCATTCTTTTCGTTTAGTCCGAGTCCAAGTTCCCCCACATTGTATACGGATGAATCGTTATAATCCGCTAATATTTTACGCAAAATATTAGCTTCTTCTCCTCCTCTGATTTCAACAATCATACCGTCTTTTACATCTAAATGAATTGGTTCTTTAATCAGATTTAGCTTAGGATGAGGAATACTTCCATCAATGACTATGATTCCGTTTGCAGTTCCTTCCACCGGGCCCAAAGCGACTTCCGCATTGGGCGGGAATGCAGCAGAGCCCGGGTGAATGGAGGTCCCGTAGTCGATTACTACGTTACGTCCCTTAATGCTGCAGACTAAATTGGTTCCGCCTTCTGAGGTGAGAGTGAAGGTTTCGCCATGAAATTTTTCCGCAACCCGGTCAATTACTTTTGCCACTTCATCAAAATCTGCAGTTAATCCGCCCGTTTCGAACATATCAAGTGTATAATCCTGTACACCTACCCAGCGAAGTCTTTCGGCCCTACAAGCTTCAATTCGAGCCTGACTGTGCATAAGGGACATCGTTGTACAGCCAAATGCAACATCTACATTTTTTAACGCATTTGTAATCACTTCTGTCGGTTCTGCACCGTGTCCAACTGTCGGAGGCATCACAACCATCGTTGTCTCAAAGTATTCTTTTGCATAGCGGTAAACTAATTCCCCAATCTCACGCTTATTATCGTCTGTGATAACCAGGACCTTTTCATTCTCTTTTAAATGAGTCACGCTGGTTAATAACTGTTTTACGCCCAAAGGCATATCCTTAGATATCTCTTTCATTATCACTCTCTCCTTATCATTTGCAGTTTTTCCTGCTATTTTACTTCTACAACCAGTTCCACTTCCACAGAACTTCCGCCTGGAAGCGATGAAGTCCCTATGGCCACACGGCTATGTCTTCCTGCATCACCAAACACCTCGTTTACCAGTTCCGATACCGCATTCATAACCTGGGGCTGACCGGTAAAGTCTGGTGTACTTGCAACGTACCCTTTGATATTGACAATTCTGACAATCTCGTCTAAATCTCCGGTTACATCCTTAACTGCTTTCAAGCAATTGAGCAATGCGGCCGTGGCTGCTTCTTGAGCCTGCGAAACGGTAACACCAGCCCCTACTATCCCTTTATGTATCAGCTCACCGTTTACCCTTGCTGCATGGCCTGAAACAAAAATCAATTGTCCTGTTCTGACAGCGCTTTCAAAAGGCCGGGCATTTGGTGCTGAATTTGTTGTAAATGAATAGCCCTCTCTTTTTAATTTCTCTTCGTAATTCATTTTTTGGCTCTCCTTTCCGTCTAAAATCAATATAACATATATTTTTTTACAAAACCAATGCCGATTATTAGTATAATTTATTGATACTGTCTATAGATCCTGGTTTTGACTTGAGTGATTCCTGTAAATAATTCTATTTTTCGTTTAATTATTTCTTTTTTTTTGATATACTAAGTAAATAATGGGATCAGAAGGTGAGCACATGAATTTTAATAATCTTTATTACTTTACGGTACTAGCCGGTTTTCAGCATTATACAAGGTCAGCAGAATATCTCTGTATCACACAGCCCAGTCTCAGTCATGCAATTGCTTCACTGGAAAAGGAATATGGAGTAAAACTATTTGAAAAAGACGGACGAAATGTAAAACTGAGCAAGTATGGAGAATTGTTAAATTCATATGTGTCACAAGGATTCAAAGAAATTGAACACGGCAACCGGATATTAAATCAATTTTCATATAAAAATGCCGGCTTTGTAGACTTAAGTTTTTTATTTGTTCTTGGGTATCAGTTTGTACCCGAGTTAATCAAAAGTTTTAATCATAATGCCGGTTTTAAAAATATTACCATCAATTTAAAACAGCTTAATACGAAAGATAGTATTTCAGGATTAAAAGATGGCAGTATCGATATCAGCCTTTGTGCTTTTGTCCCCAATGAACCGACTATCACATTTTTACCCATTTTAAAGCAGAAATTAATCTGTATCATGTCAGAAAATCATCCGTTATCCGGATGTGACTCTGTAGAAATGGAACAGTTAATTAAGTATCCTTTGATTAGATACACGGAAGCAGTCGGTGAAATTCAAGAAGTCATTGATAAATTGTTTGATGGATGCATCAGTTTCCCAAAGACTCATGAATATTTAAATGAGGAGATTACAATCGCCGGTTTCATCTCAACCGGCATTGACAAGTGCATAGCTATCGTTCCAGATTTGGAACTCTTAAACGGATTTAAAATCAAAAAATGTAAAATAAATCATAAAAATGCATACAGAAATATCTATCTGGCCGTAGCAAACAATCGTTCAATGCCAAATTGTGTGAAAATTTTTTATGATTTTATTAAGCAGGACAAGCTTTAGTTTAGAAATACTAAAATATGAATCTAAATGCAATATTAATAAAAGGCGTGACCTGTGGATACCGGGTAAAAGAAATAACAGATGATCAGATCAGAGTGATATGACTCTTACATAAATTAATCGATGAATTAGCTAAAGGAAAAGCAATGAGAAAAATATTAAGGCAGTAGGAAAACAGGCAATGCCCCGCCCGTTTTCCTACTGCCCTTAAAAGAACGTATTTAGATGGAGGTTCAGACACTAGCTACCAGTTTTACCTTGGAGCGTGGTACTGCGGAGAAAACATTGCAGTAGAAAATAATCCCCCTGTCATCATCTGATGACAGGGGGATTATTTTCTCATATCGCCCTTATTCGGCGGTTTTGTTATATTCCTCGAGTTCCATGATGCCGTCGATGATCATTTGATGGGTGACCTCGTAGGGGTAAACCCGGACATCGATGCCCATAAGCGCCTTTTCGGCCAGTACATCGAGGTCGGCGGGGACGGCGTGAACATCAGAAAGCTTTGTGGGCAGGCCGATGGATTTGCTGAATTTAAAGACCTTATTGCGCTCCTCGTACTGCTTATCTATCGTGAGCAGGACCAGAATACCGTAGGAGACCACCTCGCCGTGGAGATGGTGGTATTTCTCAGTATTGGGCAGCACTGTAAAACCGTTGTAGACCGCATGGGCAAGCCCTGTGGTATAGTCCACCTGAACGAAGTTTGAGACAAGACCGGTGGAAATAATGATGCCCAGCACCACTTCGGTCAGTTCGTCGGTCACGCGGTTTGCGTCACAGTCGGCCAGAGCCTTGGCCCCCCAGCGCTGAATAGGTTCCGCGCACATCTTGCTGAGGGCGATGCCCATGGCATCCGAGTGGCGGGGAATATCATTTCTGGAGGAGACGGTACACTCATAGTGCTTTGCCATTGTGTCGCCGATCCCAGCCCACAGGTACTTGCGGGGGGCTTCCGCGATGATCTGCGTATTGATAAAAACGTGCTTTGGTGGAATTTTCGAGAAAGAATATTCCCTGAGACTGCCGTCCGGATGATAGACGATTCCCAGGCTGGTGCAGGCGGCACAGGTGGACGCAATGGTGGGGAAGGTGAAGAAGGGTTTTCCCAGCTGATGGGCGAGCACCTTGGCGGTATCGATGGCCTTTCCGCCGCCAACGGCAAAAATCATATCGGCATTCTGTACCTTGGGGATGAGTATCTCGATATTTTCGATCGAACACTCCCCGCCGTTCCAGAAACAGCCGATGACCTCAATGGCAGAGCTTTTTACAGCGGTGAGGACCTTTTCCTGCGCCGCCGCCAGTGCGCGTTTTCCGCCGATGACGGCGGCCTTTTTGCCGTAGACCGCGCAGACCCCGGCAATGTCTTCATAGGCGTCCGGGCCGATGCTGTAGCCTGGCATGAGTGTTTTGTTCATAAAAAATGCCTTCTTTCTTATACGCCTATATGTTCTGGATTGTCTTTAATGAACTTTTTGTTTTTGTATACACCAATTGTAAGGACTGGAATGATAACGGTAACAATGCCCAGATAGCCGCAATAGCCGTAACCATACTTGATGATATTGGTGAGTCCGACCAGAGAAATCGTCATGGACAGGACGATGATGAAGGCCGCCACGATGGCGCTGCGTGCGGGGGCCTTTTCGATTTTCTGGAATAGGGGGAGCTTTTCAAAGCGGGAGACAAATCCGAAAGTTGTGGTGACGCCGGTCGATATGAGGCAGAGCAGCAGGCAGATGCCGTAAACCAAGGTGAGCCAGGGCATACCCATTTCACGGCAGACGGTGAGGGTGGGAATGGTGGAGCCTCCCTCGATGGAAGTGTAGACGCTCTGCCAGGAAAGCAGCATGAGAACCGAGAGAACAAGCGCTACGGCGTTCATGACAAATGAGATGGTCATAGCTTTATTGCAGCCTTTTTTATTGCAGAGCGGGGCGCCGCAGGCCAGCATGGTCGGCAGGGTCACACACTG
>JBFWKZ010000002.1:0-51819 GCA_050252415.1 Oscillospiraceae bacterium | reverse complement strand
TAATTCCATCGGACGTCGGAATGAGGGATTTTGCGCTTTAACGGAACAAATAGACGGACAGATGCGTCATATCGGTTAAGAGGACTTATAAAAGGAGGTTACAAAATGAAAAAACGACTCTTTGCTCTTACTCTGGCATTTTTCCTTCTCTCTCTCTCCGCCTGCGGCTCATCCGCCGGTAACAGCGCATCAGACATGCCTGCTCCGATGGTGACCGAGGCCGAGTCAATGTCGGAAGCGGGTTATACCACCGGCAACGGGGTTAGCAATAAGGATATCGCCGATACCACCTCGACGGCGGCGGAATCACAGGATAAAATCATCTATTCTGCCGATGCCGAGATTGAGACTAAAGAATATGAGAAAAGCGTTGACGGCGTTTACCAGCTCATTGAAGACTATGATGGGTTTCTTCAATCTTCTTCCGTCGGCGGTACAAGCTATGATTCTGTCGGCGCCCGGTATGCCGATTTCACAATCCGTATTCCAAGCGACCGGTTCACCGAGCTGACGAACAGCCTTTCGACGCTCGGTAATGTGGCATCTTGCCGTACGGATGCACAGAATGTAACCTCCCAATATGTCGATATCGAGGCCCGGCTTGATTCCTATAAGATACAAGAGGAGCGGCTTCTCGCTATGCTTGAAAAAGCGGAAAAATTGGAAGATATGCTGCAGATTGAGAGTCAGCTTACCGAGGTACGCTACAACATTGAACAGTATACGACACAACTCAACAATCTGGAAAACCAGGTGAGCTACAGTACGGTTTCCCTGCGCATCGAGGAGGTTGTGGAATACAGCCCCGACAATTCCGTGACACAGAGCTTTTTTAGCCGTATGAAAACTGCGTTAACCGCCGGAATCTCCGGCCTTGTGAGCGCTTTGCAGGGTATCGTATTGTTCATACTGTATTTCTGGTATGTCATTGCCGCCGGTGTTGTTGCGGCCGTGTTGATTATCCGCCGCAGGCGGAAGAAATGCCAAAACCCCGGAGAAAAATAATTATTTTAAACATAAGCAGGGATGCCAAGCGGCATCCCTGCTTGCTTCAGACTGTCAAAAATGCCTCGCAGAATTTTGCCGCGGTTGCGGCAAAACAAAATCAAAGTATTTGCAGGCACGTACACGCCGTGCCTGCAAACCCATTTGTCAAAGAAGTCGGGACTTCTTTGACAAGATAAATAAACAGAGATGCCATTTGGCATCTCTGTTTATTTGTTATCCCCTATTGTAAAGCGACTACACCAGTTTACGGCCCATCAATACGCCCATGATGGAGGACATCATAAGCCCTCGTGTCCAGCCCGATGAATCGCCAAGACAGTACAGGTTCTTTATATTGGTATTAAAGTCCTCGTCCATTTTAATACGGTTTGAGTAAAACTTCAGCTCCGGCGAATAGAGCAGCGTCTCATGCGAGGCAAAACCCGGTACAACCTGATCCATGGCCTGAATAAAGTTAATAATATTCGTCATGGACCGGTAGGGCATCGCGGCCGTGATATCGCCTGCCACGGCGTCCGGCAAAGTTGGGCGGATGTTGGACTGGCTCAGTTCTTTTTCCCAGGTGCGCTTGCCATCAAGAATATCGCCGAAGCGCTGAACCATGATATGTCCCGCACCAAGCATATTAGTCAGCTCGCCAACCTTCTGGGCGTAGTCAATGGGCTGATTAAACGGGTAGCTGAAATTGTGCGAACAAAGGATGGCAAGGTTTGTATTGTCGCTTTTCAGCTCCTTATAGCTGTGCCCGTTGACGACGGCGAGGTCATTGTCATAGTTTTCCTGGCTGACAAAGCCGCCGGGATTTTGACAAAAAGTGCGGACCTTATTTTTAAATGGGGGTGGATAGCCGATAAGTTTTGACTCATACAAAACCTCGTTGACCGTCTCCATAATTTCGTTGCGCACCTCGACGCGCACGCCGATGTCTACCGTACCGGGTTGATGGGCAATGTGATGCTCCGAGCAGAGCCTCTCCAGCCATTCTGCACCGCGGCGGCCTGTGGCGACGACGGTGCGGTCGGCAAATATTTCCATCTCGCTGCTGCCGTTTGTAATGTACACGCCTTTGCAGACGTCGCCTTCAAGGATCAGGTTTGTACACTCGTATCCAAAGATGATTTCAACACCGCTTGCCTGCAAATATTTTTCAATAGCAAGGTAGAGGCTTTGCGCTTTTTCAGTGCCGAGGTGGCGAATAGGGCAGTCGACCAGCTTAAGGCCTGCCTGAATTGCGCGGCGGCGGATGGCTTTGACCTCCTCGGTGTTGCCCAGCCCCTCGATATGTTTATCCGCTCCGAACTCGAGGTAAATCTTGTCCGTATAATCTATGGTTTCCTGCGCCTTTTCCGGGCCGATCAGCGTGGGCAGATCACCGCCGACTTCATAGCTTAAGCTGAGTTTACCGTCGGAAAATGCACCGGCACCGGAAAAACCGGTGGTGATGTGACAATAGGGTTTGCAGGCGACGCATTTGTGTGTCTGACTTTTGGGACAGTGTCTGTTTTCAATGGCCTGGCCCTTTTCAACGATGACGATTTTCTTTTTGCTGCCCTTACGCAGCATCTCTATAGCGGTAAAAATGCCGGCGGGGCCGGCGCCGATTATCACGATATCTGTTTTCATAAATCCCTCCATGGGCATAAAAAATTCTGCCCTAAGCTTATACCAATCCCGTAAAGGAAAAGACATAGTCAACTTTAAGGCAGCCGGTTGTTGCGTCTGCCCCAGCACGGCAGACCTATGCAGCACGATATATCTTTCACACGAATAAATATAATAAACGATTTTTTCCTAAAAATCAAGTGCTTCCAATAATTATTTAATTTTAAACGGCAGATAAGTATCTGCTATTTTTAAAAATAATGCCAGAAAAATGAAAAGATTCCCATATCGCTATGAAAGCCCTTTCATTTTAAGCTCTTCAGTATATTCATCCAGCTCTCTCTCGAGCTGCTCCTGCGGCAGAGTACAGAGCAGACCGTTATCTTCGATACGTTTACCCGGTTTGAAAGAATCTGCGCGGAAATATACCCATGCCCTTTCCGGCGTACCATCGATGCTGACCGGCATTTCACGGCGAATATACATCTGCGGACAGATCTCCCAGCCGTCGGCAATTTCCATCTCGCGGTCGTTAAGGTTTAAAATCGAACCGGTCACAGCGGCGTGTGGGCAGGGCAGGAGCCCGTGGTAGCCATCTGCACCGGCAAAGACCGCATAACCCTCCAGCACGGCGTCCTCAGCGGGTATTTCATGGCCAAACAGCCGACGTTGTACGTATGGTGAACGAAATGTGCCATATGAAAAGATACGCGTCATACGACCAACCTCCTGCGTCGAAATTTTATCATATTATTGCCAATTGTCAAGAGTCTAGATTGAAGTTGGCGGATAATATGTTATAATTTAAATGAAAGGCAGGTGTTTGCATTGAAAAAAGACACGACCCTCGCGTATTTTATGGATTTACTGGAGGTTGGAGGTAAAGAACTTGCCATTGAAATCGGCACGGATACCACAACCATAAGTAAATGGCGTACCGGTAAACGAAGGCTTTCGGCAGAGTCCGGCGCCTGCCGTGCAATAGCCGCGTTTTTTCTCAGCGACCGCTTTTCATTTCACCGGAGAGCGCTGGAGGGACAGCTCGACCGTGTGATAGACGGTTTTTCCACTCTGCCGTATGATGAAAAGATCAAGGGACTTTGCTATATCCTCGGTAAAGGCAATGTTCAGGCCATTGAGGGCGCGCATGGGCGCAGGGATATGGTAAGCTATCAGGCGACAACACAGGTTTATTCCGGTGAATACGAGGGCTGGAAGCTGTCGATTGAGCAGTTTTGGGCTGTGGCGCTCGCTGCGGAACCGACTCAGATAACGCTCTGCGATTTTGGCGATATTGATTGGAACACGACGGAACCGGAACGTTTTCGTTATACGAGCAGCTATGTGATCGAATGTGTGAAGAGAGGACACCGCGTGTGTATTATTGACATTTTGGGTGACAGCTACCGTTCCTATGAGATCCTGGGCCGCTGGATGGATATGTATATGACGGACGGCGTTGATATCCACTATATTATTGGAAATTTTACAGACGCAGAAAAGGGCAGCTATTACATGATAAAAGATAAGCTTGCTCTTGTGGGTTACTACTATGAGAATAAACCGGAGCTGCTCACGTACACGCTCTATACGGATTACCGTATGCTGTACTATTACCAGGCGCGGGTCGAAGATTACATCTCACGGTCCAAACCGGTGTTTTTCAAACACAGTTTGACAAACCATATGGAGACCGTGAACCTCATGGCCAACAACCTCTGTGCTTTTGACCCCACATATATGGTCTGCCCGGTGCCGACATATATCAATATGCCGCCCGAACTGCTGCGTGAGGTACTCGAGAAAAACGGCGTAGCCAAATCTCAGATAGAGCTTTGTCTGGACACGCTTGTGAAACGGCAGAATATCCGCCACCATTGTAAATATATTCAAATCTATGACATAGATGCAATTGAGGAACGTCTTCAGCTGCAGCAGACTGAGGCGTATATGCTCTCGCGCATAATCGGAAAATCGGTTTATATGACAAAAGAGCAGTATCTGCGTCAACTGCAGTATGTCTCCGAAACGGTCGAGCGCGGAGAGATGGAGATCGATCTGGTATCGTTCAAGGCTATGGGCATCTATAGAAATGAGGTATCGCTTGTTACTCAGGTAGGGCGGCTGGCCATAATCTGGGACGACAGCCGGTATGACAATTTCATCTATTCAACTGAGCCAACATATATTGGGGGCTTTTTCTCGTACATGGAAAATCTCTATGCCAGTTTGCCGCCGATTAATAAAAATATGGATTGGGTCAGGCATCGATTGCGTGAATATGTCTCAAACGGCTAAGGTTTTTGTCTATCCTCTGCAAAACGAAGTTCGTTTTGCAGAGGATTTTTGTCGATACCCAATTGCGCCAATTTTATGCCAATAAATTAATAAAAATAAATATTGACATTATATTGATTTGCGTGTAAACTGACAACAACACAGGGCAGCAAGGACGTTGTAAAATGTTCTTGCTGCCCTTGCTTTTTCTATATTTTTGGAAAGGGAGAGGATTATTGTGATTGAAAAGAAATTAGGATTGGGCAGCGGCGTAGCCGTATGCGTCGGCCTTATCGTGGCAACAAGCTGCTTGGTATCTCTCGGTACAGGCATGGGTCTTGCCGGCAATGCGTTCATCATTCCCCTGTTCATCGTGATGGTGCTCAATTCGTTCATCGCGCTGTCGTTCGCCGAGCTCCACCATATGATGCCCGGTGTGGATGGAGGAACCGGTCAGTACCTGCTTGCAAGCTTCGGCCCCGTACCCTCCATCATCGGCAATGTATCGGCCTACGTCATAACCATGGTGCTCGCCTCCACTGCAGAGCTTGCGATGTGCGGAACCGTACTCTGTCAGCTGTTTTTCCCCACGCTTGATCCCAGACTGATCTCGCTGCTGGTGCTGGGCTTCTTCTTCGTTATCAACTCCTTCGGCGTTGACATCTTTTCAAAAGTTCAAAACACGGTTGTCATTCTTCTGATCGGCTCCATGATTCTTTTTGGCATTATCGGCGCTCTTGGTCTTGGTACCGGAGAGATGATCCCGGCAGCTGAGCAGTCCGCTCCTGCGGTATCCGGTTTTGGCGGCCTCATGAGTCTGTCCGCTCTTGCTTTCTGGCTGTTCATCGGCGTTGAATTTGTTATTCCCGTCGCAAAGGATATGAAAAACCCAAGGCGCGACGTTCTGCTCTCTATGGTTATTGGTCTTGTACTTCTTTTCGTTGTTCAAGCGGTTCTTGGTTATGGCATGACAAATTATGTCGATCTTGGCATCCTCGCCGCCGACCCCACCGGAACACCGCATATGACCTTTGCCGAAAACCTCTTGGGCACAGCCGGCAAATATTGGATGGGCCTTGTGACCATTCTCGCCGCCGTCAGCACCATGAATACCGTCTATGTCTCCACCTCTAAAATACTTCAGGGTATGGCGGAAGAGGGAATGATGCCCCATGTCCTCGCAAAAACCAATAAGCATGGCGCTGCCATAAACGGTTTAGTTCTCATGGGCGCCTTGGATGCCGCGCTTTTGATCTCCAATATTGCGATGACCAGCGGCATTACCTTCGTTATCCTCGCGGCCTCCTGCTTCTGGCTGGTAACCTATATCCTCATCCATGCCGCAGTCATGGTGCTGCGACGCCGCTATCCGAATGCGCCCCGTGAGAAGAAACTGGTCTTTGCCGGCATCCCCCAGATCATCGGTATTCTTGGCAATATCTATATGATATGGAACATCGAAGCCGGTGAGACCCGGATCATGATCTTTAAAATTTTTGGCATACTGTTTGCCCTGCTGGTCGCTTATTCCTTCGTTTGGGTCTGCGGCGTCATGAAGGCCAGACCTTTCAAACCTGTTGATTTGGCCGTTATCAACGCTGGAAAGACCACATTTGAAGAGCTGGTCGGCAGCGAGGCAAAGCCCGCATTAGACTAATCGATGAAAGAAGCGTGATACTCGTGAAAGACAAGTATACCAATCAGGAAATTTTAACGTACGACGATATTAAAGAGATCATCAAGGAAAAGGGCATCGAGATGATACGATTGGAATACACCGACCTTCTCGGCGTCCAGCGCGGCAAGATGCTTCCGGTCGAGATGCTCGACGAAATCGAAGAGGGTGTTGCGTTCTGTGCCGCCTCCATGGGTATGGTATATGACAACGGTATCGTTTCGACCGACTATATCCCGCCTACCAGCGACGATATGACGGTCGTACCCGATCTCTCCACCTTTACGCCACTGCCGTTTGAGAGCAAGACGGCAGTGATGTTAGGCGATGTGTATTATAACGGAGAACCCATGAAAATATCGCCCCGCGGTTTTCTCAAACAAATCGTCGAGGAATATTTTAAGTTGGGCTATGAGCCGATCGCCGCATGTGAGCTGGAGTTCTTCGCCTACGACAAGGATCCCGGCGGCAACTATGTCCCCTACACCTGTCAGAACGCCAACTGTTATACAGCAAACCAGCGCATTGACCCCAAAAAGTTCCTTTACCAGATAACCGATACCTTCAAGCGCATGGACTATAATGTCCTGTTCATGAACCACGAATATTATCCCGGGCAGTACGAGTACAACTGGAAGCATGCCAGCGCGGTCCGCGCAGCCGATGAGTCCTCACTCTTTAAAGAGCTGTGCAAGGATATTGCCGACATGAACGATATGATGGTAACCTTCATGGCAAAGCCCAAGGGGGCGGGGGGTGGCAGCGGCTGCCACTTCCACATTTCGCTCAACGATATCGAGACCGGCAAAAACGTCTGCGACGACCCGGCCGGTGAAGACGGCCTGAGTGACACGCTGCGCTATATGATAGGCGGTATATTAAAGCACGGCCGCGGAATGTCGGCGTTCATCGCACCGACGATCAATTGCTATAAGCGCTATCAGCCGGATTCTTTTGCGCCGATCTACCTCGGCTGGGGCATGGATAACCGCACTTCTTATATCCGTATTCCGAAGGAACGCGGTAAGGGGTCCCGGCTTGAGGTCCGCGCCGGCTCGGCGGCATGCAACCCCTATTTGGCTCTCGGCGCGATACTCGCAGCGGCGCTCGACGGCATAAAGAATAAAATTGAACCGCCTGAGAAGGTCGTCACCGATCTGTATCATGACAAGGAAAAACAGGAGACATGCGGAACCGTGCCGATGAGCCTCTTTAGAGCGGTTGTCGAGCTTCAGAGCGACGAATGGTTTTCAAAGCAAATTTCCCCGGAACTTTCAGAACTCTACTGCGCTATGAAGATGCACGAAGTGGAAACGTTTAATAAGTCGGTTACCGACTGGGAAATGGATACTTATTCTTATCATGTTTAATAAATTGGAGTGAAATCAAATGTGTGGAATTGCGGGCATACTCAGTAAGACGCCGGTTGACATCGCACAGGACCTCGTCACCATGCTGTCGCTGATACAGCATCGCGGTCCTGATGCCGCCGGAGTTGCGATTTTCAAGGACGCCGATAATGTTGTCCTGCGTGTGACGCTCAGGAATACAGCGGCGCTTGACAGACTCAGAGCCTACATCGGCGAATACGGCAAAATTATTGGTGAGACCAGCGTTACGAATATAGCGCACAGACTCTGTTATGAATTTACAGTGGACATGGATCCCGAGGACATAAAGGTGCTGCATGAAAGGATAAACAGCGATGATGACCTTGCCGTCCACTCCATCAGCAACCATTTTAAAGTCTATAAGGAGGGCGGCCTCATCAGCAATCTGACAGACCGCTACGAGCTAAAAAATTATGTGTGCCGCCACGGCATCGGGCATGTGCGGATGGCAACCGAGAGCGCGGAGGACGTTAACGCAGCTCACCCGTTTGTATCGCCCTTTTATCCCGAGCTGGCGATCGTACACAACGGACAGTTTACAAACTACTTCAACATGCGCCGCTTCCTGGAATCAAAGGGCGCCAAATTCAAAACACTCAATGATTCCGAGGCGGCAAGCCACCTCATCGCTTACGCGATGCAGCGCTATGACGGCGACCTGAAAAAGGCGCTCGAATATGCCGGGGACCAGATGGACGGGATCTACTGCATCATAGCGTCGACACCCACTCAGATCGGTTTCGTCAAGGATAAGCTTGGCATTAAACCGCTTTTGGTGGCGGAGACGGACGACTGTGTCATGCTCGGTTCAGAGCAGATTGAGTTCAACGCCATAGGCGAGCATATTTTTGCCAACGAAATGGAACCGGGGGAGGTGCGGGTATGGAACGTATAGATGCTGCTGCAATTGCAAACAAGGATTTTAATCCCGCCATTTGGGGCGCCATAGAAAAGGGCGCAAAGGAAATAACCATCTCGAATGTCCATTCGATGCACTATGTCCTGGAGGGGACCGACGAGCCTGTTAAAGTGACAATTGAGGATTCGACCGGCATGTATACCTGCAGTTATCTTGAAAATGCGGAGGTGCGGGTAAAGGGCAACGTCGGCTGGTATGCCGGTGACAATATGGTCAGCGGAAAGCTGATCATTGAAAAAAACACCGGATGCAACGTCGGCACCTATATTGCCGGCGGTGATATCGTCGTCTATGGCAGCACCGGTACCCGGGTCGGCTACGGCATGAAGGGCGGACATATCATCATCGGCGGCGACGCCGAGAGATGGGCGGGCCAGATGGCTATGGGCGGTGAACTTATCGTCCTGGGCAAAATCGGCCTTGGCGCAGGTGAGAGCATGTATGAGGGCAAAATTTTTACCCGTGACCCCGATGCAAAAAATAAGCTCGGCGGGAACGTGGTATACAGTGAAATAACATCTGAGGAAGCGGCGGAGTTGGATGCGTTGTTTGCCGAATACGGTTTGGACGCGGAGGGCGGACAGTTTCATGTCATACGCCCGATTCTGGATGCCTCCGGAAAACATAAATATACGCTGTTCAGCCCCGTTCTGGAGCCTGAAAAGGCGGCAAAGAAAAGAGGCGTGTGAGTATGGCAAAGATTGTTAATCCTGAAAAAGGAACCTGGTCAAACCAGGTCATATCCGAAATACAATATAAGGCGGAGAACGGCAAATACCGCATCCGCGGCTGCGGCTCCCCTCGCAAGGTCCCCAATTTTGACGACCTGATGATACTGCCGGGGCAGTTGACCCGTATGCCGATAGACACCTACCGTGAGCCCTGCGAAACGCGTACGGTTTTGGGTCCCGCGGCAGAAAACCCCCTGGTCATTGAGACGCCGGTGATGATTGCCGGTATGTCTTTTGGCGCGCTGAGCAAGAATGCAAAAATTGCTCTTGCCAAGGCGACCTCCCTGGTGGGTACGGTTATCTCCAACGGAGAGGGCGGTTGCCTGCCTGAGGAGATGGAAAACTCCTACCGTCAGTCTATCCAGATCCTTGCAAGCCGTATGGGTTTTCATAAGGATCTGCTCTTTCAGGCGGATATGCTTGAGATCCTGTTCGGCATAGGCGCAAAGCCGGGACTTGCCGGACACCTGATGGGTGCAAAAATAACTGAGGAAATAAGCAAAATACGTCAGATCCCCGCCGGTATCGACCTGCACTCCCACCCCCGCAGCGGCGACAGCTTCGGCGCTGACGATTTAGTTGTTAAAATAGAGCAGCTCCGTGAGATGCTGCACAAGAAGACAAACGGACATACCCCACCGATTTTTGCCAAAATCGCCGCCGCCCGTGTGCGCGAAGACATCAAGATCGCAGTTAAGGTTGGCTTTGATGGAATTATTCTCGACGGCTGCACGGCCGGAACCGGCGCCGCCCCCGTTATGGCGGCGGATCACTTGGGGATACCCATTATGCCCGCGGCTGTTCAGGCGGTGCGTACATTGGAAGAAATAGGGGCAAAAGACCGCGTAAGTCTTATTGTCTCCGGCGGCGTCAAGGATGGGGCGGATCTGGCCAAGGCGCTTGCCATAGGCGCGGACGCTGTCGCGATCGGCACGGCGGCAATGGTCGCCATGGGCTGCCGCGTGTGTATGGACTGCCAGGCCGGCAAGTGCGCGTTCGGCATCGGGACTCAGGACCCCGAACTGGTTGCCAAGCTCGATATCGATGAGGCGGCGCAGAAGGTCGCAAACTATATCAAGGCGATGACTGAGGAGGCCGTCCTCCTTGCCAAAGCGGCGGGCAAAACGAAACTGCGCAATCTTGAGCGTGAGGATCTGCGCACCATGACGCTGGAGAGCTGTGCCATGACGGGAATCCCTCTTGCAGGCAGCGACCTTGTTATTGGCCAGGGATTTGGGTTTACCGCCAACAATAACCTTTAAGCGGAGGAAGGCGCGTTACATGAGAATCGAAGAGCATCCTATCCTGGGCAAAACTGAGGAGCGGCGGCTCGTCACATTTACTTTTGACGGCCGAGAACTGACAGGTTATGAAGGCGAGCCGATTGCCGCCGCCTTAAAGGCGGCGGGGGTGATGATCCACCGCTATACGACAAAGCAGCATAAGCCGCGCGGGATATTTTGTGCCATCGGCAGATGCACGGACTGTGTTATGGTGGTGGACGGCAAACCAAATGTGCGTACCTGCGTCACGCCGCTGCGCGAAGGAATGTGCGTGCAGACTCAATATGGTGTCTCCGCACAGCCCTATAATGACTGAGGTGGGATATTATGGAACGATATGACCTGATTGTCGTTGGCGCGGGACCCAGCGGGCTGTCCGCGGCGATAGAGGCGGCAAAATGTGGGCTGAACGTCATGGTGTTTGACGAAAATTCGAGACCGGGCGGGCAGCTCTTCAAACAGATACATAAATTTTTTGGCTCCAAGGAGCACAACGCAAAGATACGGGGCTTCCGTATAGGCGAAAACCTTTTGAAAGAGGCCTCGGAATGCGGTGTCAAAGTTATCCTGAACGCCACCGTCATCGGCCTTTTCAGAGAGCGCGAAGTGACGGTGAGAATCAATGACGAGATCGTCCATGTCAAGGGCGATACCGTGCTGATTGCCACGGGAGCCAGTGAAAACATGGTTACCTTCCCGGGTTGGACGTTGCCGGGGGTCATCGGGGCGGGCGCCGCCCAGACCATGATGAATCTCAACCGTGTGCAGCCGGGCGAACGCATTCTTATGTTGGGTACCGGCAATGTCGGACTGGTCGTGTCCTATCAGCTTTTACAGGCGGGCTGTGAAGTCGTGGCACTGGTGGATGCCGCGCCGAGAGTCGGCGGATATGGTGTCCATGCGGCGAAAGTGGCGCGCTGCGGCGTACCGTTTTTCCTTAGTCACACCATTGTGAAGGCTGAGGGTGAGACCTGCGTTACAGGGGTTGTTATTGCCGAGGTGGACAGTCGCTTTAAACCCATACCCGGTACCGAGAAGCGGTTTGACGTGGATACGATCTGTCTCGCCGTCGGGCTCTCGCCCATGAGCCAGCTGTGCAAAATGGCGGGCTGCGAGATGACCCAGTCACCGACCGGTTATGTCCCGGTCTATGATGATTATGGACAGACATCTCTCCCCGGCGTGTATGTGGCGGGCGATGTCAGCGGAATTGAAGAGGCGTCCTCGGCAATGATTGAAGGGCGCATTGCGGGTGTTGCCATTGCCGAGAGCCTGGGCTATATCTCACAGGATGAGCGTGACCGACAGATCGTACGGTTTGAAACGGCGCTCACCAGTCTTCGCAAGGGTATGTTCGCACCGGAAAATCGCGGGAAGATACTAGAGAAGACCGAGGAGGGGCTGCCAATTTCAATGAGCCTGCTGAAAAAAGGCTATGTCGACGAGGCTGAAATTGAGTCTTATCCGGGCGTGACCCATGCGCTTGGGCTCCATCCCGTCATCGAGTGCACGCAAAACATTCCCTGTAACCCCTGCCAGGATGCCTGCCCAAGGGGATGTATCAAGATTGGAGCCGATATCACGGCGCTGCCGGCAATCGACAGCGGTGCGGAATGTATCGGATGCGGCATGTGTGTAGCGGCCTGTTCCGGACAGGCAATTTTCCTGGTTGACGAGGATACCGGAGACGGATATGCCGAAGTCACGATGCCCTATGAATTTCTGCCCCTGCCGCAGCCGGGCGACAAAGGGATTGCTCTTGACCGCAGCGGAAAGAGCGTATGCGAATGCGAGGTTGTCTCCGTGAGGTCTGCTCCGGCGTTTGACATGACGAATCTTCTCACAATACGGGTCCCGTCGCAGATGGTGATGAAAGCAAGGCAATATAGGGTGGGAGGTGCGATATGAAAAAGCTCAACGACAGAGCAGCCGATATTGGCCAAGTTGTTCCCGAACCGGATGATGATATGATCATCTGCCGCTGCGAGGAGATAACCAAAGGCGAGATACGCAAAGCCGTCCATGACGGGATGCGGACGATAACGGAGATTCGCCGTTTTCTCCGCGCTGGAATGGGGCTTTGTCAGGGGCAGACCTGCGGCAGACTTGTTCAGGGTATCGTTGCGCGTGAGCTTGCTAAAAGGCCGGCGGAGATAGAGCCGGCTGTGAGCCGGGCGCCGATGCGCCCGGTTGAAATGCACGTTCTTGGCGATGAAAAGAAAGGCGGTGTTTTGGATGACTAATACCGCGGAGGTCATTATTGTCGGCGGCGGAATCATCGGGAATGCCACCGCCTATAACCTGGCAAAAAAAGGGGTCTCGGTCATCGTTTTGGAGGGCAGCGATTTTATCGGAAACGGCGGCTCTTCGCGAAACGGCGGCGGCGTACGCCAGTCGGGCCGAGACAGACGCGAGCTCCCCATAGCGATGTGGGGTATCCGGACGATCTGGCCGGGACTCTCCGAAGAGCTCGGCGTCGACTGTGAGTACTATCAAAAGGGAAACCTGCGGCTTGGCAAGACGGAGCAGCACCTGAAAGTCCTGCAAAATCTGACGAACAACGCAAAGTCGTGCGGACTGGGTGTCGAGATGATTTCGGGCGAGGAGGCGAGAGCCATTTGCCCCTACCTCACCGATGAAGTTATTGGTGCCTCCTGGTGCCCGACCGACGGGCATGCGAACCCTATGGTGACGACGCTGGCGTTTTACCGCAGAGCGCGTCAGCTCGGCGTTCGGTTTTATAGCGGCGCGCGTGTTACGGAGGTAAAAAAATTCTGCGGCAGGGCGCGTGCGGTGGTGACGGACGAGGGCGATATCTTTGAGGGCGATACCATAGTCCTGGCCGCCGGTTACGGCAGTCGGGCCATTGCCAATACGGTGGGTATCGACGTACCGCTCACCCAGCAGATCGATGAGGCGCTGGTCACGGAGGCGCAGCCGCCGATGTTCTGGCAGATGCTGGGAACGGCGATGGCGGATTTTTACGGGCACCAGACAAGCCACGGCTCGTTTGTCTTCGGCGGTGATTCGGGCCTTGAGAATTTTATTGAAAAGACGGAGGGCGTACCGCCCACAAGCAGTTTGACCTCTTCAGCGGTGTGCCGTGGAATCATGGGCTATTTCCCGGTTCTGCGCGACGCAAAAATTGTCCGCACCTGGGCCGGATGGCTGGATATGTCCGCGGATAAGGTCCCCGTCATCAGTCCGGTAGAAGAAGTGCCGGGTCTCATTCTGGCGTGCGGTTTCACGGGCCATGGCTTTGGTATCGGTCCCGCAGTAGGTAAGCTGCTAAGCCAACTGGCCGTCGGTGATAAACCCGACATCAATCTCTATGAACTGCGCTATGACCGCTTTAAAGCGGATAAATGATTTTTTGGAGGAGAAACTATGGAGCTAAAAAGAACCAACTATTCTTCCGGCGCGCCGCTGGAGGAGAAGGTCGGCTACAGCCGCATGGTAAAGACAGGACCCTTTGTTTTTGTCGGCGGAACGACCTCTGTTCAGCCGGATGGTACCGTATACGGCGAGGACGCCTATGAGCAGACCAAGTATGTGCTTGAAAAACAGGTCAAGCTGCTGGAAACGGCAGGCGCCGCAGCCGCTGACGTAGTTAAGGTCAAGGTCTATGCGACCGACATGAAGTTCACCGGCGATATCACCAGGGCTTACGCCGAAATTTTTCATGATATCCGTCCCCTGTGCACGGTCGTCGGTACGCCGGCGCTCAACCGTCCAACCCAATTTGTCGAGATCGAGATGGACGCCGTGATCGGCTGTGCCCTATAGGCATACAAATCGGAAACAACACCAGAAACAGCTGTTGGTCTTCAAAAGCCGTTTGTATCAAAAGACACCTCTTACCCGTGTATATTCACAGGTAAGAGGTGTCTTATTAAAATAATGCGTAAAATTCCGGCACCTGCCGGAGACCGGATAAGAGCTGAAAAAATATGGCGGCTTTGAAATAACAATCAAAGCCGCCATATTTTATGGCAATTGTTTATTTAGTCGGCGGTAACGATGACCTTGCCGTCGGTTACCGTTAATGCCACGTGCTTTGCCAGTCCGCGCCGCTTATCCACAAGCTCGGCGGCAATGGGGTCTTCGAGCTCCTTTTGGATGCTTCTTCTTAGGTTGCGCGCACCGTATCGCAGCGAGTAGCTTTTCTCGGTCAGATAGTCTATGACACTGTCGTCCCACGAAAGTGCCATGCCTTTGACGGCCATGGCCTCGCTCAGCTCCGTGAGCATGAGAGCCGCAATGCGGCGGAAGTTCTCCTCCGTCAGGCGGTTGAAGTAGACGATTTCATCGACGCGGTTCAAAAACTCCGGGCGCAAAAAGTCGCGCAGCGCCTTCGTTGCCTTTTCGTGTCCCTGCTCTGTTAAGCTGTGATTGAAGCCGACGGTGCCGCCCTGGCGATCGCTTCCGGCATTCGTGGTCATAATAACGACGGCATTTTCAAAGTTTACCGTTCTGCCCTGAGCATCGGTGATGCGCCCGTCGTCGAGGATTTGCAAGAGCACGTTCAGAACGTCGGGATGTGCTTTTTCGATCTCATCAAACAGCACGACGGAGTAGGGCTTACGGCGGATCTTTTCCGTAAGCTGTCCGGCCTCATCGTAACCGACATAGCCCGGCGGCGAGCCGATGATGCGGGAGACGGAATGCTTTTCCATAAATTCGGACATATCCAGCCGTACAAGCGATTCCGGCGAGTCAAAGAGGTCGGCTGCGAGACGTTTGACAAGCTCGGTTTTGCCGACACCGGTGCTGCCCACAAAAATGAAGCTGACCGGTTTACGTTTCGCCATTAGTCCCACGCGGCTGCGCTTGATCGCGGAGCAGACGGTGGCAACCGCCTCGTCCTGACCGACGATATGCTCACGCAGCCGGCTGTCCAGCTCGGACAGGCGGACAAATTCGTCTTCACGAATGTTGCTGGCGGGAATTTTTGTCCACAGCTCAATGACCCGCGCGAGATTATCCGGTGTAAGGCGTGGACGGCCCACGGCTTCGAGGCGCCTTTGCTCGCTTGCAAGCTGGATGTCGTGACTGCGGAGCTGGGCCAGACGCTCAAAATTCTCATTTTTCGTGTCGGCAAGCAGCAGCTCGCGCTCTTTGTCGATATCGGCGCGCTCCTTGAGCACCTCGCCGAGACGCTCAAGCTCATGATTTTTTAGATTGACGTCTGAGCAGGCCTCATCGATCAGGTCTATTGCCTTATCCGGCAGAAACCGATCGGTGATATAACGTTCAGAAAGGGTGACGGCCAGCTCGCACATCTCCGGCGGGATGATGACGCCATGGTAATCCTCATAATAATGGGCGATCCCCTTCAATATCTTGGTCGAGTCCGCGATTGAGGGCTCTGCAACCGTGACGGGCTGGAATCTGCGCTCCAACGCCGCGTCCTTTTCAATATGCTTTCGGTATTCGGCAAATGTGGTTGCGCCAATGACCTGTATCTCGCCTCTCGAGAGAGCGGGCTTGAGGATGTTTGCGGCATTCATGCTGCCCTCGGCGTCGCCGGCGCCCACAATGTTGTGCACCTCGTCTATGACGAGAATGACGTTCCCCTGCTTGCGGATGTCTTCGATAAGCGCCTTCATGCGGCTTTCAAATTGACCGCGAAATTGTGTCCCGGCGACAAGCGCGGTCAGATCCAGCAGATAGACCTCCTTGTCGCGCAGCTTGTAGGGGACCTTATCCTCCGCAATGCGCTGGGCAAGACCTTCGGCAATGGCGGTTTTGCCAACGCCGGGCTCGCCGATAAGGCAGGGATTGTTCTTCTGGCGGCGATTCAAAATTTGGATGACGCGTTCAAGCTCTTCCTCCCGCCCTATCATCTTGTCGAGCTTACCGTCGCGGGCGCGGTCGGACAGTGAGATGCAATAGCTTTCGAGTGCCTTGCGTTTACCCTTTGGAGCCTGCTGTTCCTTGGAATCACGGCGCGGAGGAGGATCGATAGGCGAGGGGTTTTGCGCCTCACCGTTGCCCATCAGGCGGCTGAGAAAGGGGAAGGTGGCGGTTTTCCCGTCTTCGTTGTCGTTGTCGGCATCATCCTCCGGGATAATCGGTACGCCGCCGAGCATACCGTTCATGGCCTCGCTCATATCGCCTGAGAGGTTATTGAGTTCCTCGTCGGTGAGCCCGAGGTTTTGCACAAGATCCTCAACGGGCTTGATTTTAAGATCACGCGCACAGTTGAGGCAGAGCCCCTCTGTAACATTTTTTCCATTTTCGATTTTTGTAATGAAGATAACTGCAATATTTTTCTTGCAGCGTGAACAAAGTCTCGGTTGCATATTGTATTTCTCCTATTTGGCAGAGCGCGGTCATGCCGCTAAATGCCTAAAAATGCGGTGAGAAGGTTTTTGTCCATCATGAAGGACAAAAGCCAGGTATCTTCAAGCATACCGTCCGGGAAAAGGATGCCGCCTAAGCGCAGTGCCCATGCGATCACGGCACAGAAGATGAGCCCTTCGATGAAACCGGCGATAGCACCGCCGATCTCGTTGCCGGTCCCAAGATACGGAATGCGAAAACTCAGATTCGTAAGATTGCCTATGACAGTTAGTATGATCACCGAGAGCAGAAAGAAAAGCAGGAATCCTATGGCAAATGCAATTCGGCTGCAAACGACTTGTGTTACGGCGTCGGCAAGTGAGACGTTCTGCTCGGAAGAATACTGAACGGCTTCTTCCGCCAATTGTTCGGCAACGTCCTCATGCAGGCCCAGACTGAGAAACGTGTTTTGTGCCGCTTGCTGTGCGATATCGGGGTTCTGTGCAAGCAGGTCCTCAATAGAAAAATCGCTTGATTCGACGCCCAAAGCGGCGTACACGCCGTCTGTAAGTAAGTCATCGGTATATCCGCTGGCAAAGGGACGCATGGCGGAGATAACATCCTGTGAATAGGTGCTGGATAGAATATTTCCGATCACAATTGAGACGATCAGTATTAATACACCGCCGATACCCATTACAAGTCCCTTTTTATAACCGCCCCAGACGCAAATGGCGATAATTACCAATAGGGCGAGATCCAACAGCATTTTCATTTTATGCCTCACTTCCTGTGTATTTCAGCGGCGCACGGCCATACCAGTACGGCGCCATCTCTGTATGTCATGACGTTTTGAGGAACATATTTGTTCTTTATAGTATATTTATATTCCATTTTTTTATTGAAAACAGTGACTTCTTCACCCAGTATCAGCGCAGGATATTTGCCTTCGCCGAAAGATCTGGGCACATTTCCGGATGTCTCAGTCATACCGACCGGCTCGCCATGCGCATTGAGCGCAACGGCGCCTCCGGGTACCAAGGCACAGAGAACGCCGTCAAAGGCGCGAACGGAGGAAAACGTTTCATCGTATTCGCCCTGAACTTCTCCACCTGTACCGATAAAGCGGAGCAAATCGGAAAACTCGGCGCAGACGGCGTTATCAAGCCGGTGCAGAGTCTCAATTTTATCTGGAAACTCAAGTCGGGCAATTTCACTGCCCTTGGAATCAAGCAGAAGGAGCTGGGAAGAATCGCCGCAGTCGAGCGCCAAGAACAGCGTGCCGCCGGCCTCGGCGGCGGAGATACACGCGCCGGCGGCGATGAAGCGTTCAAACACGGGTGTGAGCCCTTGGTACACGGTGACGCAGCAGGCATAATCCGCGCACAGGCGGGAGGCGACGATGTAATTTCCAGTTGCGGCAAGTGAAAGGATTTCGCCGCTTTCAGGAATCTCACCTAAAAATCCTTTGGAGGAATACAGCCGCACGCACCCGCTGCTTACAGCGGCAAAAATATCGCCGTTTGACGTACAGAGCTCGGGTGAAACGGCGAGCTTTTCGTCTAAAACAAGTTTCCCTTTGGGAGAATAAACGGCCACCTCGCCATAGGAGAAAGCGGCGAAACCGCTGCTGAGAGGCAAGGAGCCGCGGCAATCGTATCCAAGCGATATGAAGACCGGAGCCTCGTGGTGCAGTATCGGGATGATTGCCAACAGGGAAAGTGCCAGAAGTATGGCAATAGTGGGGAGAAGCAGTTTTTTTTCAGCGGTTTTTGCAGGCATAGTCATCATCTCCAATAGAGATAACTATATCACCTGTAAAGTGTGGAAGGAGGGCGCATTTTGTCAGCGCAGCATCATCTCTCCCACAGCACCGTCATACCAGACGCGGGACATATAAAGTCCTTGGGCCGGCATGGTGGGGCCCGTTAGCCGCCTGTCCCGTTTTTCTAATAACGCAGGGATAGCTTCAGGGGCAAACTTGGCATGGGCGGCATAAACCATCGTGCCGACGATGGCGCGTGCCATGTTATAGAGAAAACCATCGGCGCAGACGGCTATCTCAATGAGCTCGCCGTTTCTTACCGCCCGGCACCAATACACGGTCCGTACCGTACTTTTTGTCTCTGTCCCGACACTGCGGACGGCTGCAAAATCATGCGTCCCCTCAAACGCCCGGCCCGCCGCCTCAAGACGATCAAAGTCAAGCGGGGACGGATAAAAGCATGCGCGGTTTTGCAAAAAGGGGTCGCGTATGCGGCTGTTGTGGATTCGATAGGTATACTCTTTTTTTATGCAGGAACCTATGGCATTAAAACCATCATCGGCTTCTATGGCATCATGAACCGCGATATCCGCGGGAAGATGAGTATTGACGGCCAGCGGCAGACGGCTGATCGGTATCCGGCTCGCCGTGCGAAAATTGGCGCAGTAGCGCAGAGCGTGCACGCCTGCGTCCGTTCTGCCGCAGCCCGTCACCTTAACGGGATGTCCGCAGACGGCGGAAAGCGCTTTTTCGAGCGTCTCCGCTACGGTAACCTCTGTCTTTTGCACCTGCCAGCCGTGGTAGTTTGTGCCGTCGTAGCTGATGCGAAGGGCGACATTTTTCATATTAGGCCCCCCTGTGTGCGCATAAAAATGACGAGTGCCAAGATGACGGCTCCGAGCGCCAGAGCAGCCCAGTCGCGAAAAGCCATCATGAGCTGTTTCATCCTTGTCCTGCCCACGCCGCCGTTGTAGCAGCGGCATTCCATCGCTGTTGCCAGCTCGTCTGCGCGCCGGAAGGCACTGACGAAAAGCGGAACCAAAAGCGGCAGCAGCGCCTTTGCCCGCTGGATAAGATTTCCGGTATCGAAAGATGCGCCGCGCGCCTTCTGAGCGGACATGATCTTATCCGTTTCGCCGATAAGCGTGGGGATGAAGCGCAGCGCAATGCTCATCATCATAGAGACGTCATGCACGGGAAAGCGAAGTGTTTTGAGCGGGTTCATAAGCTTTTCCATCCCATCCGTGATGGCGAGAGGAGATGTCGTATAGGTCAGGAGGAATGTTCCGCACACAAGCATCGTGATTCGCAGGAGCATGAATATGGAGCGGTTTAGGCCCTCCCATGTGAGGCGAAGAACGCCGAGAATGAAAATTACATGCTCGCCGCCGGTGAAAAAGGCGTTTATAAATGCCGTCAGCCCAATGACGAATATAAGGGGCTTCATGCCCTTCAGCATAAGCCCGGGGCTTACGCGCGATATGCGCATGCAGATCAGCAGCACGGCCATTATGAGGGCATAGGCCGTATAAGAATGGACGATAAAAAGGGCAACGATATAGATTACGGTGAGAATGAGCTTTGTTCGGGGGTCCAGCCGGTGAGCCGGCGTGTCGCCGGGAAAAAATTGGCCGAGAGTCACGTCTTTCAGCATGGCGCGCCTCCCCTCAGTGTGAGCACGGCGTCGCGGAGCTGATCGAGCGTGAATATTCCCTCGGGCAAGGGTACGCCCCGCTGCCGCAGAGCTCGTGCGATCTTTGTCGCCGCGGGGACGGAAAGCCCCATCGCCTCAAGCTCAAGGTCATGGGTGAATATCTCTGCCGGGGCACCCTGCATGGCGATTTTGCCGGCGCAGAAAACGATAAGCCGGTCGGCAAATCGTGCGACGTCGTCCATGCTGTGGCTGACGAGGAGCACGGTCGCGCCGGTGGCGTGCTTATAGGTCATAATATTCTGGAGTATGCTCTCACGTCCGGCCGGATCCAGTCCGGCCGTCGGTTCATCCAGAATGAGTACCTCCGGTTCCATGGCGATGACGCCGGCAATGGCGACTCTGCGCTTTTGCCCGCCGGAGAGTTCCAGAGGAGAGGCCTCAAGCAGCTCTTTGGCGATACCGACAAAGCCCGCGGCTGAGCGGATTCGCCGATCGATCTCCTCCTCGGAAAGCCCCATGTTTTTTGGGCCAAAGGCTATGTCGCGGTAAACCGTATCTTCAAAAAGCTGATATTCCGGATATTGGAACACGAGCCCTACGCGAAATCTCGCCGCACGATTGAGTTCTTTGGAGGCGTTTATATCTTCCCCGCCGAGAAGCACCCTGCCCGAACTGGGCTTAATCAGCCCGTTTAAGTGCTGAATAAAGGTCGATTTCCCGCTGCCGGTGTGTCCGATGACGCCCAAGAGCTCACCTTGCTCTATTTGTATGTCTATACTGTCGATGGCAACAGTTTCAAAAGGGGTGGCATGCCCGTAGACATGCGTTAAGCCTTCCGCTGTCAGTATCGGGGTCATTTAGCTTCCTTTCAGCGCCGAGGCGATTGCGTCGGCACAGTCGTCTATTGTCAATGCGTGAAGCGGCAGGTCCATACCGTTTTGATTGAGCGCATAAATGAGCTCGGTCGTCTCCGGAACGGTGAGCCCAAGCGCTTTGAGGGCCTCGACGCGGGAAAAGACCTCGGCGGGAGTACCCTGCATGGCAATGCTGCCGTCAGAGAGGACGATTATTTGGTCGGCGTCTATCGCTTCCCGCATATGGTGAGTGATGATGACGACGGTGATACCGCTCTCACGGCAGAGTTTTCGGACGGTGCCCAACACTTCCCGCCGGCCTCGGGGGTCCAGCATCGCCGTTGGCTCATCGAGCACGATGCACTCCGGACGCATGGCGAGAATGCCAGCGATGGCGACACGTTGCTTCTGCCCTCCGGAGAGCAGGTAAGGCGCCCGATCACGATAGTCGTGCATGCCGACGGAAGTCAGCGCTTCGTCGACGCGGCGGCGTATCTCTTCCGGCGGAAGACCCAGGTTCTCTGGCGCAAAGGCCACATCGTCTTCAACGACGCTTGCGACGATTTGATTGTCCGGGTTTTGAAAGACCAGGCCGACCGTACGGCGAATTTCCATGAGCCGGGATTCGTCCCGCGTTGAAATACCCTTGACATAAACAGTCCCGCCGTCCGGCAGGGCAATGGCGTTGAAATGGCGGACGAGGGTGGATTTACCGGAGCCGTTATGCCCCAGAAGCGCCACCATGCTGCCCTTTTGGATGGTCAGGCTGACGCCGTGGAGTACCTCGAGCGTTTCCTCACCGGTTTGATAGGTGCTCACCAGATTTTCGGTTCTTATCATTTCCATGACAGGTCCCTCATCGGCATATCCAGCGGCAGGAGGCGCCACAGGGAAGATAGAGTCCCGAGTCACGGACGGGAAGGCCCAGTTCCTGACTCTCGCTGTGGCCGCCGAATTTCTTAGCAAAAATGCTCTCGCTCATATAGGTGAGTACCGACGGGGAGAGCCCCGTGGTGTAGGAATTAATAATAACAAAAAGCGGATCGTCGGATAACACGCCCGAGACCAGACTGATAAACGGCCAGAGATTTTCCTCCAGCTTCCAGATCTCACCGGAAGGACCGCGCCCATAGCTCGGAGGGTCCATGATAATGGCGTCGTAACGCCTTCCGCGCCTTATTTCACGCTCGACGAATTTGGCACAGTCGTCGATGATCCAGCGTATGGGCTTTTCCGCCACACCGGAAGAGGCGGCGTTTTCCCGCGCCCATGCGACCATGCCGCGGGCCGCGTCGACATGGCAGACATTGGCTCCGGCAAAGGCACAGGCGACCGTTGCGGCACCCGTATAGGCAAAGAGGTTTAAGACACTGATGGGCCTGTCTGACCTTTTTATCATGTCCATGGCAAAATCCCAGTTTGTCCCCTGTTCGGGGAAAATGCCCGTATGCTTAAAGTTCATGGGCTTAATATTAAACACCAGATCGCCATACCGTATCTGCCATTGATCCGGAAGGCTGTGTTTTTCCCAGGCACCGCCGCCGCGGTCGTTTCGGTGGTAGCAGGCGGAGAAATCACGCCAGCCGCGATTTTTTCGCGGCGTGTCCCAGATCGCCTGGGGGTCGGGACGTACGAGAAGATACTTGCCCCATCTCTCCAGCTTTTCTCCGCGGGAGCAATCAAGCAGCTCGAAATCCTGCCATTTATCGGTTATCCACATAAGCTGTGTGCCTCAACTTTTAGAAAAATTATTAAAACGCCGTCAAAACCCGGGCCTCGCAATCTCAGCAATTTTCTGCGGGAGCGATCGCGCCGCTCCCGCAGACAGACGGCTGACATTCCTGTGTCCCGATGACCGTTGTGCGATAATGACAGTTTCACAATAGACACCTATAACTATTGTATCACAGCATTATATCACCATTATATTCACGGGTCAACATTTCGTATTTTGGCGTATATATTGGGGAAATGGCATAAAATCAGGTTTACAATTTCGTCAAAACATGATAGCATGTTTGGCAGAAGACTCTTAAGGAGGTATTGCCGTGAAACATAGCTTCTTTGCCCTTATATCCCGTATGCGCTTTATCGGGCGCTGGGGGCTTATGCGAAACAGCATACCCGAAAACATTCAGGAACACAGCCATATGGTTGCCGTCCTTGCCCATGCGCTTGCCGTTATCCGGCGCGATGTGTTTAAGATTCCGTGCGACGCGAATCTCTGCGCTGCCGCGGCGCTCTATCATGACGCCGCTGAGATTTTCACGGGGGATATGCCCACGCCGATAAAATATCACGATCCGGCGATACGCGACGCCTATAAAAGCGTGGAAGCCGCGGCTCAGGCCCAGCTTCTGGCCGCATTGCCCGAAAAGCTGCGCCCGGCCTACTTTGCAATGCTATCGCCTGACGACGAGTATGTCCGCAAAATCATAAAAGCCGCGGACAAGCTCTCGGCCTATATCAAGTGCGTGGAGGAGTGCGCCGCCGGCAACGGTGAGTTTTCCCTCGCAATGGCGCAGACGAAAAACGCCCTGCTTGAATACGCGTTGCCGGAGGTCGACTATTTCCTCGAAAACTTCGGCGAAGGGTTTGGTCTCACACTGGATGAGCTTACCTGATAGACTTTATAATATACCGAAAGGAATGGATTTTTAATATGAGAGCGATCGTAACCGTCATAGGGAAAGATACCGTCGGCATCATTGCGGACGTCTGCACGCTTTTGGCCAGCCAGGGCGTAAACGTCCTGGATATCAGCCAAACCGTTTTGCAGGAATATTTTACCATGATCATGCTGGTGGATGCCTCGGGCTGCCCGGTACCTTTTGCCGAGCTGAGCGATATGCTCAAAAAGCGCGGCACCGAGCGCGGCTTGTCCATACGCATCCAGCGTGAGGACATCTTTAACGCCATGCACAGGATATAAGCGCTTTCACATGCAGCGCGCAAGCGGAATTTTTCCCCAAAGAGGAACGGATCGGCATTCCGCTGAAGCCATACGGCAACGAAGAATATGTTTTTGCTATTAGGAGCGATATAAATGATAAATCAGGGTGAAATCCTTCAGACAATTGATATGATTGACCAGCAGCACCTCGACGTACGCACGATCACAATGGGTATTTCCCTGCGTGACTGCGCCGATGAATCTATTGAAAGAAGCTGTGCGAAGGTCTATGATAAAATTTGCCGCTGTGCGGGTAATCTTGTCAAAACCGGTGAAGATATAGAGGCGGAGTTTGGCGTTCCGATAGTCAACAAACGGATATCCGTAACGCCTATTGCCTTAGTCGCGGAGAGCTGCAGGGCACAGAATTTTGCCCCGTTCGCCGCCGCCCTGGACAGGGCCGCGAAGGAAGTCGGGGTCAATTTTCTCGGCGGTTTTTCAGCGCTTGTCCATAAAGGCTTTACTGGCGGAGACACAAGGCTTATCAATTCCATACCCGAGGCGCTGGCGAGTACCGATTTTGTCTGCTCCAGCGTGAACGTTGCCACGACGCGCGCCGGCATCAACATGGATGCCGTACGAAAAATGGGGCAAATTGTGAAACAGACTGCCGAAAAGACCTCGGACCGTGCCGGCTTCGGCTGCGCTAAACTGGTCGTGTTTGCAAATGCGGTTGAGGACAATCCGTTTATGGCAGGGGCGTTTCACGGCATTGGCGAGCCCGAATGTGTCATCAATGTCGGGGTATCCGGTCCCGGTGTCGTCAGCCATGCGCTGCGGGCGGCAAAGGGCATGCCTTTCGATAAGGTAGCGGAGATCATAAAAAAGACGGCATTCCGCATAACCCGAATGGGCCAGCTTGTTGCGCAGGAGGCGTCTGCCCGGCTCGGAGTCCCTTTCGGCGTTGTCGACCTCTCGCTTGCGCCGACCCCGGAAATCGGCGACAGCGTGGCGGATATTTTGGAGATCATGGGCCTTGAGAGCGTGGGAGCGGCTGGAACGACAGCGGCGCTTGCCCTTTTGAACGACGCTGTTAAGAAGGGCGGAGTTATGGCCTCTGGCCACGTCGGCGGGCTTTCGGGCGCATTCATCCCTGTCTCTGAGGATGCGGGTATGATAGCGGCGGCAAAACGCGGCGCCCTTACCATCGAAAAACTTGAGGCGATGACCTGCGTCTGCTCCGTCGGCCTCGATATGATCGCCGTTCCCGGCGATACCACCGCCGAGACGATTTCCGGAATCATCGCAGACGAGGCGGCAATCGGCATGATAAACAATAAGACCACCGCCGTGCGCATTATTCCCGCCCCCGGGAAAAAAGTAGGCGACACAGTCGATTTCGGCGGATTGTTGGGCAGCGCCCCGGTCATGCCGGTCAACCCGTATTCACAGGCGGAATTCATTGCCCGCGGCGGACGTATCCCCGCACCGCTGCACAGTCTCAGAAATTGAGGTGTTTGTTTGGAACAGGCAAAAATCGACAGGATAAATGCGCTCGCGCGCATTGCAAAGGAGCGCGGCCTCACCAATGAAGAGGCCGACGAACGCCATGCGCTGCGCCAGGAATATCTGGATGAGTGGCGCCGCTGCACGATCGCAACACTGGAAAATACCTATATTGATGACGGAAAGGGTAACCTCACCAAACTAAAGAAAAAGGGTAAGAAATAGTATTTTTGATCGTCTCAAATCCGCGGGGAACCCGCGGATTCATCTTATTTAGTACCTGAAGCTAAGCGCGGCTTATTAAGCCAAAAAAGGGCTGCCCCATGCGGGACAGCCCCATATATGTATCGCGTTTAAGACATAATAATATACTTGATATCAGCGTATTTACGGTCTTTTCTTTGCTTACAACCTTCGTGTCTCACAGAAAACGCGGGAAAATCGATGTGGTCAATCGAGCCGGTAGGCTGATACTCCCTGCGGCCCGGCTAAGCTGCACGGAACAACGGAATCACCCCCACAATTAAGATTTATTGAATATATACAACCTCTTGCGCCGGAGCGCCGGAGATATTGTATTTTTCACCTATAATATAACATAATGCTCCCAGATTGTCAAGAAGCAAGGAGATTTTCACAGATAATATTTTTCATGAATTTTTCTTGCTATTTCAATGCCTTGGGGTTATAATAACCATTTGTGAAATTGAAGCACAAGGGAAGTGGTACACATTGGATAAGCTGAGAAATATTGCCATAATTGCCCACGTTGACCATGGCAAAACCACACTGGTGGACGCCATGCTGTCGCAGAGCGGCGTGTTCCGTGAGAACCAGGAGGTGCAGGAGCGCGTTATGGACTCAAACGACCTGGAACGTGAGCGCGGCATAACCATATTAGCAAAAAATACCGCCGTACGCTATGGTGACACTAAGATAAATATTGTTGACACCCCGGGCCATGCCGACTTCGGCGGTGAAGTTGAGCGAATACTCAAAATGGTCAACGGTGTCATTCTGCTCGTCGATGCCGCCGAAGGCCCTATGCCCCAGACCCGGTTTGTCCTCAGCAAAGCGCTGGAGCTTGGGCACCGCGTCATCGTCGTTGTCAATAAAATAGACCGGCCTGACCAGCGCATCCATGAGGTCGTGGATGAAGTGCTCGAACTGTTAATGGATCTTGACGCCACGGACGAACAGCTTGACTCTCCGATGCTCTTCTGCTCGGCGCGCCGAGGCATCTGCTCTTTTAGCCCGGATGTCGAGGGCGTCGACCTGAAGCCGCTGTTCGATACGATAATCAAGTATATTCCGGAGCCGGGAGGAGACGAAAATGCGCCCTTCCAGATGCTTGTCTCCGCCATAGACTACAATGAATATGTCGGGCGCATTGCTATAGGGCGCGTAGAACGCGGCAAGCTGTGCCAGAACCAGGAGATCATTGTCTGTGATTACCACAACGAACGCCCGCACCGCAAGGCTAAGGCGGTTTCACTCTATCAGTTCGAAGGGCTCAGCCATAAACCGGTTACGGAGGCAACGACGGGCAATATTATTGCCCTGTCCGGGATAGGCGACGTTACCATAGGCGACACGGTCTGTGATGTTGCGGTTCCTGAGCCATTGCCGTTTGTAAAGATATCCGCTCCGACGATGGAAATGACCTTTTCGGTCAATGACAGTCCCTTTGCCGGCCGCGAGGGCAAGTTTGTCACCACCCGGCAGATCCGGGACAGACTCATGCGCGAGACGCTCAAAGATGTGTCCCTGCATGTTGAGCAGGTGCCGAACAGTGATGCGTTCAATGTCGCAGGGCGCGGTGAGATGCATTTATCAATTTTAATCGAAACCATGCGCCGCGAGGGCTATGAGTTTCAGGTTTCTCCCCCGCGTGTGCTCACCCGGGAGATCAATGGCGTAAAGAGCGAACCTATGGAGCGCGTTGTCGTTGATGTGCCGGAGGAGTGTGTCGGTGCCGTCATTGAAAAGCTCAGCTCCCGTAAGGGCGACTTTGAGCAGATGACCCCCGTCGGCAATCGCATGAAGCTGGAGTTTATCGTCCCATCCAGAGGCCTTTTCGGATACCGCAACGAATTTCTCACCGATACGCGCGGTGAAGGCATCATGGCCTCCATCCTGGAAGGCTATGCCCCTATGAAAGGCGAGCTCAGCCGGCGCAGCACCGGATCGCTGGTCGCTTTTGAGACCGGAGAGTCGGTGACCTACGGCCTGTTCAATGCCCAGGACCGCGGCACGCTGTTCATCGGGCCGGGTACGCCGGTTTACGCCGGAATGATCGTCGGCGTCTCACCCAAAGCGGAGGATATCTCGGTAAACGTATGTAAGAAAAAACAACTTACCAATATGCGCGCTGCCGGCTCCGACGATGCTCTGCGCCTCGTAACGCCGCGCAATATGAGTCTTGAGCAGTGCCTTGAGTTCCTTGCAGACGATGAACTTTTGGAGGTCACGCCCAAATCCCTGCGCCTGCGTAAGCGTATTCTCGACCACAGTTTGCGTATGAAAGCGCTTAAGGGCGGCAAATAAGCTAATCTGGTTTGTCAAACCATGTCGTATGGTTTAATAGATAAAATTGTATTTACATTTTTCAGCACCTATGATAAAATTTGGGCACGGGAAGGGTTTCCCTTTAATCTGAACAGGGAAGTGACTACGGATGGGTTTTGTACTTTTGACAGATTCAACCTGTGACCTCAGTATGCAGCAGCTTGAAGAAAATGATATCGGTTGCCTCCCTATGGCGGCAACTCTGGGCGAGACCTCATATACCCATTACCCAGATGGGCGTGAGATGAGCTATGAAGAGTTTTACCGCCGACTGCGTGCCGGTGAAATGCCCTCAACCAGTGCCGTAAATGTTTCGGACTGGAGTAACAGCATAGAGGCCAATCTGGAAAAAAGTCGTGAGATACTGATTATTGCCTTTTCATCCGCGCTCAGCTCTACCTATGCAAACGCCAGTCTTGTTGCCAAAGAAATGATGGAAAAACATGACTGTAAAATCGTCGTCATCGATTCACTTGCCGCATCAGCCGGAGAAGGGCTTATCGTCATGGAGGCCGCCCGTATGCGCCGGGAGGGAAAAAGCCTTGACGAAACGGCTGCCGCAATAGATGCGCTGCTCCCTCATGTTGCCCACTGGTTCACCGTGGATGACCTGCATCATCTGCACCGGGGCGGCAGGGTCTCCGCCGCGACTGCGATCGTCGGTTCGGCTCTGGGCATAAAGCCGGTACTCCATACCGATGACCAGGGCCGCCTCATAAATGTCGATAAGGCCCGCGGCAGAAAAAAATCACTCCTGGCGTTGCTGGAACGCTTAAAGCAGACAATAACGCAGCCGGAAGGGCCCATATTCATTTCTCACGGCGATTGCCGACAGGACGCTGAATACCTTGCCGGAGAGATAAAGAAGCTGTATCCCGTTAAAGAGATCGTCATAAACATGATTGGCCCCATAGTCGGAGGACATTCGGGGGCAAACACGGTTGCGCTTTTCTTTGTTGCTGAGCATAGATGATCTAAAAACGGCGAGGACCATTGCGTCCCTGCCGTTTTCTTGTTTTTTTGTGTAAAGCGGCCCGGTTTTATTTGATGCGGAAGTATGGCTGTGCTTGTCTCTTCAAAGGTTCCTTGCGGATTGATCACGGTACTTCACCCTTACGGCCGGGCAGCTTAGGCTTTGGCCATACCTCCGAAATATTTTCCTTTGCCGAGCGCAACAGGAGGCCGAGGGCATATTGTACGCTGGAGCGGGTTTCCTCATCCATGCCCCCCAGCGTTTTGATAATTGTTTTCGCACTGACAAAAAAATTTTCCGTCAGATCCTGAAGTGTTTCGGCGTTCGTGTCCCGGAGCAGAGAGAACAGGCCATCGACAAACCGCTCGCGCTGGTCGCGGGTCATGTGCGATACCCAGTCCTTGAGTGTGCTGTCGATAAATCGGCTGCTGTTCGTTACCCGGTCAAGAGAGATAAATTCACGCCCCAGCACTTCCCAGGAATAGAGATCGTGCTGCATAATACTCACCTGTTTGCTTTTGACGATGGTGTAGTCCTCCTCATGCTCAAGCAGCATGCCCACAATGGATGACTGAGGGACAAAAGTGCGTATCTTTGCACTGATGGCGAGATAGCCGTCTGTTTTCAGGACTGCGGGATCAAAGCCCGGACCGTCGTTGTTGTAGATAGCTGAGATACGATTCCGCGTCTTTGACGAGGCATAAGCGGCGGCGTAGACAGCGAGGTTTCCACCCTTGGAGTGTCCTCCCGTTATCAGCGAACCCGGCATGCCGGCGGCCGCTTTTTCAAGGTATCGCGCCGCCTGAAGCTGCGCGGGTACCGGGGTGACGAAGCTCATGTTAAAATCTTCTTTCCAGCCGACAATCGTGTTGTCGGTGCCGCGGAAGGCAATGTAATGCTCAGTCGGCGAGAGGGAAAACACCATGGCACAGAATTGGACCTCGCGCTTTGTATCCACGGTGTTTTCATATCCGCTGAGCGGAAGCAGGGCAAAACGCGGGCAGTCGAGTATGGCGCGGCACAGGCGAATGTCGGTTTCGATATAGACGCGCTTGTCGGCATCCGGATACGCGAGAAATTTTTGCACGGCCTCACCGACGGTGAGACCGTCCGGAAGTTTGTCGGAAATGATGCCGTCGAATGGAATATAGGCTATCCGGTTTATGATAAGGCTGTCAATATCGTTTAGCGGATCTCGCATAAACGGCAGGTCGCCCCTCCAGATCATATAATCAAAAATGTTGGCCATATTTTTGCCTCCTGAGTAGGATACCAGCATTATAACATTCATGACTTGTCGGCGCTATAGCGATCTTGTCAAGAACGGTATTTAAAATGTTTTTGTGTTTTTCCCCTTTACATTTATCGAAAATTATGGTAGAATTCTATGGATTTTGCCCCTGAGCTTAGTTTTTGGAGATAAGCCGGTTTTTCCGGTGCCTTTCCGCCTTAAACCCGGCTTTGAGGGTATAGACTAAAAGAAAGGACTGTATTTTATTGATTACCAAGGAACAAAAAAATGTCGTTATTGATGCCTATAAGACCCATGAGGGCGATACGGGTTCTCCAGAGGTGCAGATCGCCATTCTCACGGAGCGTATCCAGCAGCTCACCGAACATCTGAAAATCCACAAGAAGGACAACCACAGCCGTCTTGGCCTGCTGAAGATGGTCGGTAAGCGCCGCCGTCTGCTCGAATACCTTGCCAAGAAGGATATTGAGCGCTACAGAGCGGTTATCGCAAAGCTTGGTCTGAGAAAATAAGCATCCGGTCGGGTGGCGGAGGAGCTAAAGCCCTCTGCCATCCGATTATGTACAATTAGACCCATTGTATATTTGGCCGTTTCGGTTACAATATAAACTGAGAATGAAGTGTTAAACTTGGCGGAGTTGTGGCTTTAGCAGTTGAAAATTCGTCCGAGGGCATGTCCGGGCGCGTCTTCAAATGCTAAAGATTTGCTCCGCCGAAGAAAATTGAAAGGAGCAATACCATGATAATTACAAAGAAAGAATTCCCTAATTTCAAAAGTTATTCTATGGACTTAGCCGGTCGTCCACTCACGATGGAGGTCGGCAAGCTTGCCGAGCTTGCCAATGCCGCCATCCTTGTAAAGTATGGCGAGACCACAGTGCTCGTCACCGCAACGGCCTCTGCCCGCCCCAAAGACGGCATCGATTACTTCCCGCTCTCCGTCGATTTTGAGGAGAAGCTCTATGCTGTCGGCCGTATTCCCGGAAGCTTTATGCGCCGTGAGGGGAGGCCAAGTTTGCCCGCTGTGCTGGCCAGCCGCCTTATCGACCGTCCGATGCGTCCGCTGTTCCCTTCGGACCTGCGCAATGACGTCGCCGTTTGCTGTACCGTGCTGTCGGTCGACCGTGACTGTTCTCCCGAGATCGCCGCGATGATCGGTGCTTCCGCTGCCGTTTCAATTTCCGATATTCCGTTTAACGGACCTATTGCCGGCATTGTCCTCGGCTGGGACGGTGAGAAGTATCTCTTTAACCCCACTAAGGCTGAGCGCGAGAAAAGCCAGATGCAGGTCACTGTCGCCGCCACAATGGAGAAGATCGTTATGATCGAGGCGGCCGCCAACGAGATCCCGGAGGATATCATGTACGAGGGAATCGTCAAGGCGCATGAGATCATTCGCCCGATTATCGCCCTGATCAACAAGATGGTTGCCGAGATCGGCAAGCCAAAATTTGAATACGAGCAGGCGAGCTTTGATATGGCGCTCTTTGAGAAGCTCTGTGAGAATGAGATGACCGGCATGGAATACTGCATGGATACCGACGATAAGAACGTCCGCGAGGAGCGTGTCAATGCGTGGGTAAGCGCTGTCGTCGAGAAATACGGTGAGGAATATCCTGAAATCATGCAGTACATGGAAGAGACACTGTACCGCATGCAGAAAAAAATCGTAAAAAAATGGCTGCTCGCCGGCAAACGAGTCGACGGTCGCGCCATGAACCAGATCCGCCCGCTCGCGGCGGAGGTCGGCATCATTCCCAGAGTCCATGGCTCAGGCCTGTTCACGCGTGGACAGACTCAGGTGCTTTCCGTCGCAACGCTCAACACGCTCTCCGCCGCCCAGAAGCTCGACACGATCTGGGAAGAGGACACCAAACGCTTTATGCATCACTATAACTTCCCCTCCTACTCCGTCGGCGAGGCGCGCGGAAGCCGCAGCACCGGCCGCCGCGAGTATGGCCATGGCGCGCTGGCTGAAAAGGCCCTTGAGCCCATCATCCCGCCTGTTGAGGATTTCCCGTATGCCATCCGCGTTGTCTCCGAAGTCTTGTCCTCCAACGGCAGTACCTCACAGGGATCCATCTGTGCGAGCTGCCTTGCGTTAATGGATGCCGGCGTGCCGATAAAGGCGCCCGTTGCCGGTATTTCTTGCGGCCTCATTCAGGACGGTGATGAGTGGACAACCTTTATTGATATCCAGGGCGTTGAGGATTTCCACGGTGAGATGGACTTCAAGGTTGCCGGTTCCAAAAAGGGTATCACCGCTATCCAGATGGATCTTAAGAACGACGGCCTGAAACATGAAATCATAAAGAACGCTTTTGAAATCACCCGCGAGGCGCGCATCCAGATCCTCGATGAGATCATGCTGCCCTGCATCTCAGAACCCAGACATGAGCTTGCGGCCAGCGCGCCCAAGATGATTCAGCTGAAGATCAATCCCGACAAGATCCGCGACGTTATCGGCTCCGGCGGAAAGGTCATTCAGAAGATCACTGCCGATACCGGCTGCAAGATCGACATCGACGACGATGGTACCATTTATATCGCCAGCGAAGATATCGAGGCGTGCCGTACAGCCCGCCAAACCATCGAAAGCATTGTTTTTGAGCCTGAGGTTGGCCAGCTTTACTACGGCAAGGTCGTCCGCATTATTCCCATCGGCGCGTTTGTCGAACTTGCCCCCGGCAAGGACGGTATGATCCATATTAAGGATCTCGAGTTCAAACGCACCGAAAAGGTTGAGGATGTTCTCAACGTCGGCGACATGACCTGGGTCAAGGTCACTGAAATCGACGACCGCGGGAGAGTTAACCTCAGCCGCAAGGACGCGCTAAAGGAGCGCGGGGAAGCCTAAAAGCGAAGTCTTTTTAGGGGGGTAATCGTATCCCCTGAACAATAAGTGAACCGCGTTGATCCCTCCGGTGTCCGCCCATGACGGCGGACACCGGAGGGACATTCGGCGGTGCCTGCCCACCGGAGCTTTCCCCTTGCTTTGCGCGGCGGAAACATTCGTTAGAGAATACCATCAATATTATACTTAGGGCGAGTGTTCACTCGCCCTTTCCCATGTGGAGGACTTTATGCACAACCAGATAACATTGCAAAACGGTGTCAGAATTGTCTATGAGCAGGTGCCGTATGTCCGCTCGGCGGCAGTCGGCATATGGGTTGGTGTTGGCTCGCGTTATGAAAGAAAAGATGAAAGCGGCAGCGCACACTTTATCGAACATATGCTTTTCAAAGGTACGGAAAAGCGCACGGCCAATCAGCTTGCGGATATCATGGACAGCATCGGCGGGCATATAAATGCCTATACGACGCGTGAAACCACCTGCTTTTATGCCCGGGTGCTGGACAGCCATCTTGATACGGCTATCGACCTTCTTGGCGATATGTTTTTCAACTCGCTTTTTGCGGAGAATGACGTGAGCTCCGAGCGCGGCGTGATCTTTGAGGAGATCGATATGTATGACGACTCGCCGGAGGATCTTGTCTCCGAACGGCTTGTGGCCAAATGTTTTCCGGGCGCGCTGGGCAGGCCAATTTTGGGCACCAAGCGGACGTTGTCCGCCATGACGGGACAGACCATAAGTGCATTCATGCACCGGCACTATGTTCCCTCCCGCGTAGTCGTGTCTCTGTGCGGCAGCTTTTCACAGCGCCAGCTCGACCATATCACAAGCCTTTTTTCCCGCATGGCGGCGAAAAAGGCGCCAAGTTTTCGTGCGTGCTCTTATCGGCAGAGCTTTTCCCTGAAACGCAAAGCGACCGAACAAAACCACCTTTGCCTTGGCTTTCCGTGTATTGCCGTAGACGATGAACGCCGGTTTGCTCTGCACACGCTTTCCTCCATTCTGGGAAGTGGGATGTCCTCCCGCCTGTTCCAGACCGTACGTGAGAAATATGGACTCTGTTACGCCGTCTATTCCTTCTCCGTCAGTCATAAAGGGACGGGGCTTTTCGGCGTCACAACCGCGCTGAACCGCGATTCGGAAAAACGTGCGCTGGCGTTGATAATCAGCGAAATCAATCGGCTGTGTGAAGACGGTGTTTCCGCCGATGAACTTTCACGCGCAGTTGAACAGGCTAAAAGCAGCATCATCCTCGCGATGGAGTCCACTTCCTCGCGCATGAACCGTTTGGGGTCCGGCGTGACGCTTTTGGGGGAATGTCCAACCCCTGATGAGGTGATCTCCCGATACGACGCTGTGACGTCGGAAGATGTGCTGACCCTGGCCAGGGAGATATTTGATTTTTCTAAAATGTCTTTTTCTGCCGTCGGCAGAGTGGACTCCGAAGAAAACTACAGGAAAAGTCTTGAAATTTGAACCGTATACTCGGTAAAAAAACAGTCAGGGTAATTGAGCCCTGACGGAAATAATTTTTGTGCGTAAATCCCCCGGCCGCAGATTGCTTAGTTGCGGCCGGGGGATTGTTTGTGTCGGGAAAAGCCGCCCGCACGCAGACTGTTTTGCTGCGTTTTACAGACAAGGTTTAAGATCCGAAACTCATTATCGCAAGCGCCGTGGCGTTTATCCCCATATGAAATAATATCGGCGTCCAGAGGTTGCCGCTGCGCTCATAGCACCAGGCCAGGATGAATCCGACGGGCAGGTAATCAAGCGCATATAAGAGAACAGAGACGTTCTGCTCCAAAATGGCATACTGCCAGACGTGCAGAAGCGCAAACAGCATGATGGATACGATGTAGGCGGCGAGCCGGTCACGCTTTAGCAGGGCACCGAAGACCACGCCGCGGAAAAGCACTTCTTCGACTATAGGACCCAAAAATACCGCCATGCCCAGTACCTTGCGGTAGTCCTCGGCCGCCATGTCCGCGAGGGCGGCGTCATTGGGGTTCGACAGACCGGTATTCCCCATGATGAGCAGCAGAAGCATCAGCAGAATATAGTTGAGTAAAAAATTAAGGAAATAGCCTTGGATGAGCGTAAAAACGGTCAGCAGCTTGTTGTTCAGGAGTCCGTCAAATTCCGCGCGGAGATATTTTAATGCGATGGCGAGGACAACGGCGAAGGAAAAGGCAATGTATGCGACGTTGTATTGCACCGGAGTGAACATTCCGGGATAGCGTGCAGAGTGCCAGGAAATCAGAAACGGCAGCGCTATGGTATGGATAGGAAGATAGGCGAGACCCAGAATCAGCTCGCGGCGGGACATGGTAAAATTAAACGGGCGTCTTGTCACGATGTTGTCTCCGCCTCCTTTTTCAGCTGATAGAGAAGGTTCATCGCCTCGATGGGCGTTATAGCGTCGAGAGAAATGTTCCGCAGCCGCTCCGCCAGGGCGCTTCCGCTGACCTCGGTTAGGGATACCTGGTCATCGGGTTGGGCGGTCGGCATGGTACTTTGCGCGGCGCCGGCGCTTTCAAGTTCGCGGAGATAACGCTTTGCATTTTTTATGATGCCGTCCGGCACCCCGGCAAGCTTGGCGACCTCGATGCCATAGCTGTCGTCGGCGGCACCGGGGACGATCTTGCGCAGAAAAATTAAACTGCCATCCTGCTTTTTGGCCGAAATATTATAGTTTTTTACCCCCTCAAGAACGCCTTCAAGTGCCGATAACTCATGATAATGCGTGGCAAACATCGTTTTTGCGCCAAGCTTTTTTCGGTCGGTGCAGTATTCGAGCACCGCACGGGCAATGGCCATGCCATCATAGGTCGAGGTGCCGCGGCCGATCTCATCCAGAATGAGAAGGCTGGAGCTGGTGGCGTTTTTGAGAATATTCGCCATTTCCATCATTTCAACCATAAAGGTGCTCTGCCCGGAGGCCAGATCGTCCGAGGCGCCAATGCGGGTGAATACGCGGTCGACGACGCCGATCACAGCGCTTTTTGCGGGGACAAAGCTGCCCATCTGCGCCATGAGGACAATGAGTGCGGTTTGCCGCATATAGGTCGATTTTCCCGCCATGTTGGGCCCTGTAATGATCGCGACACGGTTGTCTCCGGAGCCAAGGTGGACATCGTTCGGGACAAATCGGGCGCCGGACTGGGCCTGCTCGACCACAGGATGGCGTCCGTCGACGATATGGATACTGCGGGAGAGGTCGACCTCCGGCTGGCAGTAGTTGTTGCGCACGGCGACCTCGGCAAAAGCGCACAGGACATCGAGCTGGGCAACACCGTCGGCGGCCTTTTGCACTCTGTCGACCTCGGCAGCGATTTTTTCGCGTATTTCATTGAAAAAACGGTACTCCAGGTCCGCGATGCGGTCTTTTGCGGAGAGAAGCGTATTTTCTAGTTCTTTTAGTTCCTGGGTAAAGTAGCGCTCATTCGAGACAAGCGTCTGCTTGCGGATATAATTCTCCGGAAGCGCATCCTGCACTGCGGAACGCGGGACGTCGATATAATAGCCGAAGACCTTGTTGTAGCCGACCTTGAGCTTTTTGATTCCCGTGCGGTCCCGCTCGCGCTGTTCAAGTTCGGAAACCATCTTGGCGCCGTTATCGCGCACGTCGCGAAGATAATCGAGCTCTTCGCTGAAGCCTTTACGCATGATCCCGCCCTCACGGACGGAGAAGGGAGGCTCATCACAGATGGCGGTTTCCACCGTCTCGGTGATCTTGCTCAGAACATCCATAGTCTTGAGCTGCCGGAGAAGCGGTGCGCGGCAGTCGGTAAGATTCATCACAAGCTCAGGGAGCTTGGCGGTATAATTTCCGAGAGAGCGCACGTCGCGGCCGTTGGCGGTGCCATAGACGATTCTGCCCATGATACGCTGGATGTCACCGATATGGTGCAGGACGTTTCGAAGCTCGCCGCGCATGATCTGGTTTGCGTATAGTTCACCGACGGCGTCGAGGCGCGCCTTGATGGCCATCGGCGAGACAAGCGGGCGGTTTATCCACGCCCTCAACAGCCTGCCGCCCATGGGCGTTTTCGTCATATCGAGAACGGAAAGAAGGGTGTCTTTTTTATCGCCGCTTCGCAGATTTTCGGTAAGCTCCAGGTTGCGGCGGGTCGTATAGTCAAGCTCCATGAACCGCCCGGCGGTGAAAATGTCGACGCTGTGGATATGGCTCATGTCACTTTTTTGCGTATCGTGTATGTATGCCAGCAGGGCACCGGCGGCGCAGACGGCGGAAGGGGCGTCGGAAAGACCGAGATCATCCACGCTGTTTACTTCAAACTGCCGGCAGCAGAGCGCGGCGCTGCGCATATAGTCAAAACCGCCGTCGTCCCGTTCCAGCATGCAGCCGAGCTTAATGCGAAGAAACTCAGAAAGTACCTCGGCCTCGGCCGCTTTGGAATTCAGTACCGCTTCCTTCGGTGAAAATCGGCCCAGCTCGTTTACGATATGCCCCAGCGGATCGCTGTCGAAGGAGGCAAGGCAGAACTCGCCGGTGGAGATGTCGCAAAAAGCAACGGCGCCTGCCTCTCCCTCAATGAACACGGATGCGAGGTAATTGGATTTGCCCTCCTCGAGCATAGAGCTTTCCGTAACCGTACCCGGCGTGATAATGCGTATGATGCCTCGATCGACGATGCCCTTTGCCTCTTTCGGGTCGGTGAGCTGTTCGCAGATGGCAACCTTATAGCCTTTGGCAATCAGCCGGCCGATATAGGCCTCGCAGGAATGATATGGGACGCCGCACATAGGCGTGCGTTCGTCCTCCGGCTTGCCCCGGTCACGGGTCGTCAGCGCAAGCTCCAGCTCCTTGGAGGCGATTATGGCGTCCTCGTCGAACATCTCATAAAAATCGCCGAGGCGAAAAAAGAGCAGACAGTCCTGATGTGCTTTTTTGATGTCGTTGTACTGCTTTCGCATGGGAGTCAGTTCCGCCATGTAAAAGCCTCCTTAGCAAATGGATTCGTCAAAGCGCCTCGCCAAACAGAGCCCAGGTCTTTGTCTCGGTTATTTTGACGTCTGTGAAACAGCCGATGAGAGAACTGTCTCCGGCCAGATGAACAAGCCTACCGCCCTTTGTACGGCTGGTGAGATTATACCTTGCGTCACCGCTCTCACCGTCGACCAGCACGCGCAGCGTTTTTCCAAGGTATGCGGTATGCTTCTCCTCGGAAATGCGGTTAGCGGCCTCAAGGAGCCTGTCGAACCGTACCTGTTTCTGCTCACGTGTAAACGGATCAGGCATTTCAGCCGCCGGAGTTCCCGGGCGCGGCGAATAGATGAAGGTGAACATCGCGTCGAAGCGCACCTGCTCTATAATGTTCAGGGTGTCCTCAAACTCCTCGTCCGTCTCGCCGGGAAAACCGACGATGATGTCGGTTGTCAGCACGATATCGGGCATAAATCGCCTCGCCATATCGACCAGCGAGAGATATTTTGCCGCGTCATAGCCCCGGTTCATCGCCTTCAGGACGCGGTTATTGCCCGCCTGAAGGGGAAGGTGGATATGCCTTTCACATTTTTCGCATTCGGACATGGTGCGGAAAAGTGTTTCCGTTGCGTCTTTCGGGTGGCTGGTCATAAAGCGGATGACAAACTCGCCGGGGATGGCGTTGATCATGCGGATCAGTGCGGAAAAATCAACCCCGCTATCGAGATCTTTACCATATGAATTCACATTTTGCCCCAGCAGCGTGATCTCCTTATATCCCTCGGCGACAAGTGCCTTAGCCTCGGAAAGTATCGCCTCCGGAAGGCGTGAGCGCTCCCTTCCGCGGACATAGGGGACGATGCAATAGGAGCAGAAGTTATTGCATCCGTACATGACGGACAGCCAGGCCTTGACTTTCCCGTCCCGTTTTACCGGTATGCCCTCGGCGATGGAGCCGTCCTCATCCTCGGTTGCGAAGATACGGCCCCTCTCCGTGAAAATCTTTTCCATAAATTCCGGGAAACGCCAAAGCGCATGGGTGCCGAATACAAGATCAACATGGCGAAAGGATTTTCGAATCTTCTCCGCCATATGCTTCTGCTGCATCATACAGCCGCAGAGGGCGATAATTTGCCCCGGCTTTTTCCGCTTGGTATGCGTCAGCGCGCCGACGTTGCCAAAAACACGCTGCTCGGCGTGCTCGCGCACGGCGCAGGTGTTGATGACGATGACGTCGGCCTCCCACTCGTCCTCGGTGAAGCCATAGCCCATCTCGGAAAGGTAGCCGCGAATACGCTGACTGTCGTCCTCGTTTTGCTGGCATCCATAGGTGTCCACCATGGCGAGAGGGTGCTTGCCGGCGGCGTCGTTGCTCGCGCGTATTTTTCGGCAGATATTGAGTTCGCGGTCAATATCGCCCTTATCAATTGTTCGTTTATCGCTCATTTTGTTGTTCCTTAAAAGTGGCATTAGACCTTATTTTAGCATTTTTCTGTAGAATTTACAACAATTTCAGTGTATAATGAATCATTAAGATAAATCCTGCAAATTTGGAGGCGAAATATGCCGACGATCAATATATTATCCCCACATGTCGCCGACCTTATTGCCGCGGGCGAGGTTGTCGAACGTCCCGCTTCCGTGGTCAAAGAGCTTGTTGAAAACGCTATCGATGCCGGATCAAAAAATATTACGATAGAGCTCAGGCACGGCGGGCTGACCTTCATCCGCGTCACCGACGACGGCTGCGGTATGTCGCCGGAGGATGCGGGTGTGTGCTTTCTGCGCCATGCGACCAGTAAACTCCGTGATGAGCACGGCCTTGAGGCTATCGGTACCCTGGGGTTTAGGGGCGAGGCGCTGGCGGCCATCTCTGCCGTCTCGCGCATTGAGATGACCACCCGGGAAAAAAGCGCCGAGACCGGCGTTGCGATGACGGTGGAGGCGGGGGATATCATTACCATGCGTGAGCTTGGCTGCCCCGCCGGTACGGTAATGACGGTACGGGATCTTTTCTATAACACGCCCGCGAGACTCAAATTCGTGAAATCCGACCGGGCGGAGAGCGCGCAATGCATCGCCGTTACCCTGCGGTGCGCGCTGGCCCATCCGGAGATCTCCGTTAAGTGCGTCCGCGATGGGAAAGAGGAGTTTTTCACGCCCGGCGACGGCAAGCTGCTGTCGGCAAACTATGCCGTGCTGGGCAGAGAGATGGCGACGTCTATGCTGCCCTGCTTTGGTGAAAACGACGGCGTCAGGGTGGAGGGCTTTGTCTCTTCACCCAGAGGCGGCAGAGGAAACCGCGCACAGCAGTTTTTCTTCGTCAACGGACGCAGCATCCATTCGCTCGCCCTCCAGACAGCGCTGGAAAATGCCTATAAAAATACGCTGCTTGTCGGCAAATACCCCGCCTGCACGCTTGAAATTTCGCTCAGCTGCGCCGCCGTAGACGTCAACGTACACCCCACGAAAGCCGAAGTTAAGTTTTCTGATGAGAAAAAGGTGTTCGACGCGGTCTATTACGCTGTCTTGTCGGCCCTCCGCCAGGAGAAACCGTCGGCGGAGATAAGGCTTTCACCCTCTACGGAGCGAGTCGTTTCGGAAAAAAAGGCGCAGGAAGATGCGTCTGAGCCGAAGGAAGATTACCGCATTCTGTCCGCTGAAGAATACCATGATAAATATCTCTCCGGAGGGTATGCTCCACCGCAGATCTATCGCCCGAAGCAGGAGCGGAAATATTCGCTTTCCGACAGCGTTACCCTGGGCGGAGCAGCCGCGTGCCCTCTGCGGGAACCGCGGCGGCAGGCGGCTGCTTTTTCCGAGCCTGCCGGACAGAAGCCGGGGCAGGTACCGGTTGCCCGAAGTCCCGCTGCCGAGAGCGCGGAATCCGTGCCGCAGGAACCGGATATTTTAGGGCAGCCGGAAAATGAGACTATACTGCCCTCCATACCGGAATTTTCCGTCATTGGCGAAGCGATGGATACTTACATTCTTGTTCAGCGCGGCGACGCGCTGATATTCATCGACAAGCATGCCGCCCATGAGCGCATGATCTTTGATTCCCTGAAGAAAAACGGATCACATCTCATGTCTCAGACGCTCCTGGAACCTATCGTTTTCCGCCCGGGACAAGAGACGATGAGCCTCCTGCTTGAAAATGCGGAAAAACTTTCGGACCTGGGTTTTGAGGCAGAGCAGTTTGGCGAATCCGAGCTTATTATCCGCGCAATACCGGACAGCATAGACCCTGCCGAGGCCGTCTCCGCGCTGGAGGAGCTCTCCGGTGAGCTCTCCGGTGAAATGACAGATGCGATACTCCATACCATCGCCTGCAAGGCGGCAATAAAGGCCGGCAGGAGCAGTCCCAAACGCGAGCGTGAGAGAATTGCCGAGCACGTCTTAATGGGTGAGGTGAAATACTGTCCCCATGGCAGGCCTGTTTCCTTCACCCTGACGAAAAAAGAGCTGGACAAGCAGTTTAAACGCATCGTATAAAAAACTAAGCCGTGGCCAATGCCACGGCTCGGAAAATTATTTTTGCACAAGGACAAGTCCCAGCGTATTTGGACCGCAGTGATTTGAAATCGTGCAGCCCGCCCTTGCCCAAAGCACCTCGTCAAAAAGTCCCGTATCCGCTACCTGCCGGATCGCAGAGGCTCGGATGGTTTTGTCCAGTCCGCTGTCGGCAACAAAAACGCGTCTGCGGTCGAATTGACCGATCGCGAGACGGTCGGCGATATACCGGGTGATACACTTGTCGATGGCTCCACGATATTTTTTGCCCACGTCCATCGCGCCGCCTGTGACCTCGATGCATGGGCGCAGGTGTAAAAGGTTGGCGCCCAGAGCGGCAATGGAACTGCATCTTCCTCCTTTATGGAGATAGTCCAGTGTATCAAGTAAAAAGCTGGTGTCTACGCGCGTTTTCATCGCATTGACATAGGCGACGATCTCGTCCGGTGAAAGGCCATCTGCGGCAAGCTCCGATGCGCGCATGGCAAGCAGGCCAATGCCGACCGTGAGACTTTCACTATCCACGGCATAGACGTTTCCCAAGGCCTGCGCGGCGAGGCAGGCGTTTTGGTAACAGGCCGACATGCTGCTGCTGATGGTGAAATGAATGACAGCGTCATAGTCTTCCAGATATTTTCCAAAAAACTCAAGGTAATCGGCATAGTTTACCGCCGCTGTTGAACACATCATACCGCCGGAGCGGACATGTTCGTATATGTCGTCGGGTGTAATATCGATCCCGTCACGAAGGCTTTCCCCATTGCGGACTATGTATAGCGGCGAAATGCCAATATCATATTTTTCCAAAATATCCTCTGGAAGGTCGCAGGTGCTGTCTGCGGAAATTTTGATTCTCATTTTCGAGCTTCCTTCTAAATGGATGGATTTCCCATATTAACAGGATAAAAGGAACATATCATAAAGGTTATTTTAACATATTAATTGTGAATGTCAAAGAGAGAATCCGCAAAGTTAAAAAATAGTTCAAGATTATGTATTGGAGCATAGCTGATGTCAGGTTCTATCGCAGTCATAACGGGACCCACCGCGACGGGTAAGACGGCGCTGGGCGTTATTTTGGCGCAATATCTGAACGGAGAAGTCGTTTCGGCCGATTCGATGCAGGTATACAGGCGTATGGATATCGGCACGGCCAAGCCGACTCCGGAGGAGATGGGCGGCGTGCCGCATTATATGATTGATGTCGCAGAACCCTGGGAAAGTTTTTCCGCCGCCCGGTATGTTGAGGAGGCGACGGCGTGCGTTGAGGATATTCTCGCGCGTGGGAAGCTGCCCCTTATCGTGGGCGGCACCGGGTTATATATCGACTCCCTGATCATGGGACGGGATTTCGCCGCAGCCCCGGGTGATGTGAGACTGAGGTATGAGCTCTCGGTACAATATGACGATTTGGGCGGGGAAAATTTTCGCCGTAAACTCGCGGAAATCGATCCCGTGAGGGCGGCAAAACTCAGCCCCGGCGATAAAAAACGCCTCGTGCGTGCGCTTGAGGTCTATCTGCTGACCGGAAAGACAATCACTGAACACGACGAGGCGACAAAGCACCTCCCGCCGCGCTATCGTGCCGCGACGATTGTCCTATCCTACAAAGATCGGGAGAATTTGTATGCGCGTATCGACAGCCGCGTGGACGGGATGGTGCGCCTTGGCCTCGTAGACGAAGTCTGCGCGCTGCTTACCGGCGGGCTCTCACGAGAGAGCACGGCAATGCAGGCAATCGGCTACAAGGAGATCGCCCGCGCGCTGGACGGCGAGAGCCCAATGGACGAAGCAATCGCGCTCATCAAACGCGAGAGCCGGCGCTATGCAAAGCGACAGCTGACCTGGTTTCGCCGTAATTCCGGGGCGTTTTGGATAACGTGGGATGAAAAACCCGATTTTGATTTTGCTCGCCGCTCTTCGACAGCGTTTTTATCGCGCTACGGTATAAAATAGCGAAGGCACAGTTACCCGGAAGGAAATTTTTGGACTTGGGGTAATTTGTGTAAGATTACTATTTTATGCGGCGGCCAACTGTGCTAATATGCTGTTGTGGCTGCTGACGAAAGGACGTTGCGATATATGCAGAAACAGCAGAACCTACAGGATTTTTTCCTCAACACGGCGAGAAGAGAGAGAATGACCGTTACCGTCTTTTTGATGAACGGCTTCCAGCTAAAGGGTATCGTCCGCGGCTTTGACAATTTTGTCGTCATACTCGATTCAGAGGGCAAGCAACAGATGATCTATAAGCACGCTATCTCAACGGTTATTCCGCCGAAAAGTTTGCCTCTGGACGAGCGGGACTAAAAGGCCATGCGCTCCAGACTTTTGCAGCTGGGAAATGCTTTTGCGCTTATCGCTGTCTGCTGTTACATAGCGCTCGCCGCCGCACCGCTGTTTATGCAGGGAAGACGTACGGCGTCGGCTTATGAGCGTACGGTGCGGGAGACATGTCCGGTTACGGGTATATTTTTACGTTCGGAATATGTCCTGCCCTATGCCAAGGGGGTGTTCCCCGAGGCATACGAGGGAAAACATATCTCAGCAGGAGGAGAGCTCGGCGGTATCAGTTCGCCCGTCAGTGGCACATTTACGGTCAATCTGGATGGTTATGAGCATATCTCGGCCCCTAAGAAGCTCGCCCCGCTGGAGGTGCGGGCCCTGACGGGGGACAGGCGTGTGGCAACCGCTTCCGCCGGTAAGATCATTACAGACGCCGTATGGCAGTTTGCCGCCGTTTTGGAGACAGACGCCGTACAAAAGCTGCATGTCGGGGGATGCTACCAGCTGGAGACCGATTATTGGGCCGGCGTGACGCTTACGCTTGTCCGGATCGGCGAGCGGTGGGAAGATTTTACAGCCGTGCTGTTTGAAGGCAGCGGAGATATGGATAAGATACTTTATCTCCGTGAGGTCAACGCCGTGCTGATGCTCGGCGAGTATTCGGGCCTCAGTATACCGGATGCGGCGCTGCATGAGGATTCGGAAGGATATTATACGAATGTGCTGACCTTAGGCAAATCCCAGAGAGCCGAGATTGAGCCGGTGTATTACGGTGAAGATTTCGTGCTTGTCACATCCGGTGAGCTGTGGGACGGCAGCGAAATATTGCTTGCAGATGAAACGATTGATTTGGAGGCGCAAAAATGAATATCGCGGAAAATATAGAGAGAATCCGCGCCGAAATTACGGAAGCCGCTGAAAAGACCGGCCGCCGGGGGCGCGATATTACGCTTGTTGCGGCCAGCAAAATGAATGATACTGAAAATGTGCGGCAGGCGATAGCCGCCGGCGTCGATGCCTGCGGTGAAAATCGCGTGCAGGAAATGCTCCAGAAGCTGGAGGAAAACGCCTATACCGGTGCGCCTCTGCATTTTATCGGGCATTTGCAAAAAAACAAGTTAAAGAGTGTTGTCGGCAGAGTGGCTCTTATCCAGTCTGCCGACTCACCGGAACTGATCCGTCTGATCGACAGTCAGGCCAGAAAGCTCGGCCTTGTCCAGGATATTCTGCTCGAGGTGAATATCGGCGGGGAAGACAATAAAACCGGAATGACTCTCGACATGCTTCCCCTGGCGCTGGAAACGGCGGCGGCGCTGGAAGCCGTCAGAGTCCGCGGACTGATGACAATCCCGCCAATTTCGACCGATAGCGAGAAAAACCGCGGTTATTTTGCGCAAATGCGGCAGCTTTTTATTGACATTAGCGGAAAAAAATATAATAATAATGTTATTATGGATTTTTTATCTATGGGTATGAGCGCCGATTTCTATGACGCCATACTTGAAGGGGCCAATATGGTTCGGGTTGGTTCGGCCATATTTGGCGCGAGACACTATACAAAGTAAACGGGAGGTTTTAAGATGGGAATTCTCGATAGCTTTAAAAATTTGGCACGTCCTTACGATGAGAACGATGTGTTTATGGACGAAGAGGAATTTCCTGAGGAGGAATTTCCCGAGCCTGAGGCCGCCACACCGGCGGCAGCTCCCGCAAATCCTCCCAGAACAACAGCCGCGCCCAGAGCGGAGAGCGCTCAAAACTTTTCACAGACGGCGAATACGGCAAGCGCCTTTGCCGCCCAGCGGGACAACAGAGTTTTAAACATTAATACCAAGGCTCAGCTTCAGGTCGTCATTGTCAAGCCTGAAAAATTTGAGACCGCGGCGGAGATAGCGGATCATCTGCGTGAAAAGCGCACGGTGGTCATGAACCTTGAAAAAACGAATAAGGATATTGCCCGCAGACTGATCGATTTCCTCAGCGGCGTTGCCTACGCGCAGGACGGTAAGATAAAAAAAGTCGCGGTCAACACTTTCATCATTACACCTTATAATGTAGGTCTGATGGGCGATTTGCTGGACGAGCTTGAAAATAACGGACTCTACCTGTGAGTCACACCAGATAAAGAAAGGGTAACAAAGATATGATGACTCCCCAGGATATCAGAGAAAAAGCGTTTGAAAAGGCCGTATTCGGCGGCTATGATATGGGCGCCGTAGACGAGTGCCTTGAGGAAATCTATGAAGATTACAGTACGCTGCACAAGGAAAATGCAACGCTGAAGGCAAAGCTTAAGGTGCTTGCCAGCAAAATTGAGGAGTACCGCGAGAGCGAGGACGCCATGCGTCTGGCCTTGCTCACCGCGCAGAAAATGGGCGTTCAGATCGAGTCCGAGGCAAGGGCAAAAAGTGAGAAAATGGTCGCCGAGGCGGAGGCCAAAGCGGCAAAGCTTGTGCGCGATGCCGAGATTGAGATTGCCAATGAAGAGGCGCGCCTTGTGGAGGCAAAACGTTCTTCCGCGCAGTTTCTTGAGAATATGCGTACCCTGTGCACAAAGCAGCTTGACTTTTTTGATCAGCTGAGCGAGATGAATATCGTCGATGACGTTCCCAATAAGGCCAAAAAGCCCGAGGACGAGACGATGAGGACGATTGAGACAAACGTTGCTAAGGCGGCGAGCCAGCCGGATTCCGATATGGATCTCAGCCGTGAGATCGACAGCATCTCCGCTCCCGCCGACAGCGACAACGAGCCGACAAAACCCTTTACGCCTGTCGGTTCCAAAAACTTTAATTTTGACAACCTGCGTTATGGTGAAAAGAAATAAGTAAGCACACGGCTTAAAGAAGAGAGGAACAGTCTCTTCCGTATGGGCGGTACCCGCTTTTTGGGCATCGCCCATTAGGTCGTTTTTTGGAGATTCGATCTCCGCCTTCTTTTGTGCACCGCGAGGGAGAGGGCTTATAGAGAAAGCGGTATAGATTTTTACAAATAGATAGGAGCCAACACACAATGTCTCAGGATTATAACAGCACGGTAAACCTGCCGAAAACGGATTTTCCCATGCGCGCCGGCCTGCCCAAGCGAGAACCGGATATGCTCAATGACTGGTATGATATTGACCTTTATCACAAGATGGTAGCGCGCAACGAGGGCAAGCCCCGCTTTGTTCTTCATGACGGCCCTCCGTTCTCAAACGGGTATATCCATATGGGTACGGCCATGAATAAGTGCCTCAAAGATTTTATTGTCCGCTATAAAAATATGGCGGGTTTTCAGGCTCCGTACATTCCCGGATGGGATAACCACGGCATGCCGATTGAGAGCGCAATCATTAAGCAGAACAAACTGGACCGAAAGAAAATGAGTATCTCCGAGTTCCGTTCCGCCTGTGAAGCTTTTGCTCGGAACTTCGTCAATATCCAGCGTGATCAGTTCAAGCGCCTCGGCGTTTTGGGCGAGTGGGACAAGCCCTATCTGACCATGACGCCTACCTTTGAAGCCGAAGAAGTCAAGGTGTTCGGCAAGATGTATGAAAGGGGTTACATCTACAAGGGCCTAAAGCCTGTTTACTGGTGCCCCAAGGACGAGACGGCGCTGGCTGAGGCGGAGATCGAATATGCCGATGCCCCCTGTACCTCCATCTATGTGAAGTTCCGCATGAAGGATGACCTTGGTAAGCTCAAAAAATATGGTGATCTTAATAACATCTATGTCATTATATGGACGACAACTACGTGGACGCTGCCCGGAAATCAGGCCATTGCGCTGCACCCGGCGGAGAGCTATGTTTTGGTAAAGGCATCAAGTGGCGAGATGTATATCGTCGCCGAGGCCCTCTGTAAAAAGACCATGGCGGCGGGCGGTATTGAGGATTATGAGATCATCGCCTACTTTACGGGCAAAGATTTTGAATATATGCGGGCGCAGCACCCGTTCATTGACCGCGACTCGATCCTGGTAAACGCCGACTATGTCACCATGGAAAGCGGCACCGGCTGTGTTCACACCGCTCCCGGATTCGGTGCGGACGACTATATTACCTGCCGCAACTATAAGATCGACCTCATCGTACCGGTTGACGACCAGGGCTATCAGACGGAGGATGCCGGAAAATTTGCCGGTATGTACTATGCGGAGTCCAATAAGGCGATTTTAGCGGACCTCAAGGAGAGCGGGGCCCTTTTTGCCAGCGAAGATATCATCCATAGCTATCCCCATTGCTGGCGGTGCAAGAGCCCGATCATTTTCCGTGCCACCCCGCAGTGGTTCTGTTCGGTCGACGCCTTCAAGGACGAGGCTGTTGCCGCCTGCGAAAAGGTCCAGTGGATCCCCGAATGGGGCCATGACCGTATGATCGCCATGATCCGTGAGCGTGCCGACTGGTGCATTTCCCGCCAGCGCCACTGGGGCCTGCCCATTCCGGTGTTCTACTGCGACCACTGCAAGAAACCGGTGTGCACGCCGGAGACGATCGAAAAGATATCCAAAATATTTGCGGAAAAGGGTTCCAACGCCTGGTTTGATTTGCCGGAGGAAGAGCTCTTGCCGGAGAGCTTTGTCTGCCCATACTGCGGAAACGTGCATTTCACCAAGGAGACCGACACATTGGACGGCTGGTTTGACTCCGGGTCCACCCATGTCGCATCTATTTCGGAGCCCTATGCAAAGGATATGTATCTTGAAGGTGCCGACCAGTACCGCGGCTGGTTCCAGTCCAGCCTGCTCACCTCCGTTGCCCTGTTTGGCAAAGCGCCGTACAACATTGTTCTTACCCACGGCTGGACCGTTGACGGCGAGGGCAAGGCCATGCACAAAAGCCTCGGAAACGGTATCGCCCCGGAAGAGATCGTCAAAAAATACGGTGCGGACCTGCTGCGCCTTTGGGCGGCGTCCTCCGACTATCGCGTGGATATGCGCTGCTCCGACGCGATTTTCAAACAGCTTTCCGAAAAGTATCTGAAGATCCGCAACACGGCCAGATATATCCTCGGCAATTTAAACGGCTTTGACCCCAATAACCTTGTGGCCTTCGAAGATATGGAGGAACTGGACAAGTGGGCGCTCTTCAGCCTCGGCAAGCTCATCGACAAGTGCCTTGCAGGCTATGACCGCTATGAATTCCACACCGCAACCTATGCCGTCCACAATTTCTGCGTTGTGGAGATGAGCAACTTCTACCTGGATATCATTAAGGACAGGCTCTATTGTGATGAGGCAAACGGGATAAAGCGCCGCTCTGCCCAGACGTCCATCTATATTATTCTGGACAGTATCGTTCGTCTGCTTGCGCCGGTTCTGTCATTTACGGCAAACGAGATATGGCTTTCCATGCCTCACGCCGAGGGTGTAAACACCGAAAACGTTATGCTCAACGATATGCCGGCGATTGACCCCGCCTGGACCATGAGCGAGACAGACGTGGCAAAATGGGCGCTCACACAGGCTCTGCGCGCCGATGTGAACAAGGCTCTGGAGATTGCCCGCGCGAACAAATCTGTCGGTAAACCTCTGGACGCCAAGGTTACGCTCTATATCTCCGACGAAGCGAAGACGGCGTTTGAGCAGATAAAGGCTGCCGATTTGCGGACGGTATGTATCGTATCCGAGCTGGAGGCCGTCTATGGGACAGGAGAAGGCTATAACGGCGAGGAGTTCCCCGGCATTACCGTTGCTGTTGCCCCGAGCACAGAGCCCAAATGCGCCCGCTGCTGGACGCACAGCAGCAGCGTCGGAAAATCCCATGAGCACCCGGAGCTCTGCGCCAGATGTGCTGCGGTCGTCGCCGGATAAACCTTTAACATGACCCGCCGTTTCCCGGCGGGGAGCTACTCTCTATTTTGGAGGTATTTTGGATGATTTACGCTATTGTAGCGGTCATTGTGCTGATACTTGACCAGGGCCTTAAATATTGGACCGTGTCACACATTGTGCTCAACACCGGAGAGGTCCCTCTCATCAAGGGCATAATCCACCTCACGAATGTCCATAACTATGGCGCCGCGTTCAGCATTTTGCAGAACACACGCTGGCTGCTGGTTGCCATGACGGCCGTCTTCTGCATTGCCGTTATCTATGCGCTCTCGGCGGAAATGATACACACACCGCTCGGCCGTTGGAGTGCGCTGCTTGTTATGGCGGGCGCATTGGGAAACGGGCTCGACAGGCTGTTCATCGGCTATGTCGTCGATATGTTTGAGTTTGAATTTTTTTCTTTTCCCGTGTTCAACATAGCAGACATTTTTGTCACTGTGTGCGGAATCCTCTTCTGTATCTATATCGTTTTTCATAAGAACCCGTATGACGGGACGGAGCCCAAGGCTGAGAAAAGGCCTCTGTCAAGACGCATGAGGCATGACAGGCGCTCGCAGGAAGAGGAAAGACGCGGTGGCGATATCGAGATGATCGGCAAGGCATCCGTACACCGCCTGCACGCACAGCCCGATCCAAGATCACAGCCGCGGCTGAAATCAAAGCCATTCGATGCTGCTAACCCCTTTGCCGAATGGGACGGCGATATGAGCGTATCGCCTAAAGCCACGGTAAAACCATCCGGTGTTGAGCCGGAATACATAGCGCCGGAGCCGGACCCCGTTCAAAAAAAGGCTTCGCCGTCACCGGCGCCCGGGAGCTCAAAATCGGCAGCCAACCCGGAGAATATGGAATTTGATATTGACGATATCCTAGCGGAGTTTAAAGACTGATGGCAGAGATTTTCATCATGGCAGAGGAGAGCGGCGAGCGTATCGACGCTCTCCTCGCGCGCTCTATTGACGGATTGACCCGCTCCGGCGCCCAACGGCTTCTGGGAGAGGGAAACGTCACATTGAATCGTATCGCTGTAAAAAAAAATTATAAGACGCGTATCAATGACGAATTCGTCGTTATATTGCCGGATGTTACACAGGACTGTGCCCTGCTTCCGGAAGCGATTCCGCTTGATGTGGTTTTTGAAGATGACGACGTTATCGTTGTTAACAAGCCGCGCGGTATGGTCGTACACCCTGCGCCCGGCCACCCGGACGGAACGCTTGTCAACGCGCTGCTCTACCACTGCGGAGACAGCCTTTCGGGTATCGGCGGCGAGAAGCGTCCCGGTATTGTCCATAGAATCGACAAAGACACGTCCGGTCTTCTCATTGCGGCGAAAAACGATTTTGCTCACCTTGCCCTGTCCGCACAGCTGTCCGACCGCAGCCTCTCGCGCGTATACGAAGCGGTCGTATACGGCAGACTGCGCGATGACGCCGGCACGATAAACGCGCCGATCGGCAGACACCCATCCGACCGGAAGCGTATGGCGGTCACGGAAAAAAACGCCCGTGCAGCGGTGACACACTATGAGGTCATCGCACGATATCGTGGCTACACACATGTGCGGTGCCGCTTGGAGACCGGCAGAACACACCAGATCCGAGTGCACATGGCGTACATCGGGCACCCGCTTCTGGGTGACTTGGTTTATGGGTGCAAGAGACCGGAAAAAGGGCTTACCGGACAATGCCTGCACGCACGGGAACTGAAATTTATTCATCCGCGTACCGGTGAGCGCGACCATCTCACAACCGACCTGCCTGAAAA
>JBFWKZ010000001.1:0-57179 GCA_050252415.1 Oscillospiraceae bacterium | reverse complement strand
GGATATCCTGTCTTTTGCGGCGAGGCCTATACCAACGGTTTCCTTCAGACCGGACCCAGAATGTATGGCTTTAACAATTTGCTCACGATGCTTGCCGTTGAGCAGGACAGAGTCGAGTCATTCCTGGACAAGCTGCTTGAGGAAAAGCTGAAATACTACGATACGCTGTTCGGCCTATTCGGCGACAGCATTGACATTATCAATGAGGGAGATGATCTGGGTACACAAAACGGACTGTTTATTTCCCCGGGCATGTATCGCGAGCTCATTATGCCTTATCAGTCCAAACTGTACCATTATCTAAAGGATAAGTACAAAGTCAAGGTATTCCTGCACTCCTGCGGCGCAGTCAGTGATCTTATTCCAGATCTTATTGAGGCCGGCGTAGATATCCTCAACCCAATCCAGATCAGCGCCAAAGGAATGGATGTGACTCGGCTCAAGAAGGACTTCGGCAAGGATATCGTGTTCTGGGGCGGTACGATCGACTCCCAGAAGATGCTGCCCTACAGCACGCCTCAGGAGATCAAGGATGAGGTGAAGCGCAGAATCGATCAGCTCGCACCAGGCGGCGGCTTCGTATTTGCGCCTATCCACAACTTTCAGCCCGATGTCCCGGTTGAGAACATCTTAGCCATGTGGGAAGCATTCCAGGATAATTGCAAGTATTAATCGGGTAGTACTCCGGGGCAATTGCAGTATTAATTTTTGTATATGAAAGCGAAAATTTCGCTCCATAAATATTTTTAAGGCACAAGAAAGGAGCAAAAATGAAAAAGGCAATTTCAATTATCCTGGCACTCACTTTGGCACTTGTCATGTCGGCCGGATGTTCTACCGGAGGCAGCGAGGCGAGCACAGTCCCTTCCGATTCTACAGTTCCCGAGTCCTCAAGCACCGATGCAAACCCTGCGGATGATTGGCCAAGCAAAGCGATAAATATGATTATCCCGGCCCAGCCCGGCGGCGACACCGACTTTAACGGCCGCGCCTATGCGGCCTACCTCGAGGACGTACTGGGCGTTCCGGTTGTCGTCACAAACGTCGACGGGGCAAGCCACGTTGGCCTGTCGTCAGGTCTATGACGCCGATCCGGATGGCTACACGCTGCTGACCTACCACGATGGCATTATCTTCAATTACTTTAACGGCAGCGCCGACAGTCGCACGTTATGCCGTCAAACTGGGCACGTATGAGATGTTCTCCCTCGGCATATTTTCTTTAACAATGATTTGCGTCATGACGGAAAAAGAAAATATGTCGAAGGGTATCGGTTCCGGACTGATTGGAGTGGCGCTCGGCTTTGTCGGAATGGCGCCGATGGATAGTGTCAAACGGCTGACTTTTGGTATTTATGAATTAGACGGTGGTTTCAATATTTTATCAATGCTTATAGGTATTTTTGTTGTATCCGAGATTATTTTAACCTCTGAAGCACGAAAAACGGCTAAAGAGGGCATTGTTCAGAATTTTAATATCAGAGGATTCGGCTTCAGCATGAAGGAATTCATAGCCCAATTGCCAAACGCCGTACGGTCTGCGCTTATTGGTTTGGGCATAGGTATTTTACCCGGGATCGGCGGAGGAACCTCAAATATTCTTGCCTATACCGTCGCAAAAGGGGCATCAAAATATCCCGAAAAATTCGGCACCGGCATTCTGGATGGCGTGGTTGCGTCAGAAACGGCAAATAATGCGACTATTGGCGGTGCGCTCGTACCGCTGCTGACACTCGGAATACCGGGCGACACCGCTACAGCAATGCTCATAGGAGGATTCATGATCCATGGAATTACGCCGGGTCCGATGCTTTTAACCAATCAGAAAGAGCTTGTCTATGCGATTTTTGCCTCTCTGCTCATTTCAAATTTTCTGATGCTTGGAATCGAATTTTTTGGCCTTAGAGCTTTTGTACGGCTTCTGAAAATACCAAAACATATCCTCATGCCCATAATATTGGTCATGTGCGCGGTGGGCGCCTTCTGCCTGAACAATCGTATCTTTGACGTAAAATGCGTCGCGTTCTTTGGAATTGGCGGCTATCTGCTGACAAAAGTCAAAATACCGCTCACGCCTATAATTTTAGGGTTCATACTGGGAACCATGATTGAGACAAACTTTCGCCGTGGGCTGCAATATGCGGGCGGAAACGGTCTGCCGTTTATAACACGCCCCATATCCGCGCTGTTTCTTCTCTTGGCAATGTTTGTACTAATTGCCACACTCGTTCGATATAAGCGAAAAGTAAGTAAAATCACGGCATAAGGCTATCGGCGAAAGAGCAGAAACTCTCCCCTAGGTAAAAATATCTTTATCCAGAGAATATTTGTCTGGCGCTTCACCGGCTCAGACAAATACGATCGCTTCAGACGCGTTATTCCCATGTTTTTTCTGTACAAACAGCAAAGATCTGGGATCATACCCATAATGAAGGAGGGTTTAAGCCCTCCTTTTTGTCGCAGCAAAAGATCAAAGGGGCATGTCCGTAATACACAACAGACCTGTGCGTTTTCCGGTTTGTTTATTTTGAGCTGCCAGTTGAAAAAAAGCATGGAAAGATGTATATTTATTATAGTTGTGTATAAATTGCAAGAAATAGGGAACTAGTAGTTCGAAATTTTTAGGAGGCATTTTAATATGATTCTAGAAGATCTGACAAGTATGATCACTCTGCCCAGGATGGTAAAAATACGCCAGAACTTTGACCGTCCTATGGTAAAAGATATCCCCGCCGAGGTCCGTAAGCAGATCGAGAGCTCCGGTGTTCTCAGCCGCATAAAGAAGGGTGACAGAGTATGTCTGACCGCCGGCAGCCGTCAGATCAGCAATTTTCCGCTCATTCTCCGAGAGGTCATAAAAATATTTAAAGAGCATGGCGCAGAACCTTTTGTCGTCCCTGCAATGGGAAGTCACGGCGGGGCTACCGCCGAAGGCCAGAGAGGCGTTCTCGCCGGTCTCGGTATCACCGAGGAGACGATAGGCGTGCCCATACTCTCCTCTATGGAGACCGTGACTCTTGGCTATACCAAGAGCGGGCTTCGCGTCGAGCTCGATAAGAACGCATACGAAGCGGACGCCATCTATGTTGTCCACCGTATAAAGCCCCATACATCCTTCCGTTATAAGATTGAGAGCGGTCTGCTCAAGATGATCGTTATTGGCCTTGGTAAGCAATACGGCGCCGAGTGCTGCCACTCCACCAAGATCATAAATCTGGGACCCCGTATTGAAGAGATGGGCACCTATGCCATTGAGCACTGCAATATCATCGGCGGCCTTGCCGCCATCGAAAACGCCTATGAGGATACGGCGGAGCTTGTCGGCATGTTGTCCGAGGACTTTGCCAAACGGGAGCCTGCGTACCTCGAAAAGGCCAAAAAATACCTTGCTCAGATCCTGTTCAAGGGCTGTGATGTTCTTGTTGTCGACGAGATCGGCAAAAATATCTCCGGGGCCGGCATGGACCCCAACGTCGTCAAGAGATTTACCACGCCCGATATGAAAGAGCCCCCCATCACCCAGACGATCGTCGCCCTTGATCTCTCGGAGAAGGCTCACGGCAACGGCGGCGGCATGGGTCTTGCCGACTTCACCACCCGCCGTCTGTACAACAAGGTGGATCTCTATGAGACCTATCCCAACCCGCTGACCTCCCGAATCTCTTTTTCCACCAAAATTCCTATGGTCATGGACAACGACCGCCAGGCTATTCGCGCCGGCGTGAAGTGCTGCTTCGATATTGACCGGGATAATGCGCGCATTATCCGCATCCACAATACGCTCTGCATGAGCGAGTTCTATGTCTCCGAGAATATGATCGAAGAGGCGAAGAGTATCCCCAATGTGGAAATAATCGGAGAGCCTGAGGAGTTCCAGTTTGACGAGAACGGAAACCTCTTTTAATTGACTCAAGCAAAAATTTAGCATAGAAAGGTAGAATTCATATTATGGCTAAGCTCACCAATAAGCAGCTTGAAAAGCTGCGTGAATTTGATAGTCCCACCATATGTAACGCAATGGAGTGCTTCAACATCCGTCCCCGTACCGCCGGTTTCGGATATCCGGGAATGGTTCAGCGTGCCGGAGATCAGGAAAAGCCCATGATCGGCTATGCGGTTACCGCAAAAGTAAGCGCCATGAACCCCGCAACACCCGAGCAGGCAAAGCTTCAGATGGAGCTGTATGCTAAAAACCGCGCACAGGAGGGCCCTTCCATTATCTGCATTCAAGATACAGACGCTGTTCCTCTCGGCTCCTATTGGGGTGAGGTCCAGGCTACGACCCACAAGTCCCTCGGCGCTGTCGGAACACTCGTACAGGGCGGCGTTCGCGATATCCCCGCAGCCGATGAGCTTGGCTTCTATTTTATGTCCACCGTCACCTTGGTTTCCCACGCCTATATCCATGTTGAGGCAATTGACTGCCCCGTCGTCATCTGCGGTTTGACCATCAAGCCCGGTGATCTCATTCACGCCGATATTCACGGCTTCACGATTATTCCTGAAGAAGTTGCGCCCAAGCTGTACGACGCCTGCGTCGCTATCGCAGAGGCCGAGATGCCTGTTCTCGAGCCCTGCCGCAAGGCGATCACCGATGGCGTACGTCCCACTATTGAGGACCTTGCCAAGTGGAGAGCTGGTATGGCCGAGGCCCGCAAAAGCGTAAAGGTCGACTAATCTTTCTAATTGGAAAAGGTTTGGCTCGACTCCGGGTAAAACCTTGAGGTATTGATGCGGGATGTTTTTGTAACAGCCCGTATCTGACCGGAGAAAGGAATTGTATGGGTGTGCTTAGCGCGGCAATCCAGGTCATGGTATACATGGCATTGGGATTTCTGTGCCGTAAGCTGAAATGGACAACCAAAGGTTCTCTCGGTTCATTAACAAAAATTCTCTTGAATATTGCCGTCCCATGTCTTATTATTAATTCTATGATGACCCCGTTTGAATCCGAAAAGCTCAGTCAGGGGTTTATGTCGCTTGTTATGATCCTCATCATCGATGTGTTTTTCTTTGCGAGCGGTTTTGTATCGGGACATGTCTTAAAACCGCGTGACCCGCAGTGCCGGGCGGTCATTCAGGCGTTTTTGTTATTTAACAATTTTATGCTGATAGGTATCCCGATAATAGAAGCGGTACTCGGTCCGGACGGTGTTTTTTATACTGGCCTCATGGGACTGCCACAGCGCATCATAATGTTTATCGTATTGCCTATCATGTATGGCAAAGTGGGCAACGGCGAACACCACGAAGAATTCAGTTGGCGTCTTCTCATTCAGCTGCCGTCCATTGCCGTGTTTGTGGGTCTGTTCCTGTTTATAACGGAACTTCGTCCGCCGCAGATCATCTGGGACTGCATTGCAGACCTTGGCGGTATGACGATGCCCTTGGGTATGATGATAACCGGAATGCAGCTTGCCGATGTCAATATCAAAGAGCTCTTGTCCGACTTTACACTGCCGGTTATCGTGGTTATCAAAAACATCATAAATCCGGCAATCGTGCTTATCGTTTTGAAACTGCTGGGATTTTCAGAGCTTCTCGTAAATCTCGGTGTCCTCTTCGCGGCGGTTCCCTCCGCCGCAATGACGGCGATATATGCCGCAAATTATGAAGCGGCCCCTTGCTACGCCGGAGCAGCTGTTTTTATCTCCACACTCTTTGGTGTCGTGACCATGCCGTTTTGGTCATATGTTGTGACTATCATCTAATTAATTTTTTGAGAAAGCTATTTTAGATAGCATTCTATATACTATACTGTCGAGAAAGGATTTGATCATTATGAAGGTTGTAATTCCACAGGACATTACCGCCGCAGGTAAGGATTACCTGAAAGAAAGAGGCTATGAGATCGTTATTGGTACCGGTAACACCGATATTGAGGCTATGAAGGCCCAGATTGCCGGTGCCGATGCCATTCTTGCCCGCACTGCTCCCTATACCGCCGAGGTGCTCGCCGCAGCGCCCAACCTGAAGGTCATTGGCCGTCATGGCATTGGTGTCGACAACATCGACATCGATTACTGCACCGCACACGGCATTTATGTCTGCAACGCGCCCACCTCAAACGGCATCTCAGTTGCCGAGCATACCGTTGGTATGATTCTGGCCTGCGCACACCACTTCTCCCTCTTTGACCGCGGCGTCCGCAAGGGCGAGTGGGGATTCCGCAACAAGTATAGGAGCATGGACCTCGAGGGGAAGACCCTTGGTCTGGTCGGCATGGGCCGCATCGGTTCCATGGTCGCCAAAATGTGCATGGCTGCCTTCGACATGAAGGTCATCGGTTACGATGCCTATCTGCCCGCAGAGCGCTTCCCCGCCGGAAGCACCAAGGTTGAGACTATGGAAGATGTTCTTAAGAACGCCGACTTTGTCTCCCTGCATGTTCCCAGCACTCCCGAGACCCGCGGCAGCATCAATAAGACCACCATCGGTATGATGAAGCCCACCGCTTATCTCATCAACTGCGCAAGAGGCGAGGTCGTTAATGAGGCAGACCTGTATGAGTGCCTGAAGAACGGCGTTATCGCCGGTGCCGGCATCGACGTCTTCCCCACCGAGCCTCCCGCCAAGAACTGCCCTCTCTTTGAGCTTGACAACATCATCATGACACCTCATTCCGCAGCGCTGACCCAGGAATCCATGGATCGTATGGGCCTGCATGCCGCTATGGGTATCCACGATGCACTCACCGGCAAAAAACCACAGTGGGCGCTCAACAATCCTGTTGGCAAATAAGCCAAAGGTACAATGAACAAAAAGCCGGTATGGTTTCCATACCGGCTTTCGCATATCTATCGTGTTAATTTCCCGAAACAAAATAGCCGACACGGCCCGTTGCCTAGGCAATGGGCCGTTTTAGATCAGCAGAGCTTCGCTCCGGCGGGGATAGCGTCGTCCACGATGAGGAGATTCAGTTTTTCCTCACCCTTCTCCTTGTGTATGGCGGATATAAGCATGCCGCAGCTATTTAGCCCCATCATCTTTCTCGCCGGAAGATTGACGATCGCCACGAGTGTCTTCCCGACCAGGTCTTCGGGTTTATAAAACTTGGCAATTCCAGAGAGGATCTGACGGTTTTCTCCCGTACCGTCATCCAGCGTAAAGCGCAGAAGCTTATCGCTCTTTTTGACCTTTTGGCAGTCTCTTACCTTGACCGCGCGGAAATCACTCCGGCAGAAGGTATCGAAATCGACCTCTTCGTCCGCGATAGGCTCGACTTCAACCGCAGGCAAAGTCACCTTTTTTGTCGCCAGAACAGCTTTCTCCAGCTCTTGAAGCTCTTTCTTAATATCGATGCGCGGGAACACAGCCTCGCCCTTTCTGACTGTGGCGGCGGCAGGAAGCGCCCCGAACACATTGGCCTTTTCCCAGCTCCTCAGTTCCCCTGTGACACCGATCTGGCTAAAGATTTTGTCACAGCTCTCCGGCATAAAGGGTTGAAGCAGCGTTGTACAAATACGGACTGTCTCAGCGAGATTATACATCACTCGGGCAAGTCTGGCTCCATTGGCATCCATATCTTTGGCGAGCACCCAGGGGGCCGTCTCATCGATGTATTTGTTTGCACGGGAGATGACTTTAAATATCTCGATGAGCGCGTTCTGGAAGGCAAATTTCTCCATCTGCTCCTCGAACAGCTCTCTCAGTCCGGACGCCATCGCACACAGTTCATCATCCGCGCTGTCGGCTTTCTGCTCTTGCGGCAGTACGCCATTAAAATATTTCTCCACCATCGCGGTGCTGCGGCTCACAAGGTTCCCCAAGTCATTTGCCAGATCAACATTGATGCGGTTAATGAGCAGTTCGTTCGAAAAATTTCCATCCGAGCCGAAGGGGAAGTCACGCAAAAGAAAATATCTGAGCGCATCCACACCATATCGGTCTGCGAGGATAATGGGATCGACCACGTTGCCTTTGGACTTGCTCATCTTTCCGCCGTCTAAAAGCAGCCAGCCGTGGCCAAAGACCTTTTTGGGCAGAGGCAGCTCCATGCTCATCAGCATAGCAGGCCAGATTATGGAATGGAAGCGCACTATTTCTTTGCCGACAAAATGGACGTCGGCAGGCCAGTATTTGTCATAATCGTCGTAACGGTCGTTAAAAAGTCCAAGCGCGGTGGTGTAATTAAAAAGCGCGTCGACCCAGACGTATACGACATGGCCCGGATCGAAATCCACGGGTATGCCCCAGGAAAAGCTCGTACGGGAAACACACAGATCCTCAAGTCCGGGCTTAATAAAGTTATTCACCATCTCATTTACGCGGCTGCGCGGCTCCAAAAAGTCGGTGTTCTCCAGGAGATCCTGAACTCTGTCGGCATATTTTGAGAGGCAGAAAAAATAGGCCTCCTCCTCCGCGTCATATACCTCGCGGCCGCAGTCGGGACACTTGCCGTCAACGAGTTGGCTCTCCGTCCAAAACGATTCGCAGGGTTTACAGTATTTACCGACATATTTTCCCTTATAGATATCGCCTTTTTCATACATCTTCCGAAATATCTTTTGAATCGACTTGACATGATAGTCGTCCGTCGTACGGATAAAACGGTCGTTGGAGATATTCATGAGCTTCCAGAGGTCAAGTATGCCGCCCTTACCGGCTACAATGTTATCGACAAATTGCTGAGGCGTAACTCCCGCTTCCCTTGCCTTGTCCTCAATCTTCTGACCGTGTTCGTCGGTGCCGGTTAAAAACATGACATCATAGCCCTGAAGGCGCTTATATCTCGCCATCGCATCGGTTGCCACGGTGCAGTAGGTATGACCTATGTGCAGCTTATCCGATGGATAGTAAATAGGCGTTGTGATGTAATATTTCTTGCTCATTTATCTTCCTCCTGGTATTGGATTTCATACATAATCTTAGCCGCTTCTGCTGTAATATCAAACTGGCTCCGTCACGTCCGGAGACTCCGTCGCGTCCGGAGACTCCGCCGCGTCCGGGGACTCCGCCGCGTCCGGAGACTCCGTCGCGTCCGGAGACTCCGTCACAACCGGGGACTCCGTCACAACCGGGGACTCCGTCACAACCGGGGACTCCGTCACAGCCGGGGACTCCGTCACAACCGGGGACTCCGTCACAACCGGGGACTCCGTCACAACCGGGGACTCCGTCACAACCGGGGACTCGCTGGGCTCGGGACTCTCCTGCTCGTCCTTGTGAACATGGTATTTGCTGCTGGACTCCTTCGTCTTGCTCAGTAGATTGCCGTCCTTGTCGTAGAGCCAGCGATAGGAGTTCACGCCCGTACTGCCGTCATTATTAAGCCACGACTCGGTAGTAATTTCAACATAGCTGCCATCGACATCCGTACCGATTATCTGGACATGACAGCTGTTGCCCTCAACCGAAGCGGAAATCTTTATCGGATAGTCCCGGTCGTTGACAAATTTAAACTCCGGTCCTCCCCAGCTCACCGTCGCGTCCAGCCCCGCCGGGAGATAAGCGACCGGAAAATAGTGGCAGGTGCGGGCAGTGATCTTAAGATTTGAATACAGCGTGCAGTAATAGAGCGTGGACGAAACCTGGCAGATACCGCCGCCCAGTTCGGACACGACCTCACCGCCGGAATAGGCGCCTGCCGACTGGTATCCCGCCTCTTCGGTACGCTTGCCAAGCGCCGTGTTATATGAAAATTCGTCGCCCGGATTCAGAACAATCCCATCGATCGACTGGCACGCCTTAGTGACATTGTTGATTCTCGCGGCGCTGCTGCCGTAAAGGCTCGTGGTCTTTTCTGCGAGCACATCGGAAAACAGCCGGCTGTTCAGGTAATCCGTGGTGATTTCCGGTTCCGTTATAATGAGCGGTATGACAACGGTGTCCCCCAGTGAGGCGCTGTCCCACATGGCCTTTGCCGCGTCAAGATCGAAACTCACGCCCGTGACATGCTGCGTCGCGGACTCGGTCTCGGGGTCATATTCCGCATTCTTAGCCTCTTTATACACCGTGTCGTAGACACTTTGGAGATCGACATCTTCTTCCCCGGTACTCTGCGGCGTATAGCTCACAGCACCGTAACTGCCGCTCTGGAGGGCATTCATCACAAGGGTATAGACGGCATTGCCATCCACAATGATAGACTTTGCCCCCTTGACAACGGTTATTTCTGTCTCGCCAATGGTCAGTCCGGAAGCCATAAGCTCGGCATTGACAGTCTGGACCTCATCCGTCACCATCTGTTTAACATAATCCTCGTCAATGCTCATAATACTGCCGGGTGTGGGAGAATAGCCGTCTGTTAAACATCTTAAGTACGCAATGAGGTTTTGCAGGGGATTCCCATCTCTGCCATAGGCATAGAGTTCCGCCGCCGCTTCGATCGGCGTTGCGGATTTAAAAGCCTCAGTTATCGGGATGACAAGCGTTTCATTCAGCGGGAGTGCAACGGATACGCTCTCATCGCCGAAACCATAGCCCGCCGCCTCCAGCGCATCGCCCGCCTCGGATATCGACATGCCGCCGACATCCACGCCGGCGAAGCTGACGTTCGGATAAATCGTCTGGAGCCCGTTTACGTACATTGCGGTCATTGCCGCAACTAAAAATATTGCGGCAACGATCGCCGCTGCGATGATGATGCCAACCGGATTTTTTTTCTTCCTTTTTGGAATCTGGGGCATATCATAGCCCCTTGCGCGTTTCACTGTTTTTTTGTCGCTATCGCTTTTTTTATGTGGAGCGGCCGAGTGGCCGCCTTTTTGATTTGATTTAATCATGCTCACACCTTTTAATTTCTAGTCTGGTTAACCTCATCGCGTACCCAGGGATTACCGCTCAGCTTATATTCCGCCTGAGCATCAAGCAATATGTTTATAAGCGTATTGGAGATCAAAAAGCCCTGCGGGGTAAACCGCCAGTGCCCGTTGTCACATTGTGCCCAGCCGCGCTTTTCCATTTCGCGCAGCATTTTTTCCAACGGGGCAAAATTGCTGCGATAAACCTTATGATATTCCTCCGCACTTATACCAAGGGCCGTGCGCATACCAAGCATGATATACTCGGCGGCCCTGTCCAGCCGATCGATCTTCTCATATTCGTCGAGAATGCTCTCATGCCCCAAGACGCCGTCGATATACCGCTTCAAATCGCGCACATAGCTATACCGCAGCCCATCGATGCAGGAGTGCGCTGCGGGACCGAAACCCGCATAGTCCTCCAAACGCCAGTATTTGAGATTGTGGCGGGACTCATGGCCTTCAAAGCAGAAGTTTGAAATCTCATACTGGTTATAGCCGTATCGCTCAAGAGTCTCAACGGCATACAGATACATGTCCGCCTGATCGTCGTCCGTCGGCATTATGGCCGATTCGCGGTCGTTCCACATCGGTGTCCCCTCCTCAAGCTTCAGCCCATAGCAGGAGATATGGTCCGGCCTGAGCGCCATTGCACGGGACAGCGTGTCCGCCCAATCGTTTCGGCTCTGGCTCGGCAGGCCGTAGATGAGGTCGATACTGATGTCGGCAAAGCCGACGTCTCTCGCATTTTTGAAGGCCTTTACCGCCTGCTTGAAGTTGTGGCGGCGTCCGATAAGCTTCAAAATATCGTCATTTGCCGACTGTACGCCGATAGACAGGCGGTTAACGCCCTCGTTTTTCAGTCGGACCAAATCGTGCTTTGTAATGCTGTCGGGGTTCACCTCAACCGTTATCTCCGCACTTTTCAAAAGCTTGGCCGAACGCTTGACGGTATTGAGCACCTCGCAGATCCGTCTTGCGCCGAAGTAGCTGGGCGTTCCTCCGCCAAAATATAAGGTATCGATATAATACGGCGCCATCATGGCCGATGACTCGGCAATATGCTGATTCAGCGCGCGAAGGTATTTGTTCATGATTCCGCCGGTGCCGGGCTGTGAGTAGAAATCACAGTAGCGGCACTTGCTGGCACAAAAGGGTATATGGATATATACCCCCAAATGCTTATCCATAGCTGACTCCAATCCAAGTGGCAGTGTACCTTTTAGAATATAACAGTCACATTGCCCTGTCAATGCGAATACGCGAAATTTCGACCTTTTTCAGCTCTCTCCGCGGAGTTTTATAATTCTGTCGCGCAGTATGGCGGCATACTCGAACTCGAGCATCTGAGACGCCTTCTTCATCTCTTTCTCCAGTTTGGCGATCTCTTCTCTGCGTTCACGCGCCGTCATGGTGATTCCGTCTTTTCGAGGTGCATTGTCAACACTGCCGGATATCTCTATAATGTCCCGGACGCTCTTGATGATCGTCTTTGGCGTGATGCCGTTTTTCTCGTTATACGCCATCTGCTTTGCACGGCGCCGGTTTGTCTCATCGATCGCCGCCTTCATCGATCGGGTCTCGATGTCGGCATACATGATCACTGTGCCGTCCGCATTGCGCGCGGCCCTGCCTATGGTCTGGATAAGGCTCGTCTCACTGCGCAGGAAACCCTCCTTGTCCGCATCGAGTATCGCGACAAGGCTGACCTCCGGTAAATCCAGCCCCTCGCGCAGGAGATTGATGCCGACCAGCACGTCGAATTCGCCAAGCCTCAGCGAGCGGATGATCTCCATGCGCTCGATAGTCCCGATGTCGTGGTGCATATACCGGCATCGGACGCCCGCGCCGGTGAGGTAATTGGTCAGGTCCTCCGCCATTTTCTTCGTCAGGGTCGTCACGAGCGTGCGCTCGCTTTTCTCCACGCGCTTTGTGATCTCTCCGATGAGGTCGTCGATTTGGCCCTCGACCGGCCGGACAACGATAACGGGGTCCAGCAGTCCCGTCGGGCGGATGATCTGCTCGGCAATCTGTCCCGCACGTTCGCGCTCATAATCGCCGGGTGTGGCGGAGACATAGACGGCCTGATTGATGTGCGCGTTGAACTCATCAAATTTAAGCGGCCGGTTATCAAAAGCCGAGGGCAGCCGAAAGCCGTATTCGACCAGGGTCTCTTTCCTCGCCCTGTCGCCGGCATACATGGCGCGCACCTGCGGCAGGGTGACGTGGCTCTCATCCACAAACAGGATGAAATCCTTCGGAAAATAGTCGAGCAGCGTCATGGGCGGCGAGCCGGGCGCTCTCCCGCTTATAATGCGGGAATAATTCTCAATGCCGGAGCAATAGCCGAGCTCCTGCATCATCTCAATATCATACATTGTGCGCTGCTTTATTCTCTGGGCCTCCAAAAGCTTGCCATTATCCTCAAAAAACTTTACCCGCTCATCGCACTCGGCACGGATTTCGTGGATTGCGGCCTCCATCTTTTCCTTGGTCGTGACATAGTGGCTGGCAGGGTAGATCGCCACATGCTGCAGCGAGCGCTGTGCCGTTCCGGTGACAACATTTATCTCACTTATTCTGTCCACCTCATCACCGAAAAACTCAATACGGATCGCCTTGTCGGTCGCATATGCCGGAAATATTTCCACCGTGTCGCCGCGAACCCGGAACATATTCCGCTCGAAGGCGATATCGTTTCGCTCATAGCGGATGTCGATAAGCTTTCGCATGAGCTCGTCCCGGTCTCTGCGCTGTCCCGGACGGACAGAGATGACCATGTTGGCATAATCGATGGGGTCGCCCAGTCCGTATATGCAGGAGACGGAAGCCACGACGATAACGTCCCGCCGCTCGAAGAGACTGGCGGTCGCAGAGTGGCGCAGGCGCTCGATCTCATCATTGATGCTGCTGTCTTTTTCGATAAAGGTGTCCGTATGCGGAATATATGCCTCCGGCTGATAATAGTCGTAGTAGGAGACGAAATACTCAACGGCATTATCGGGAAAAAATTCGCGGAACTCGGAGCAGAGCTGGGCGGCAAGCGTCTTGTTATGCGCAAGGATCAGCGCGGGTCTTCCAAGCCGCTCAATGACCTTCGCCATGGTATAGGTCTTTCCGGAACCGGTGACACCAAGGAGCACCTGTTCCTCAATGCCATTTTCCACACCCTTGACAAGCGCCTCAATCGCCTCCGGCTGATCGCCGGAGGGGCTATATTCACTTTTGACGTGAAAATCCGACATATGTTCCCTAAATCCTCCTCATATGCAGCCGCAGCCGCCCGTCTCTCATCGTATAACGCTAGGATATCAAGATACCACAAAGCGATAAGCTTTGTGGTATCTCAGCCTGTCAAAACTATGCGACTATGAGAAGCCTCGCTTAAATTTTCGCCGAGCACGGCGGAAATAAATTCAAATCTGTCACTTCCGGGGGCGTGCACACTCGCCGCCGGTGCGTTCCGTAGCAGAGCGAAGCGGAACCGTCCGGCATGCCGGGTATAATAGCCGCTTTGCGGTTATTATACCATGAATTTTTCGAATTCATGGTATAATTGTCATCGCCGCCGGTTGCCCCACAAGGGGCGAGGCGGTCGCGACAGAAATGGCAGCCGGACTCCCGCCAAAGGGAACCGTCCGGCATGCCGGGTATAATAGCCGCTTTGCGGTTATTATACCATGAATTTTTCGAATTCATGGTATAATTGTCATCGCCGCCGGTTGCCCCACAAGGGGCGAGGCGGTCGCGACAGAAATGGCAGCCGGACTCCCGCCAAAGGCGGAACCGTCCGGCATGCCGGGTATAATAGCCGCTTTGCGGCTATTATACCACATCTTTAATTAAATTGGAACTTTTTATATTTTAAATATCTCCCGCTCCTGCCTGTTATTAACGCTGTTATAGCGCTCGGAACGACGTATACTGCTATGGAGGAGATGATATTCGTGTGGGATAAGAGAGCGCGGTTTGAACGAAAGCTTTTTAAATTCAAAATTGTGATTACGCTTATCGCCGTCGTGTCTGCGATGGCCTCTCTCGGTGCGGTTGCCGCGCGGATGTCTCCGGGCGTTAATGATGCCGAGCGCATCAAGCTACCGGTATTCGTGTATCACGCCATTATCAGCGACCCTGAAAAATCCGGTGACGATGTGATAACGACCGAAAGCTTCCGCCATGACATGGCGTATCTCAGGGATTCCGGTTATCACACGGTCGTTATGGCGGATATTATAGCCTATGTGAAGTACGGAACCCCGCTGCCGGAACAGCCGGTCATGGTCACAATCGACGGCGGGTATTACAACAATTATCTCTATGCCTATCCCATTCTCAGGGCGTATGATCTGCGGGCTGTCTTTTCCGTCGTCGGCGCCGAGACCGATAAGTATACCGTCAAGCCGGATACAAACGAAAATTATGCCCGCTGCACATGGGATCAGCTTCGTGAAATGCAAAAAAGCGGCGTCATCGAGCTGCAAAACTACACTTATGATTTGCAATATTTTAAAAAAAATTATATCGGCACAGGCCATTATGTCGGGGAAAAACTTGTGGCCTATCGTACATGGCTTTATACCGACGTCACAAAGATGCAAAACCGCTTCCGGGATGAGCTCGGCATCGTGCCAAACACGTTTACCTATCCATCTGGCGCCGTACCGCAGGACAGCGCTTCTGTGATCCGAAATCTTGGATTCTTGGCGACATTGGGTTCGGATTCCAGTACTTTTTACGTCACCCGCGATGAAAAATGCCTTAACAACATTCCACGTTATAATCGAACCTGTCTTCTTCCTGTCCAGTCCATACTTGACAGCGCATAAAATGACGGCGGATCGCCAAGCGTTCCGCCGCAGTTTTTTATAAAAATCACTTTCTTTGCTGAAGCCTCTTTGGATTTTATTCTAAAAGTCACACAGATTTTTCCTGCGTGGCTTCTGAATTTTTTTTGATTATTTTTTTAAAATTTTCATCGCTGTTTTGCCTTCGCGCATCAGCATCGAAACCTCGTTACTATACAGATTAAAACGCATCCCCTTATCGACCCATATCTGCAGAGCCTCAGGATTCATTCCCTGTGTGCCGCAAGCTTTTCCAAGCTTTTGGCTGGCGGCAATCACCTTTTCAACCGCTTCTACATAAATTGGGCTGTCCAGATGTCCTAAAATGCCGAGACTTTGACACAAATCGCTCGGTCCCATAAATGCGATGTCAATTCCTTCAACCGATAGTATCTCTTCAATATTTGAGATGCTGACGGATGATTCAATCTGTACTATAAGAATGGTGTTTTCATTGGCCTCACGCATATAGTCGACTGGGGATTCAACAGGGATATACCGATTATGGCCGCGCATCATTGAAATACCGCGTTCGCCGATCGGGGCATATTTGGCATATCTCACCAGCTCTCTCGCCTGATCCGCCGTGTCCGTGTTTGGAAGCATCAGGCCGTCCGCACCCATTTCCATATAACGAAGGATCGACTCGCGGTCCGCTTTTGGGATTCGCACCAGCGCCGCAATATCCATTTCCTTTGCCAGTCCAACCAGCGCAGACACTTTATCATAGCTCATGCAGCCGTGCTCGCAGTCCACAATGAAGTAATCAAATCCACAAGATTTAAAGATTTTTACGATGTCCGGATGATCGACAATGTTGATCATCGTTCCAAAAATGTTTTCGCCGTTTTTCAGGCGGCTCTTGATATCCGTCATGCTAACTCTCCTATTTGTCCGCTTCTGCAGTGCGGGGACTTTTTTTCTTTTTTGATACGGAAACGATCTCGCACATTTCCAGCTTTTGATTGAGCGCCTGCTCAAGCTCGCTTTCCACTTCGGCAACCATTTCAGCCTGGTAAATCACATCGTCAATCCTGGATTTGGGAATGGCGATTACGCCGTCGATGTCACCGGTAATATAATCGCCGGGCTCAACAACCACGCCGCCGCACAAAACAGGCACCTGCACCGCCGTGATCCTGAAATTGGCCGGCAGCATAATGGCTGGCCCACAAGAAAAATGCGGTATGCCGGCGTTCATAATAACACCCCAGTCGCGCGTCCTGCCATCTAAAATCATACCGGCCAGCCCTTTGTTGGTCAGCGCATGCATCATATTCTCACCAACGACGGCGCCTTTGTTCGGCGCGGATATGACAACGACATCTCCCGGCTCGCACAGATCGAATACCTCAAACATGTTGTAGGTTTCCTGCCCGGGATCGCGTACAACGGAAAATTGTACGGTAAACGCCTTCCCGCTGATTTTCATCTCGGGATTGGCCGGGTAGATATTCTCCATCCAGCCGGCAACGCCGATGAGGTTCATGGCATCGGTAATGGCCCCGGTTTCTGTATTTTTTAAAAAACTTATTCTTGAATCCGTCATTTCACACCTCTTTCATTCAGGCATACCGGATGCTCTTGCCTCCTTTTTTGCATCGCGCAGTTCGTTGCGCACGGTTAAAACGATTACGACAACTGTCAATACCAAAAATGTCGCCGCAATCGGAGACTTTAAGATTGGAATAAAGCTGCCGTCCGTTCGCATCAGTGAGCGGCGCAGATTTTCTTCCAACAGCGGTGTCAGAATGAATCCAACCACCATAGGCGCAAGCGGGTACGCAAACTTTTTCATGATATAACCCACTAAGCCGAAAAAGACCATAACCATCATGTCAAAAACACGGTTGTTCGCGGAGAATGACCCGACAAAGCAAAACGCGATAACAATCGGCATGAGAAACTGCGCCGGTACACAGAGTACTTTGGTAAAGAGCGGCAAGCCAAAGAATTCCGTAATCAGCATAATCGTGTTTGAAAGAATGTAGGCGGCAAAAATCGCATAGACAAGCGCTGCACTCGTATTAAACAGCAACGGGCCTGGAGCGATACCGTGCAGTTGGAATCCGGCCAAGATCATCGATGTCGCATTGTCGCCCGGAATACCAAGTGTCAGCAGAATAATAAAGGCTCCGCCGATCGTCGCGTTGTTGGCCGTCTCAGAGGCAACAATACCGTCAAGAAATCCGGTCCCGAATTTTTCCGGCGTCTTGGAGTTCTTTTTAACGAAGGCATAGGCCATCAGATTGGATACGTTTCCGCCAATACCGGGAAGGATTCCGATGACAAGGCCAATGAGCGCGGAAGGGATCGCATTTCGAAGCTGATAAACAAACTCCTTAGGTGAGACGCCAAAGCCTTTGACCTTATCCGTCTGAGGGATGACGACGCATGATGTGGCTTCTTTGGAATTTCGCTCGTCGGCGGACTCCATAATCTGTGCGACCGCGAACACGCCGATCAGCAGCGGAACAAGGTTAAATCCCGCGTCGAGCTGACTGAATCCCATCGTGTATCGGGTGTATGCACTCATCTGATCAATACCGACAAAAGCGAGCGAAACGCCGAGTAGGCATGAGAGCAGACCTTTGACAATATTTCCGGCCGAAAGGGAGGAAACCGTGGTCAAGGCCAGAAGAATGACCGCAAAATACTCATAAGGGCTAAAGCGGAGTGCTACCCTTGCAATCAGCGGTCCCAGGTAAGTCAGTGCAATGGCGCTGATCATGCCTCCCACGAAGGAAAACAGCACGCCGGCTCCAAGCGCCACTTTGGCATGACCCTTCTGTGCCATCGGATAGCCGTCAAAGCAGGTGGCGATAGAGGACGGCGTTCCCGGAATACCAAGCAAAGTCGCGGAAATGAGGCCGCCGGAACAGCCGCCGACATACACGGCAACAAGAAATGAGATTCCGTGTACCGGCTCCATGGCAAACGTAAGCGGAAGCATAATGGCAAGCGCGGTAAATGCTGAAAGGCCGGGAATGGCGCCAAACACAATACCGAGAACGGTACCGCCTATCAAAAGTGCAAGCACGCCCGGATGACATATCGTAATAAATCCATTAATTAATTGCACGATTCCGCCCTCCTAACCTAAAATTCCCGCGGGCAGGAAAATCATAAAAACCTTATAGAACAGGAAATAGATGAAAACCGGGACAATGACGGCAATACCCGATGTAATGATAAGGTTGCGCTTTACCTTGATTGCCCCCTTTGGAAGCAAAAGGAAAATCTGGCAAAATAAATAGATGGCCGTTACAATAATAAAGCCCAATTTATCCACCAGTATGACATATCCTGCCAGTAGTACAAAAGTCAATATGAGAGGCGCATTTTTCCAAAACGGGATTACTTTGGTATCTGTCTGCGGCTTTGGCTGTGTTTTTATGGTTTTTACATAGCGGATGATCTGAAGCAATGCGAGAAAGGCCATGGCAATCGCCACCAGCCTTGGGAAAAACTGGGGACCTAGAGCATCCGCTTTTGAGACTCTGATAAAATAGGATTCAACATAAATGAACACGGCAAACATGAGAAAAAAGATGCCGGAATATAAGTCTTTGAGCCTGCTGCTCAACGCGATCACTCCTTAAATTATTTTAAACGGCTGCCAAAACCAGTCGAAACCGGTATTGGCAACCGTTAACGTTAAGTAGCTGATTTCAAATTATTGTGCGGCCAGGAACTCATCCTTATAGGGCAGCATCGTGTTTTCATACAGGGAATTGCAGAAATCTTTCGCCTCTTCCTTGCCAATAAAGGTCGGGGTCAAATAGTTTGACTCCATGTTGGCAACAAAATCGGGGTCTTGGCTGGCCTTTTCAAGCGCGTCTGCAAGGATGTCGACGATCTCATCAGGGGTATCGGGATTTGTGCCGACCCAGAAGAACTTGCTGAAATCAAGATTTTTATATCCGAGATCGGAAGCAATCGGAACATCGGGAAGCAGATCGTTTTTGGTGGAACCGAGCAGGACAAGCGGAATGAAGTCTCCGCTCGTAAAGTAGTCATTTGCCAGCGAATAGGAAATATTGATAACGTCGGTCTGCTGCGCCAGCAGAGCGGTCATTTTGGCCGCATTGTTGCCGACATCAACAAACTTCAGCGCGGCACCCCACTCCGTATTCATCGCAACGCCGCAAATCTGGTTGGTCGCTCCGATCTTGCCGCCGTATTCGATCGAATCGGGCGCGGCCTGGGATTTTTCAATCAGATCTTTGAGATCGGTAATGCCCGAATCTTTATTGACAGCCAGGACTGTTGAATTGTCAATGATGGGAATACCGATGGTTTTAAAGCTGTCGATGTTGATGTCGGTGGTTCCCATCATATAGGGAACAAATATGTCGCTGCCGTTGACGATCAGCGTATAGCCGTCGGGATCTGAGTCCAGACATTGCTGCATGCCCATGACGGTTGCACCGCCGTTAACGTTCGTGACCACAACAGTCGTGTTAAGATACTTCTGAAGAGCGGTAGCCAACACGCGGGTGTTGCGGTCGGTGTCGCCGCCCGCCTTGACGGGGCAGATAATCTGGATTGGTTTCGTGGGATAGTCGATTGACGGGGCAGATGCCTCCGGACTCTCCGCAGCGGCGTCTGATTCTGCCGGGGCGGTGGACTCGGGAGCAGTGGAAGCGGAAGTGGTACTTGTTCCTCCGCATCCGGCGAGCGAAAGCGCCATCATTGCTGCAAGAAACAGAGCGACTAATTTTTGACTTCTTTTCATTTTTTTACTCCTTTACATCTCATTTGTGCGGAAGTTTAGACGGTTGAACTTTTGTTCGAATTTATTATAGTTTTGCACAAAAAATTTTACAATTGACAAATGACCCAAAGTATTAATTCCAAAGTATATTTTCCCAACAATCATTCGATATTTGCATTATATTTTACACGACTTCATTTCATGTAATTCATTTTTTTGGCTTATCCGAATATCATATGTACGCCGAGTAAAAAAAAATGTCGATTTGCAAACTTCATACTGATGTTTTGAAATAAAACCGACTACCGCCAGCCTCCTATCAAACAGCCCCTTCTTTCATCTGGAAATAATGAAACATTTTTTACGTAATGAACATTTCAAATACAGAAATATTTGCTGTTTCGTGACAATTTATATTACAATTTTAGAACTTTTGACGATTGAAAACCAAGTATATTATTCATATAATTAATAAATATTTAGTACCTTACGATCTTCAGTTTCATAACATCACACCTGCCGGAGGAAGCCTTATGACAAAGATAGCCTGTTTATTGCCTAATTTTGACATGATTGAACTCGTTCAAAAAGTTATTGACGAAATGAAATATACGAATATTACTTATCTCAAGTGCGTACAAACCGGTTTGGCGGTCGAGTATGCACAGGAAGCGCTTAATAACGGGGCGGAAATCATTGTGACAAGAGGGCTGCAGGCTTCTTATATCAAACGCACCACAAGTGTTCCGGTTGTCGAAATGATGATGACAGGGCAGGAAATGGGCCTACTGATCACGAAGGCTAAGCAGATGCTTCAAAAGGAGCATCCGGTTATTGCCGTGGTGGGCTATTCTAATATGTTCTGCAACATGGATTATTTCGAGCAGATATACGATGTTCAGATCCGCAGTTATTACATTAAGAACTCACTCACGGGCGTCGAAACTCTGAAAGAGCGGGTATGTCAGGCCATTGAAGATCAGGTCGATTTCATTATAGGCGGCGACTTGGCTGTCCAGATGGCCCGCGAGGCCGGCGTGCCCAGTCTCTTTGTCACAGCAACTGAAGACTCCGTCCGAGAAGCTCTGATTGTCGCGCAGCGCGTTGCCTATGCCAGTGACCGGGAAAAAGAAAACACCGCCGAGCTCAAGACACTGCTCGACAACTCTTTCGGTGTGGTAATCAAACTGGATCGCGAAGGAAAAGTCGTCATTATAAACCACGTAGCGGAAAATCTGTTGGACTGGCAGGCTTCGGAGGTCATCGGAAAGTCGATCGAGACGCTGACCGACGCTTTCGACAGCTCGGCACTTCAGTCGGTCTTAGCGGAGGGGAAAGAAATCTATTCCGAATATATCTGCATCAATCGGGTTTCCATGGTAGCCAGTCTGTCGCCGATCTTAGTCGAGGGCGAAATCACCGGTGCGATTTTCTCCAGCCAAGAGGTCAAACAATTGGAGGAGATGGGCGTTGCCGCCCGCCGTGAACTCTATAATCAGGGGTTTGTCGCCAAGGCCACTTTCGACCTGTTTGAGGAGCCTTCGCATGGCATCCGCAAAACCGTAGAGCTGGCCCAGCTTTATGCGCAGTCGGACGCGCCGGTTTTAATTTACAGCGAGCCTGGCAATGGGCAGGAGCTTTTCGCTCAGTCGATACACAATGCGGGCAAGCTGCGGGCAGGACCATATGTCTCGGTGGGCTGCGCGCAAATGGCTTCCAGCGAGCAGACCGCCCTGCTCTTCGGAACACCCGAACCGAACGGCGCCAAAGGTCTGCTTGCCACAGCCCATAAGGGAACGGCTTACCTAAGCGATATCGAATTTTTGAGCCGCGAATCGCAGTACCGGCTACTGCGCCTCATAAATGACCATGTAATCTTCGGAGGCGGCGGGCAGCGGCCATTACCGGCAAATATTCGGATTATCGCCTCATGTGGGGACCAGCTCCTTCACATGGTTGAAAATGGAACGTATAGCGAGGAACTGTTCTACGCGCTGAATAACCTGCATTTGGAAATTCCTCCGCTGCGCGACCGGCCGGAGGATATTCGTTATCACGCCTCCCGTTTCATCAAACTGTTCGGGGAAAAATATAAACGTTATATTACGCTGACGACAAAGGCTATGCAAAAAATAGAGGACTATGGCTGGAACGGCAATCGCATACAGCTGTCCAGCTTTTGCGAAAGGATTGTCCTGACCGCTCCCCGCCGCTCGGTGGATGAAAATTTTATTGAAACCATGTATTTCCACATGTATCCGCTGACCCACCGCCGGAAAACCGAACAGCCGTCTATTGTTTACAAGGATCCCGAGGCCGCCGTTATTGCGGAGCTTTTGGAAAAATATAACGGCTGCCGCGGAGACGTCGCAAATGCGCTTGGGATCAGTACGACTACTCTGTGGCGCAAAATCAAAAAATACAATATCGCCAACAAATACGAACTATGAATTAAAATTTTCCCTATAAAAATTCCCCCATCCGTTATCACAACGGGTGGGGGAAACTCTTATTAACGCATAGGTTATTCAGTTTTCCAATCGAAATTGTTTTTATCGGTGGCCTGAAAAGGACGAGCCGGATAGGGCAAAACGGCAGTCGGCCTCTCATGGAAAACCAGATCAGCCGACACATCCGCTATCGTTTTCAGTCGAGCTTCAGATCGTTTTCCCTTATCCAGCCGATTCTGCGGCAGACAAGCCCAATCGCCCAGCAGAGGACTGCCGGGAGTACAAAACAGATGAGGACCAGTCCGATCCAGTCCATAGAGGTTACGGCGGCTTTTACACCGTTTGTCACATCGCTCACCCAGCCGGTATATACGCCAATCGGCCCGACGAGCCCGCAGGTTCCCATTCCGGAGGCCACGCCGGAGGCGGGGTCATTCATCTGCAAACCAAAGATGCAAGTTGCAATCGGACCGGTGATTGCAGAAGTCACTATGGCGGGAATCCATATTTTAGGATTCTTGACAATGTTGCCCATCTGGAGCATTGATGTGCCAAGCCCCTGAGAGATGAGTCCTCCCCAGCGGTTCTCACGGAAAGAGAGCACGGCAAAGCCAACCATCTGAGCACAGCAGCCGGCCACCGCCGCACCGCCCGCCAGGCCGCGCAGGCTGAGCGCCGCACAGATTGCCGCGCTGGAAATAGGCAGCGTCAGCGCAACGCCGACGAGAACGGAAACCAGGATTCCCATAAGGAAGGGCTGCAGATCGGTCGCCCACATGATAATATCGCCGACATGGCTGGCTGCCGCGCCGATGGCGGGCGCCCACCACTTGGCCAATAGCACACCGACGAAGATGGTCACCAGCGGCGTCACCAGAATGTCGATCTTCGTCTCCTTGGATACCGCCTTACCACATTCTGCGGCAATGATGGCTAAAACCAGAACGGCAAGCGGTCCGCCGGCCCCGCCGAGTTTATTTGCCGCGTTGCCGACCGCAATGAGCGAGAAAAGCACCAGCGGCGGACATTTCAGCGCATAACCGATAGCGACGGCCATCGCCGGGCCGGCGATGGCCGTCGCAAATCCGCCGATCTCGTTGAAAACCGGCATAGCCAGTTGGGTACCGATCGTGTTGAGTATCGTTCCGATAAGTAAAGAACAAAATAGTCCCTGCGCCATTGCGCCAAGAGCATCTACGCCATAGCGTTTTGCGGAAATCTCAATGTCCTTTCTCTTTAAAAAAACCTTGAACTTTTCCATTTTCTCCCCGCTCCCCTTGTAAATAAATTATGCCATACAGGTGTCGCGACACCTGTATGGCATAATAGTTCAAAATGTCAAATTTGTCAAGCTTTTTCGTCCAGCAAGATACCCTCTGCGCGGAGGGCTTCCAAAACGCGCACATAAGCCGCCTCATCCGGGCATCTGAGCGTATGCAGATGTATGCCTCCTGTCAGCGCCGAAAGCGGCGAAGCCCGGCGAGAAAGCTTTTCCATAAACCGATCCACATCATAACGGCTGGCGAGTTGGAGCTCGCCAGTAAGCTGTCCATATATTGGGTGTTCAACGACCACATCCAGCGCGCTGCAGCCATTGTCAACGATGGCATAGAGCTCCTTGCGCATATCGTCAAGCGTGTGTACACAGGCGACCGTGCGGATAAGTCCGTCCTGGTGCTGCGTCGTCACATACCCGCGAGGCGTTGCGGAGATTGCCATCCCCCCCGCACGGAGCAGCGCAACATCGCTGACGATCACCTGACGGCTGACGGAAAATTTTCTTGCCAGCGTAGTCGCGCTTATGGGCACGCTTGAACCGGCCAGCAGTTCACCAATTGCCTTCCTGCGTTCTTCTGTGGTCATGACGTCTCACCCCACAGATTCATATGCTTTTTTCCGAAAGCAGCCGATATTTGACATCCCAGAGTTTCTGTGAGAGATCAACATAATAGGTATGCGGATTATCAAAACGCTTGACCTCATCCCACAGCGTACCCAACTGTTTCTGGCAATAGTCCTGAATTGCCGGCAAACTCGGTCTGTCATAGACCAGCTTGCCGTTTACAAATATGGGGACCTGAAGTTCCTTTGCGGTAAAGTTATACACCTGTTTACGCTTCCAGATCGCATCGGGGTCAAAGATTTCCAGTTTATCGCTGTCATCGACGACCTCGTCATGGAGGCAAATATAGTCGGCAATGGCTTTGCCCGTGTCGTTGCCGTAGAGGCGATAGGTTTTTTTGAAATGCGGCGTCGTAATTTTGCCGACATTTTCGCTGACCTTGATTCTGGGGACGATCTCGCCGCCTTCCTCCTCGACGGCAACCAGCTTGTAGACCCCTCCGAAAACAGGTTCGCTCCTCGCGGTGATAAGGCGTTCGCCGACGCCGAAGGTGTCGATTACCGCACCCTGAAGCAGTAGGTCGCGGATGAGGTATTCATCGAGAGAATTGGAAACAAAAATTTTGCACTCAGGCCATCCCGCATCGTCAAGCATCTTTCTCGCCTTGCGGGTCAGATACGCCATGTCGCCGGAATCCAATCGAATACCGCATTTTGTGATCCCGCGCGGTCTCAGCACTTCATTGAAAACACGGATCGCATCCGGTATGCCGGACTTGAGCGTATTATAAGTATCTACTAAAAGGGTCGCATTGTCGGGGTATATCTCACAGTAAGTCTTAAAGGCTTCATACTGGCTTTCAAACATCTGCACCCAGGAGTGCGCCATGGTACCCCCGGCGCATACGCCATAGAGCTGGTCGGAAATAGTACAGGCCGTCCCCGCGCAGCCGCCGATGTAAGCCGCCCTCGCGCCCAGCATCGCGCCGTCGGCTCCCTGCGCACGGCGTGACCCGAACTCGAGCACCGCCCTGCCCTGCGCGGCACTGACGATGCGGCTGGCCTTGGTGGCGATCAGACTCTGGTGATTTATCGTAAGCAGGAGAAAGGTTTCAAGCAGCTGTGCCTCAATAGCCGGGGCACGGACCGTTAAAATAGGCTCCCGTGGAAATACAGGCGTTCCCTCTGGAACAGCGTAGATGTCGCCGGTAAACTTAAAATTTGTCAAATATTCCAGAAATTCTTCACTGAACATTTTTCTTCCGCGCAAATACGCAATATCTTCGGGGCCGAAATGCAGGTTTTGGATATAATCGATAACCTGCTCCAAACCGGCAGCGATGGCATAGCCCCCATCGTCCGGCACACGGCGGTAAAATAAATCAAAATACGTGATTCTGTCCTTGTAGCCGTAATTGAAATAACCATTCCCCATGGTCAGCTCATAAAAGTCACAGAGCATAGTAAAATTAAGTTTTTCGTTGCAATTACCCATTTTAACCAGTCCTTAGCTTTATTTTTACTGGGGTTTTACACAGAGCAATTATAGCCGCTTTGGCATGTCTTTGCAACTGTTTTTACATAAATGTGATAAATTTAATTTATGGCAGACCATTCCAGATAAAAAATCGACCGCTCAGCGGCAACCGAGCGGTCGTGGATCGCGGCCCGAAATCACACCCAGAGATCACCAGGAAGGGGGAGTACCAGGAAATATCTCCTTAAAGGGGAAGCATTTTGGGGGAGGTTTTACTTCCCGGTGGGCTGATTTCTTTATCCGAATAAAATATACCCTATTTTTTACCTTCTTGTCTGAACGGCACTTGAACGATTTCTGAACTTTCTGTGAATATCCCCCGGCTCTCTTATTTTCCGACACAAAACCGTTCAAAAATTCGCGCCGTGATGTCTTCGCGAACCGTACGCCCGGTGAGTTCTCCGAGAGCGGACATCGCATTTTCAACCTCGGTCAGCACGGCATCCGGCGTTATTCCGGACTGCATCGCCTCGCGCCCGGCCGTGAGCGACTCCAGTGCGCGCCGTACGGCATCCGCCTGCCGCTCATTAGTGAGCGTCTCTCCCATTGCTTTTCCCTCCGACTTCGGGAACATGGTGCAGACAAGCTCCGTAAGGGCATCGAATCCCTCTCCGGAAGCTGCAGAAATGTGCAGAACATGCGAAAAATGATTGATTATGTTGTCCTCGGATAGCTTCTCAGGCAGATCTGTCTTATTGATCAGCGCGATACTGTTTTGCTTTTTCACCGCCGCACGCATAACCTTTTCGTCCTCCGCGCCGAGCGGTTCGGAGGCATCAAATACCGCAATGACAAGCTCAGCCTCTTCAATGGCACGCAGGCTGCGCTCAACGCCGATGTTTTCGACCACATCATCCGTCTTGCGTATTCCGGCAGTGTCGATAAGCCGGAGCAAAACATGGCCCAGGCGCAGCTTCTCCTCGATCGTATCGCGGGTTGTCCCGGGGACAGCCGTCACGATTGCGCGGTCATAGCCAAGCAGAGCGTTCAATATGGAAGATTTCCCGACATTGGGCTTACCGACGATTGCCGCGGCGATACCCTCGCGCACGATTCTGCCGTGGTCGAAGCTTTTCAGCATTCCGGCGAGCGTCTTTTCCGCATCCTTGAGCGACGCCTCATAGTTTTCCAGTTCAAAAGCATCGATCTCTTCATCGGGATAGTCGAGCACGGCGTGGAAGTGGCTCATAATGTCCGTCAGTATGGAATATACGGCTTCCGCCTTGCGATAAATCGCTCCGCCCAGCTGGCCGGCGGCAATTTTTGCCGCCTCAGGGGTTTCGGCATGGATGAGGTCGATAACCGCCTCCGCCTGTGTCAGGTCCATGCGCCCGTTTAAAAAGGCACGCTTTGTGAATTCGCCCGCCAGCGCCTGCCTTGCCCCGGTGCGAAAAAGCAGGCCCAACGTCTCTCCAAGCACCATTGGAGAACCGTGCATCTGTAGTTCCGCCGTATTCTCACCCGTGTAGCTGTTCGGCGCACGGCTTATCGTGCCGAGACAGATATCGAGCACCTGCCCCGCCTCATCGCGCAATTCACCAAAAACAAGGCTCCTGTCGGGATAGTCGCTTATCTTTCTACCGGAGACGGGAAAAAACACCCTGTCCATGACAAGAACAGAGTCGTCGCCGCTGAGGCGGATGATTCCAATGGCAGTGAGCCTGTCTCCCGTGGCAATAGCCGCAATCGTATCTGACATATTTGTCCCTCCAATAACAAGCGGCCGGCAATCCCGGCCGCTGCGCGTACCGATGCTTCGGCACGCTTTATGAGAGGTATCCCCCCTACCCCTCGTTAATGCCCCGGTTTCGCCGCTTTGGCGGCGAATCGGGGTGTTTTCACGGCGACATACGTCACCGGAAAAACAGATTTAAGTCCTCTTGTTATTTGCTGTCCTGCTGCGAATTTTTGCGATCATAGCAGGTGGTTTATCCTAAATTTACCGTTTTTCTGACGTCCGGATCAAACATTCTGGCAACCAACGTTGCAACCTCACTGCGCCTTACCGCCGATGCCGGGTTGAAGGTTCCCTTCTCATCGCTTCCCGTGACAATACCGGCGCGGTAAAAAGTATAGATCTCATCGTAATACGCATCCCCCTGCTTCACGTCGGGAACGGCATCATCGGAAACGGTATTGATCTCATCGTATTCCTGCTCGGGCATCGCGCGATACATGACGGCAATATAATAGCTGCGTGAAGCGGCGGAATTATAATCCTCCGGCTCGGCGGATATAATGCCGTTTTCACGCGCATAATCGGAATATGGCTGATACCATGGGCTTCCGTTCGCCAGCGTTACCTTGCCGTCATGATACTTTTGGTACGTGCAGGCGGCAAGCTTAATGACCTGCGCCTTGGTGATATTGCCGTTCGGGACAAAAGTCGTCTCCGTCATTCCGTTGATAAGCCCCATATCCACAGCGCTCATAACATCGGCATAAAACCAGTCCTTCGGGAAAATATCGGTAAACACATTGTTGAGTCGTTCGCCGGAGACAATGGTGGCGTCCCCGTCCAACAGGACGGAGGATTCTGCTGTGAACGTCATTGTCGCGCTGGTATCCTCTGCGGCAAAATAGCGGTTTCCCAACTTTACGGTGCCGCTGCCGGCCGCTATGCCCTCGGTAATATTTATGACCTCGCCGTTTTCCACCTTGAGCTTCGCGGCACCGCTTTGAACAATGGCGCTGCCGCCAAATCCAAGACTTATCTCGCCGTCAGTTTTCATTTCTACCGCTCTGAAACTCCCCGTGTCGCCGCTGTCGCCTGCAATGCCCGCGGAGGCGGAATCATAGGCGCCGCCCAGTGCTGAACTAATTTCAGATTTGGCCTGATACAGGATGTTATCCAAAAAATCGCTCTGCAGGAAGCTCAGCGATATCAGCGGATCCCCGGCAGAACCGGCAGAAGCGGCATATCCATAACCAACGCCCGCCAATAGAGCGATTGCCAATATCATTGATAATACTGTTTTGCGTTTCACATTAATTCCTCATAGACCGTCTGGAACATCAGCTCTCGGATTCTTCCAAAGCTTGCTCCGCAAGGTGGTAACTGAGATACAACAGGCTGTCGGAAAAATGGATATTCTCCACAAGAACGCCCTCATCCTTAATGTCCAGCTCGATATTCGTAAAATTCCAGATCGCACGTATGCCGTAGTCCACAAGCGTGTTTGCGATGTTGTTCGCCAGCCGGCGGGGGACGGAAAGCACCGCAATGTCGATATGATTACGGCTCAGATAATCCATAAGCTCCGAGGAGTGAAAAACATGTACGCCCCCCAGTTCCTTGCCGACAATTTCCGGGTCAACGTCAAATGCCGCTTTGAGATTAAAACCATGGGAATCAAACCCGAAGTTATTGACCAGAGCATGTCCCAGGTTGCCGACGCCGACGAGGATGACTCGAAATCCGCATTTCATTCCCAAAATTGAGGAAATCTCTTCTCTCAGGCTATCAACATTATACCCGTATCCCTGCTGGCCAAACTCACCAAAACAACTAAAATCCTGTCGAATCTGAGATGGCGTAAGTCCAAGCTGCTTTCCAAGTTCTCCGGACGAGATGCGATCTATTCCATGATAGGCAAGGTCATCCAATTTGCGGAGATAGCGTGGCATCCGGCGAATTACGTTGTTCGAAATATTGACACGTTTCATTGCTCATATTTCCTTCCCAAGAAGATAATTGCTATAAATAAAATTAATAACGTTAAGCTTTACCAGCAACACTCATAATTATTTATATCGATTGAAAGTATACCACTTTTTTTAACAATCTTCAAGTAGAAGATTGTTCAATGAAGGTCTATAATTGCTTATAAGACACGATAAAACAAATATTATGTAAATATTGTTGTAATTCAATTCTTTGTTGTGGTATAATTTAATATCCAACCGGCAGCATCCGTCCGGCGGCTTGCCGGGAAATATCGCAATTTTAAGGAGTCTTAATCAAAGGAGTCTTAATTATGAGAAGAGTATATACAGACAATGCGGCGACGACTGCGGTATCCAAAACCGCGCTTGACGCCATGCTTCCATATCTGAGCGACGCACTTGGAAACCCTTCCGGAGTTTACAGCTACGGCAGGGAGGCAAAGACGGCCATCGATAACGCGAGAGCCGATATTGCCGAATGCCTTGGTGCAAAGCCAGAGGAAATATATTTTACCAGCTGCGGTACGGAATCCGATAACTGGGTCCTCAGGTCCGTGCTCAAAATGCCCAGATGTCGGGGCAAGCACATCATAACCACCGCCATCGAGCACCACGCCATCAGCCATACGCTGGACCAGCTCGGAAAATTTGAGGGCGTTGAGGCGACCTATCTGCCCGTCGACGGCTACGGACATGTGAACCCCGACGACCTGCGCAATGCAATCCGCGAGGATACCGCCCTTGTCAGCATCATGGCGGCCAACAATGAGATCGGCACCATCCTTCCGATTAAGGAACTGTGTGCCATAGCCCATGAAAAGGGCGTCTACTTTCACACCGACGCGGTGCAGGCGATCGGCCATATTCCCTTCAGCGTTGAGGATACGGGCGTTGATTTTCTCTCCCTCTCCGCCCATAAATTCCGCGGCCCTAAGGGCGTCGGCTGCCTCTATGTCCGTAAGGGGATCAAGCTTCCGCCCTTCATTACCGGAGGCGGACAGGAGCGGTCCCGCCGCAGCGGAACAGAGAACGTCGCCGGAATCGTCGGGATGGCCGCCGCTCTGAAGGAATCCGTCGCCAATATGGACGCAAACATGGCAAAAATAACCGCCATGAGAGACAGGCTCATCGAAGGGCTTTTGAAAATTCCCTTCTCCCGTCTGACCGGAGACCCCGTAAACCGTCTGCCGGGCACCGCCTCATTTGTGTTCGAGTGCGTTGAGGGCGAGTCTATGATCCTCAGCCTCGATCGTGTCGGGATATGTGCAAGCTCCGGCTCCGCCTGCTCCAGCGGCTCGCTCGATCCGTCCCATGTTCTGATGGCGATCGGTTTGTCCCATGAAGTTGCACACGGCAGCGTACGCCTCAGTCTCAACGAGCGCAACACGGAGGAGGATGTGGACTACATCCTTGAGGAGTTCCCCAAAATCATAACCCGGCTGCGCGCCATGTCTCCCCTGTGGGAGGAAAAAGAAAAATCTTTGAAGTAAACGACCGGACCATGTCCGTAATGATAGAAAGAAGGAGAAACCTATGTATTCCGATAAAGTAATGGACCATTTTTCCAATCCCCGTAATGTGGGTGAGATTCCCGACGCCAACGCTGTCGGTCAGGTCGGCAACCCCAAGTGCGGCGATATTATGAAAATATATATGAAGATCAAAGACGACGTCATTGAAGACATCAAGTTCAAGACTTTCGGCTGCGGCGCCGCCATTGCGACAAGCTCCATGGCGACAGAGCTCGTCAAGGGCAAGACCATCCAGGAGGCCCTGCAGCTGACCAACAGCGCTGTGGCGGAAGCTCTGGACGGACTGCCCCCGGCCAAGCTGCACTGCTCCGTTCTCGCCGAAGAGGGCATAAAGTCCGCCCTCGCCGACTACTATAAGCGTCAGGGCATCGATCCGGAGCCCATTGTCGGCTGCAGCTGCGACTGTGACGCATGTCATGCCAAGCACACAAACTGAACCTTGCCTTCCCCGTCTCAGGCGGGACAGGCTGTCCCACGCATACGTTTTAATCGCGCCGGGCAAATATCTGGAGACATTGGGCCGGCAGCTTGCCGCCCTGATGCTCTGTTCCGAAAATGGCGAGACGGCGTGCGGCGTCTGTAAAAATTGCCGGAAAATACTGAGCGGCATCCATCCGGACGTCATAACGGTCACCCGGCCTTTAGACGACAAGGGTAAGCCGAAGCGCGAGATTTATGTTGCCCAGATACGAGACCTCGGCGCCGACTCCGCCGTTCTTCCGAATGAGGCCGATAAAAAAGTCTATTTGATATCCGATGCGGAATATATGAATTTACAGGCGCAAAACGCACTGTTAAAGCTGCTGGAGGAACCGCCGGAATATGTCCGCTTCATACTTTGTGTGGAAAATCCCGGCGCACTGCTGGACACGATCCGCTCGCGATGCGTCGCACTCTATGCCGCAGCCGACGACACGTGTCCGTATTTTGGGGAGCAGGAAAAGGCCTATCTCCGTCTCGCCGCCGAGGGTGACAGGCTCGGCCTTTTGCGGCTGTGTCTCTCTATGGAAGAGCAAACGGCGGCAGAGCTGGATGACTTTTTGCAGAATGTCCGCCTTCTGATCGGCGCAGCCCTGGCGGGCAGGGAAACGATTTCCGGTTTATCCGCCGCCAGGCTTATGGAAATTTATACCCTGACGGACCGTTGTTCCGCATATATTCGCTCCAATGTCGGCGTTAAGCAAATACTTGGTCTTATTGCCGCATGCACAATTGAATTGGAATGAGGAAAAAGTTTTGACTGAAGTAGTAAGCGTACGATTCAAAAACAGAGGCAAACTTTATTTCTTCTCCCCGAACGGACTCGATATCCCCGAAAATGCCCCGGTCGTTGTCGAAACCTCAAAAGGGCTCGAGCTTGCCGACTGCGTCTACAGCAATCATTGGGTTACGGACGAGCGCATAATACAGCCTTTGCGTCCGGTTGTCAGGGTTGCGACGGAGGATGATCTGCGTGTTGCACGGGTCAACAAGTCCCGGGAGAAGGACGCCTTTGAAATATGCCAGAAAAAAATTGCCGCCCACGGCCTGGACATGAAGCTGGTGGATGTCGAGTGCAATTTTGAGGGTAATAAAATTATATTTTTCTTTGCCTCCGAGGGGAGAGTGGATTTCCGCGAACTGGTCAAAGATCTCGCCGGTGTTTTCCGCACCCGCATCGAGCTCCGCCAGATAGGCGTGCGCGATGAGGCCAAAATGATCGGCGGCCTTGGCATATGCGGCAGGCCGTTCTGCTGCAGCCAGTTCCTTGATGATTTTCTTCCCGTATCCACTAAGATGGCAAAAACCCAGTCTATGTCTTTGAACCCGACAAAAATCTCGGGAAGCTGCGGCAGACTGATGTGCTGTCTGCGCTATGAGCAGGAAGCCTATGAAGAGTTGGTCAAAAATATGCCGAAAAACGGTGCTTTTGTTCAGACCCCGGCAGGATACGGCAATGTTACTCAGATAAACCTCCTGCGGCAAAAAATAAAGGTTCGTCTTGACGGCGCCGATCAGGCCATCAAAACGTTTGAAGTCGGTGAAGTCGCAACCGTCCCCGGAGGCAGACCAAAGCCCGGCGAGCCTTTGCCGTCGGTACTGACACTCCCATCCGAAGAAGAAACCAAGGCCGAAAAATCGGAGCCCGATGTCCCGGCGTCCTCCTCTTCCCAGGCTGAACCGGCTGTAGCTCCGCTTGACGAACCCGAAAAGAAGATGACGGACGGCAGCAGTGAAGGGGATGAGGGAAAATCCCGACGATCACGGCGCAGGCCCCGTCCCCGGAGGCCAAAAAGCGCCGCATCCGATAAACATGAACAGGAAGTTTCCTCTGCAAAGCTGCCGCAGGAAAAAAAATCTGTACGCCCGCACCAGCAGAAAAAGCCGCAGCAGGAAAAGAAGCCTCAGCCGAAACCCGATGCAGACGGTGCCGCACAATCTAACAAAAACGACGGCCGCCGCCGCTATTACCACCGCAAGCCAAAGTCTCCCGATAACACAAAGAGCGAATAACCGCGACACGCCTTTACTTTCCCATATCTATCAGAAATAACGGCAGATCGGCTGTGGGCAGCGCGATTCATTTAAAAAAGTTAATACAATATTTATCTGATTATGTCATTTATAAAAGCTTCTGTGAAACATTTTCCGCAGAAGCTTTTTGTTTTTTTCTTGGTCATTGAGGGCTGAAATGCCGATAAAACGGCTACAATACCGCATGGCGGTTTATTTTTGCAAGTTTTGTTTATCTAATCCTGCAAATGCCGTTACTTTACACATTCTATTGCGGTTATAACCTGATTTTCCATCATTTTCCGATGGCCGTCATATTGCACAACCGCTATTTCAGGCCATTGATGCTTTTATCGTTTATCAACAAAGCCAGACGTATATTTGTCTGAATGGCCATCAGATTTCTTTATAGCACCATGGCGACGGCATATAAAAACTTAAGGAATCGTCTTGAAAAAATTGCTATTTTCTTAACAAATGAATTTAAATTTTTTTGTAAAATTTTTATATTAAACTCAATGCAATGTATTGAAATTACACAATTTTTATGCTATAATTTCGTCTGGTGAGAAACGTACCCGACGTTTGTAGCAAGTATGTTAAAACCCTGACTATATGCTTTTATATCGCAGCCTAACTATAAACGCTTCGATAAAAATACATTATAGAGTTGACCGAAATGGGTCAGGAAAGGAAGAAGTAAATGAGTAAAAAGTATGTGTACCTGTTCTCAGAGGGAAATGGAAGCCAGCGTGAACTGTTGGGAGGCAAGGGCGCAAACCTTGCCGAGATGACCAATCTTGGCATGCCCGTACCCCAAGGCTTCACCGTCAGCACTGAGGCTTGTACCCGCTACTATGAGGACAGCAAGACCATCGCTCCCGAAATTGAGGAAGAGATCTTTGCATATCTCGCCAAGATGGAGAAAATCTGTGGCAAAAAGTTTGGTGATAAGAAAAATCCGCTTCTCGTCTCCGTACGTTCCGGTGCGCGCGCATCTATGCCCGGCATGATGGACACCATCTTAAACCTTGGCCTGAACGACGAAGTTGCCGAGGGCATGTGTGAACTGACCGGCAACCCCCGTTTCGTATATGACAGCTACCGCCGTTTCATTCAGATGTTTTCCGATGTCGTCATGGAGCTCCCAAAGAGCAGCTTTGAAGGCTTTATCGATGAGGTTAAAGAGCGCCGCGGCGTTCAGTATGATGCCCAGCTCACCACTGAAGACATGAAGGAGCTTGTCGGAAAATTTAAGGCTTTCTACCTTGAAAAGATGGGAACCGAATTCCCCACCGACCCCAAGATCCAGATGATGGCCGCCATCACCGCTGTTTTCCGCAGCTGGAACAATCCCCGCGCAATTGTTTACCGCCGCATGAACGACATCCCCAGCTGGTGGGGTACTGCCGTTAACGTCCAGATGATGGCGTTCGGCAATATGGGCGACGATTCCGGTACCGGTGTCGCTTTCACCCGCGATCCCGCAACCGGTGAGAAGAAGCTCTACGGCGAATTCCTTATGAATGCACAGGGCGAGGATGTCGTTGCCGGTATCCGTACCCCCCAGACCATCGATCAGCTCAAGGATACGAACCGCGCCGTCTACGACGAGTTCGTTGCCATCGCGACCAAGCTTGAGAACCATTACCGCGATATGCAGGATATGGAGTTTACCATTGAGCGCGGCAAGCTCTACATGCTTCAAACGCGTAACGGTAAGCGCACCGCACCCGCCGCTCTTAAGATTGCCGTCGACCTTGTGGCCGAGGGTATGGTCACTAAGGAAGAGGCTCTGCTGAAGATCGAGCCGAAGCAGCTCGACAGCCTCCTCCATCCTCAATTTGAGAAAAACGCACTTAAGGCTGCAAAGCCTGTTGCCACCGGTCTTGCCGCTTCACCCGGAGCCGCCTGCGGCGCGATATACTTCACCGCCGAAGACACAAAGGAAGCTGCGAAAAACGGCCCCGTCCTCCTTGTCCGCAGTGAGACAAGCCCTGAGGACATCGAAGGCATGGCTGCCGCCCAGGGCATTCTGACCGCCACCGGCGGACGTACCTCCCACGCTGCTGTTGTTGCCCGCGGTATGGGAACCTGCTGTGTTGCAGGATGCTCCGCCATCCGCATCAATGAGGAGAAGAAATACCTCACTGTTGAGGGACAGCGCATCAGCGAGGGCGAGTTTATGTCTCTCGATGGAACGACAGGTAATGTCTATATTGGCAGTATCCCCACCGTTGACGCGACCGTCTCCGGCGACTTTGCCACGATCATGGGTTGGGCCGATTCTATCCGCAAGCTGAAGGTCCGCACAAATGCCGACACCCCGGCCGACGCAGCTGCCGCTGTTAAATTCGGCGCCGAGGGTATTGGCCTTACCCGTACCGAGCATATGTTCTTCAACGCCGATCGTATCCCCGCTGTTCGCGAGATGATCATCTCCGAGACCGAGGAGCAGCGCCGCGTTGCTCTTGATAAGCTGCTTCCCATGCAGCGCAGCGACTTTGAGGGTATCTTCAAAGTCATGGGCGAGCGCCCTGTAACCATTCGTCTTCTCGATCCCCCTCTCCACGAGTTCCTGCCTACAGCCGACGACGATATCGCCGAACTGGCCGAGACTATGGGCGTCACCTTTAAACACTTAAAGAAGGTTGTCAAGAGTCTCCACGAAGTTAATCCGATGATGGGCCACCGCGGCTGCCGTCTTGCCGTCACCTATCCGGAGATTGCCGAGATGCAGGCCCGCGCCATTGTCGAGGCCGCTCTGAACGTCAAGGAGGAGACCGGTGTCAATATCATTCCCGAGATCATGATTCCCCTCACCTGCGATGCCAAGGAATTCAAGTTTGTTAAAGGCGTCGTCAAAACCACGGCAGACAAGATTATCGCCGATTCCGGCGTAGAGCTTCAGTACCATATCGGTACCATGATTGAGATTCCCCGCGCCGCTCTCACCGCTGATGAGATCGCCAAGGAAGCCGAATTCTTCAGCTTTGGTACCAACGATCTGACCCAGATGACCTACGGTTTCAGCCGTGACGACACCATGCGTCTGCTCCCCGCTTACTATGACCGCCAGATCTTTGAGAACGATCCGTTTGAAAAGCTCGATCAAATCGGCGTCGGCAAGCTCATCGGTATTGCGGCTGAGCTTGGCCGTAAAACACGCCCCGACATCAAGATGGGTGTCTGCGGCGAGCATGGCGGCGACCCCGCTTCCGTGGAGTTCTGCCATAAGATCGGTCTGAACTATGTCTCCTGCTCACCTTTCCGCCTTCCCATTGCCAGACTTGCTGCCGCTCACGCTGCAATCAAGTACGGCAAATAAATTATACAACACACTTTTTACTCCTATCAGGAAAAGGTCCCGTCCAATTATGGTCGGGACCTTTTTCTCTTTATTGTGCCAGCAGCACCGGACTTTGCCGTATTTGCCCGTCTCTGCAGAAAAGCATCGGGGCCAAAATATCTCCAATACGTCTTCGGCATATATAAAATGATCCCCAAATGCCGTCCGGCATTTGGGGATCATGGCTTAATGATAATAAATAACGCATAAGTTTATCGATCAAAAAGATGTGCATCCACCAGTCTGATAATCTCCAGTGCGCTGAAAAATTCCTCACGCCGGTTTTCGTCTACCCAATCGATAAATCCCTGCCAGGACGAGCTCCGTCGGGAGATGACCAGAATATCAAAGGTCAAGAGCTTTCCATGCGCCGCTTCAACACGCTCTGCAGCAATTCCGTCTTCCGGGGAATCGGCCGCAATCGGGCATTCTCTTTGCTCTTTCGTAAAACTGCGGGACCGCTGGAACGCCTGCGGAAATTTCTGTGCCTCAAGCACGTCGTCCACACTTAAAATCAGGCTGCCGAGGTCACAAAACGCCATAGGTTTTATCAGCCGCTGACTGAAAACCGTGCCGGAGATGTGTCCACCATCGGATGAGTCGACGCAAATGCGGAGACGGGCGTTACCACGATGAAATGTACTCATACCTTTTCTCCTCTCGAATAGTTTATCTCAGGGCATCAAGCCGCTTATGAAGCCACTCAGGGTTTACGGCCTTTAGCAGCGCTTGACGCTCACTCACACGTCCGGATTTGACAAGCTGGAGCAGACTTTGATCCATGCTGATCATGCCCCCACCGGACGAGGAAATTGTGCTGTCCAGCTGGTAAGATTTTGCCTCCCTGATCATATTGCGCACCGCACTGTTGGCCAGCATGACCTCAAATGCCGGAACAAGGCTGCCGTCGGTTGCGGTAATCAGCTGTTGGGAAACCACGCCCTCAAGCACCTGCGAAAGCTGTGTGCGTATCTGATATTGCTGTTCCGGCGGAAATGCGTCGATAATTCGGTCAACCGTGTTGGCCGCTCCCATCGTATGAAGCGTGGAGATGACAAGGTGCCCTGTCTCAGCCGCTGTCACGGCTGCGCGTATCGTTTCCGGATCGCGCATCTCGCCAAGCAGTATGATATCCGGTGACTCGCGCAATGCCGCGCGGAGAGCAACATCATAACTCACGGTGTCGGTCGATATCTCGCGCTGAGTGACAACGCTGTGCTGATGCTGGTGCAAAAACTCTATGGGATCCTCTATCGTTATGATATGGGTATTGCGGGTCATATTAATCTCATTAATAATACAGGCCAGCGTCGTCGTCTTGCCGCTGCCGGCGGTGCCGGTGATGAGAACCATTCCTTTGGTATAGGAGGCAAATTCCATAACGATATCCGGTATTCCCAGCTTGTGCCGGTCCGGAAGATGGAAGGTAACCACGCGGATGATAACGCCAAGTGAACCGCGCTGCTTAAGCGCATTTACCCGAAAACGCGATAGTCCCGGTACCGAGAAGGAAAAATCATCGTCTCCGGTCACCGTCAGCTTATCCATATTTCGGCCGCCGGCTTTGGCATAGATCTCCTCCACGATCATACGGGTATCCTCAGGCAGCAGCCGAGGTGAATTTTCCCTGGATATCTGTCCATTAATTTTATAGGATACGGGCAAACCCGCAATAATCAAAATATCCGAGGCATCGATCTCAACCGCCTTGGCCAGTATTTTGTCAAGCATGATCACTTCTCCTTTACCCGGCTAAAACGCCATCCCAGAGATTAAGCCCGTCATCTATCTCTGCTTCACAGCCGGAAACCGTGCTCCACGCCAATATCATGGCTTTATCACCATCGCGCTTAAAGTGCAGATGAAGAGATTGCGTCTCGTTCATAAAGACATCCTCCTCCAGCTCTTCTTCATCACTTGAGACAAAATCATTATAGAGCCTGTGCGCCTCAATGTCGGCAGCATAATAGGATGAGACGGTGTCGGCATTTATCTCCGAGAGATGCAGATCAGCTCTTGCCGACGACAGCGTCAGCATAGCGAACACAGACAGGCTCAGCACGATGAGTACGGTGAATATTGTTATGACGCCGATACCAAGGGCGCCGGCCGTATTCCTTCTCATTCTCCCACCTCCGGGTTCGCCGCCCGCAGCGTATACACCGGCTCATCGCCTCCGGCAAACACCGCTATGATGACGGTATCGCCATCCGGTGTGCACACCGCCGTGTACTCGCTGTTACCGTCAGTCTGCGTACCGTCGGCATTGAAGTGATATTCCCCGTCTGCCACGTCACTCTCCGCCAGTGTCTGTGCGATATAAACCGCCTCGGTGAGTTGAGTACTTTTTGTCATTAAGCCATTTGCACGTACCAGAAGGCCCGTGCAGACAGCCGCACACACGACAAATATAAGCAAATTGAAGATAAGTTCCGTCAAAAACAGGGTGCTCCGGCTTATTTCACTCTTCAAAGCTCCGGCACCTCCAATACTCCGCATTCGGGGTGAAGCGTAAGTGTATTCCCATCGGCATTCAGGGTGATATTGCCGGTTTCTAGTGTGATTTTAAGACTGTCAAGCGGCAGCAGCTTTGTTCCGTCCGATGGCAAAAGCCCGCTTCCGGATTCGGTAAAAAGCTCGCAGAGCTGTCCGTCCAGACAATAGATATAGGTGATATAGCCGTCATCATCACTTATGGCAATGGCCTCACAGCCGTCGAAGCCGCCGATGGTTATCGCGTCGGCGCGGTCACCCCGCCGGATTTGATTTGCCAGATAGGACAGAGCTGTCCGATGATCATAATTGGTATCCGATTCTTTCGCCGTTCTTTCGTAAATACTGCTGCTCATAATGGCCAGCGCCATTGCAAAGAAAAAAAACACCGCGCACAGTATCGGAACAAGCATACGGCGAAAAACGCTTGGATTTTCACTCATATCATGTGCTCCTTATCCCATCGTACTGAGATCCAGCACGGTGATGTCCGGCATCAGGTTGGAGCCAACATATTGATAATCGACGAAATAGCGGTCAGTGTCTACCGTAACGCCATAGTTTTCGGTAAGATAACTGAGACTTGGCGGATAAAAGCCCTCCAAGGCATAGCACTGAACGGCCGCTCTGTCCAGTCCCTCACGCGTCATTTCAAGCGCCTCCTGAGAGGTGCGTCCCCCAAGGGCATCAATGGCAAGAAACAGCAGTGTCGGCAATATAATGAGCACTGCGAGAAGGCTTGCAACCGTCTTAATACGCATACGCTATCCCCCTATTGCAGTCATAACGCCTAAAAGCGGCAGCATGACCGACAGCAGAACAAAACCAACTGCGATGCAAAGGACCATGACCAGCGTCAGCTCCAGCCGGCCAAGCAGGGAATCAAGGCGATCCTGCGACTCCTTCTGGGCACGGTTTGATAGTTCATCCATCGCTTTTTCGGTGTTTCCTGCGCGGAATCCGGCCGATACAAGCCCCGCCTCAAGCCCTGAAAAAAGGCCGACCTCCTTGACCGCTTTTGGAAAATTGACACCTTCGGCCATCAGCTTGCGGCATTTGGCCACAGCAGATGACAGCGCGCTGCCCGATAGGAGTTCTTCACTCTTCTCCATCGCTTCATCCAATGAGAATCCGCTTGAAAGCATGAGCGATATCGCATTTGCAAAATGCCCGCGGTCCACCGCCTTGTAGGCAGCAAACGACGAAAACAACTTACGTGAAAGGCGTGCGCCGAGAGCGGCGCCACGCTTTGTCTTCAGAATATACAGCAAAAACAATGCGGCTAGCACCATAAGAGCGGAAAAAACAGCGGCGATCTGCCGGCTGGCCGAACCGATCATCAGCATGGTCTGCGCCGCCGGCGAGAGACTGATGCCAAGTTGAGAAAACACCTGTTGGAAAACAGGGAGTACGCGTGAAATAAGGACAAGAAATACCGCAGTTATGAGGATCGCCATAAATGCGGGATAAACAACGGTTCTGCGTATCGCGGCTGTGGTATCCGCCTCTCTGCGGTAATACACCGAGAGCGACTTCAGCACGCGGTCCAGGGTTCCGGAGAGCAGTCCGATAGACACCATTTGCACCATATATGGCGGAAAGACGCGGCATTCGCGCATTGCCGCGTCGAGCGGAACACCACGGGACAGCGCTTCGTTCAATTCGCTCAGCATTGCCTGATGCTTCGCCGGTACATCCTCAAGCATGAGGGAGACGGCATCCTCCGCACCTATTCCGGCCCCCTGCATAAGTGCCAGCTGAGCGCATATCACAGACAGGTCCTCAGCCGGCAGGGCAGGACCAACTTTTTTTTCCACAACAAGACCTCCTATTTAAGAAGGGCGGGAGATTATCTCCCGCCTCAGCTTGTCGAAAAACTATGCGGATGAGAAACCGCATGGTGCATAACCAGGGGGACAATCGTACTCCTCACACAGGAAAGCGGTAAGCGTCCTGCACGGCTATCCTCAACTGAAAAAGCCTTGAGAACTTTTGCAACAGTTTCGGACGGGAGATAAATCTCCTGCTTTAAGCTGATTTAGTAGGCATATTTCTGCATGTAATTTGCAGTATTGGCAATATATTGCATGATAGCCGGGCTGGATTTGCCGCTGGAGGCAAATGTCGGGTCCATAAGCTTCCAATCCTCGCCATCAAAATAGATTGCTTTATCGATCCACCCTTTTCCCTGAATATAAACGTTTACCCATGCGTGATAGATCGTTCCTGCATAGCCGATAACCAGTTTACAGGGAACGCCCTCTTCTCTGAGCATCGCCGTCATGACAGCGGCATAGTCAAAACAAATGCCGGTTTTGCTTTCCAGTATCTCGTCCACATCGGGAAGATATCCGGACTGTACCGTATTGAGTTTTTCATAATCATATGTAAAATTATTGACAACGTAGTTATAAACGGCTGAGAGCATATCGATATCCGTATCGAGTCCTTCAGTCAGTTCAATTGCTTTGGCGGTAACCTTGGAGTCGTCTGAGTAATTGACATATTGGTTGGGATATAGAAACGGCAGGAACTCATTCCGCAGCGTCATGTCCACAGCCGTACTGAACACTGTGGCATATTTTGTGCCCGAGCTATTCTCATATACCTTGACCGTATAGGTTCCGTCGCCCTCAACCAAAGGGAACGTCTCATAATTGCCGGCATTATTGAGGTCGTAGGTATAGGTCACGCCGCCGGACTTTGCAATCTGAACTTTTATGCGAACGTCCTTCCCGCCCGTGTATTTTACGGAGATAGAGCCCTCTGAGAGGTTCGACCAGTCGACACTCGCCTTGGTGTTCGCGTTTACATTGACCCCCTGTTTAAGCTCCGCCTTGGCGGGAATCTCCGCAGCGGAGGCAAAGGATAGTCCCGATACCACAGCAATCGTTATGAGGACGCTTATAATCTTTATAAATTTTAAGTTCAAAAATAATTTTTTCATGGATTCATCTCCTCTGCAGCAGCCTTGGGAAATGTATTGTTGCCGTCGTTTTCCATAATGGCGGCAAGTATGCCGCACACGACGATTCGGCGATCCGATATCCCGATGGGATGGCAGGAAGTCATCGCAATGCAGGAATAACCGGTGGTATAAATCGGGCTCCAGTCATCCGCCCCAACAACATAACATGCTTCCCACAAATGGCGATAAATGTGCTCTGAATCATAGAGATAGATATCGTCGCCGTCTGTCAGCATATCAAAATAATAAAACGGTGCGGCATCCGTGATCTTGTGTCAACGATGTTGTTTTGGTGACCGGCAAGAGCGTATTTTGGTTCCCCTCACCAGCTTCTGGGCGTCACTGTATAGGCCGGCACCCTTACTAAGCGCTGTTGAATCGGTCCCGCCTTATATACTGTAGTTAATCCCAATTGCGGGAATTTTTAATGTGAGCGCCGCGTCAACATACTCGCTGTGCGCCTCGGTTATAATCAGCCGGCCAACCGGCAGCCCGTCCACCAAGTCGGGCAAAGCTGATGCATTCACCGGAAGGTCCGGCGTACTAAGCGGCACAGGGTTCCTCAGCAATGGCCTCCGTTGGCTCTGGCCTGTATTCAAGATCAGAGTCCTCCTCCGGGGCAAACAAGTCCGGCAGATAGATACACAGCAGGAAAAGCGCGGCAAGTGCCAATGTAATAAGCGAAAAATATGATACTTGTTGCGCGAGTTCATGTTAGTATAGCTCCAGCTCTCTTACTTTGCAGGAAAGTTTCTGAAAATTAAGCCTATAGTGGCGATGGAAGGCCGTGACGATCCTGTTCATAATCATCAGGCTATCCTCATAATTTGCGGCGGGTAACAGGAGGACGAATTGTGCCGCGCTGTATTTTGCGACGACATCGCCGCAGCGAAGACATTTAATAAGTATCTCCTGAAGCTGATCCATCGTCGTGTTCAGAACGGCTTGTGAGGGGATACCGCCCTGCTGATTGGTCACGGTAATCAGGCCCACATGGACACACTGGCCGGAGCGGCTGCTTCGCCGGGCTTCCAAGCGATAGGCCTCTTTGAAGAAACCATATTCACAGATGAAGGCGCCTGGTTTTTTTGCCGCCTCGCGCAGGTCGTTTTGTATCACCTCAAGGTCGGTTTCGAGGCTTTTTTCCTCGTTCATGATTTGTGAATAAAGTTTTCGGAGTTCATCCGATGGTTTTACGCCCAGATTGCGGTACAGCAAGTCTGTAGCATGTTCATAGTGAGCCAAAGCCGATGAGTGCTTACCCTGACGGAGGAGGGCTTTTATGGTCATGATGTGCAGCTGCTCGTCCAGCGGCTCAAACTCAGTGGCTCGGGAACAAACCTCCTGCATTTCGTCAAAACGGCCAAAGTCACAGAGCAGCTCGATAAACTTTTTGACCGCATCCAGATAGAGCATATGATAGTGTGCGGCAATGGGGACAGCCCAGAGTTGGCCACCCAGCTTAGGCATAAAATCGCCCTTATAGAGTGCCATAGCGCTTTGGTACACGGCCATTTTTTCATCTGCCAACGGCACAGAAGCGGCATTGCTGCACAATGACTCGAAGGTATCGATATCCAGTTCACATTTTATCTGGGGATTCCATCGATATGAACCGTGTTTGGAAAGAATGGGCTGCACTCCGGGGCCAAAGGCCGGCTCCAACATAGCCCGGAGGCGGTAGAGCAGCGTCTTAAGCGCGTTTGAGGGATTGGCGCTGTTATCCTCAGTCCAAAAAAGCTCGATAAGCTCGGACTGCGGAACGCTGCGTTCCCTGTGAATGATGAGGTAACATAAGACATTCCATAGCTTAAGTGAACGGTTTATTTCGTCTGTGAGCACGTTACGGCCATGCTCCATACGAAAACCGCCCAGAAATGAAACATATGCAGAGGCGAATTCCGCTTGATTCTTCATGGTATAAACCCCTCACATGGCTAAAAATTTCAATAAATAGTGACATTATTACAAATACAATTATAACTTATGATCTATAAAATGGGAACCCCTTTTTTTCAAAAAAATTACATAATTACCAAAATGTAACGATTTATTACATATAATACTCAACTGATGACCGACAGCAAAATAATGAAGTGACATCAGCAAGAATAAAATCTTAATAAAATTTATACACAGCTTGTAGATTAAAATGAAATATGGTATTATAATAAAAAAATCCAGTCAAGCGCTTCCCGCTAGGTGCTTATCAAAAAGGGGAGCATATTAAAAGCTTGTAGGCCTTCAGTCCCATCGAAAGATTGAAGAGCCAAAAAATCGAATTTTAGGAGTTGATAAAATTGTCGGTACGCCTTAACAGTGATAAAGAAATCGTATCTACCATAAGAGACGGCCTGAAGCACACGGGTGGCTATTGCCCCTGCAGGGTTGATCGCACAGAAGATACGAAATGTATGTGCAAGGAGTTTCGTGATCAGATAAACGATCCCGAATTTGAAGGCTATTGTCATTGCCTTCTATATTACAAGTCAAAAGATTAAAAAAGCCGGAGTGGGTTTCCACTCCGGTTTTTTGATGCCGATTTATGACGACCGTTTTGCTTTGAGACGGGCCATTGCTCGGGCCAGCGCCGCTTTTGAATTGTGGTACTCCTGAAGACTTTGCTTTTGACGCAGATGCTCTTCAGCACGCTCCCGCGCCGCCTTCGCCCGGAGAATATCAATCTCTTCAGGGCGTTCGGCAGATGCGACAAGCACCATGGTATACTCCGGCATAATTTCGGCAAGGCCCTGACTGACAACCGCAGTATTCCACTTCCCATTGACCTTGTATTTAATCTCACCCGGTTCTATTGCGGTCACCGTCGGCTCATGTCCGACGGCAACACCGAGCAGGCCATCCAGTGCCGGAATAATGAGGGACTCGATCTCTCCCACAAAAAGCTGGCGGTCCGGCGTGATGATTTCGAGGTGAAAACTATTGGCATTCATTTATTCCACCCCCATGTCCTGCGCCTTCTTAACGACCTCGTCAATGCTGCCGACCATACTGAAAACAGCTTCCGGGTATTTGTCCATTTCGCCGCCCAGTATGGCTTCAAAGCTGCGGAGCGTATCCTGAAGATTGACAAAACGACCCTCAAGTCCCGTAAATGTCTCCGCTACAGAAAATGGCTGCGAGAAAAACTGCTGTATACGGCGGGCACGCTCAACAACGAGTTTATCGTTTTCTGAGAGTTCTTCAATACCAAGTATGGCAATAATATCCTGAAGTTCGCGGTAACGCTGTAAAATTTCCTGCGTCTCGCGCGCAATTTTATAGTGGCGATCTCCCACAATTTCCCGCTCCAGGATACGGGAGGTCGAATCAAGCGGGTCAACGGCGGGATAGATGCCCTGCTCAACAATCTTTCTGGATAGAACGGTGGTTGCATCCAGATGGGAAAATGTCGTCGCCGGCGCGGGGTCAGTCAGGTCATCGGCAGGGACATAGACCGCCTGGACAGAGGTGATCGCGCCGTTTTTTGTCGAAGTAATGCGCTCTTGCAGCGCGCCCAATTCGTTTGCCAGGGTCGGTTGGTAACCGACCGCCGAGGGCATACGCCCCATTAATGCGCTGACCTCGCTGCCCGCCTGGATATAGCGGAAAATGTTGTCGATAAACAGCAACACATCCTGCTTTTCCCGGTCGCGGAAATACTCCGCCATCGTCAGCCCCGTCAATGCGACGCGCATTCTTGCTCCGGGAGATTCGTTCATCTGTCCAAAGACCAATGCGGTCTTATTGATGACACCGGATTCCGTCATCTCGCGCCAAAGGTCATTGCCCTCACGCGTGCGCTCGCCGACGCCGGTAAAAATTGAATAACCGCCATGCTGGGTGGCGATGTTGTGAATAAGTTCCTGGATAAGCACAGTCTTTCCAACGCCGGCGCCCCCAAACAGACCGATCTTACCGCCTCGAGCATATGGCGCAAGCAAGTCTATGACCTTTATTCCCGTCTCAAAAATTTCAGCTACCGGCTGCTGCTCGGCAAAGGCGGGCGGATCTCTATGGATACTCCAGCGCTCCTGTGTATTGAGTTGTCCTTTACCGTCTATCGGCTCACCCAAAACATTGAACATCCGTCCCAGCACCTCTTTACCCACCGGGACATCAATCGGTTTTCCGGCTGAGACGACCTCCATACCGCGATACAGGCCCTCGCTCGGGGAGAGCATAAAGCATCTTACCGTATTGCCGCCCAGATGCCGGGCAACCTCCATAACACGATTTTCACCATTTACCGTAACGGTGAGCGCGTTCTTTATGGAAGGGATTTCACCCTCTGGGAAAACAACGTCCACAACACAGCCGAGAACCTGTGTAATTTTTCCCTTGTTGACACTCATAATTCTCCTACCTTTCGGAGCTTATATTAGGTTCTTCGCACCACCGGCAATCTCCGTAATCTCCTGTGTTATCGCCGTCTGACGCGCCCTGTTATAGGTCAGGGAGAGATCGCTCAGCATATCTTTCGCATTGTTACTTGCCGACTCCATAGCCATCATCCGTGCGCACTGCTCTGAACAATAGGCTTCGACCAGAGCGCCGAAGATCATCCCTTTGACATATGCCGGGACAATATTATCCAGAACCGCATTGACGGAGGGGACATAGGTAACGACTCGGTTATAGCCATCTTTCTGTGGCTCTTTCCATGGAAAATCCTCTCGTGCCAGGGGCAGGAGCTTGCGCTCTTGAACCTCAAGCTGAAGAGCGGATTTCATTTCGGTATAGATGATATGCACCTCATCGAGCTCCCGCTCACGGAAACGCCGCACCATATCGTCGCTTATCATACGCGCCCTGTGCATTGTGGGGTTCTGCGCCGTATATGAGGCAAATTCATCGATTGCAATTCTGTGTTCCTGAAAATAGATGTGGCCGACAATGCCGACGACGAACAGATGCGGCTTATCTGTGAGCTGCATTTTCTCTTCAACAAGCTTGAGCACATTGTGATTATATGCGCCGGCAAGCCCTTTGTCGCCGGTGACAACGATGTAGCCTATCTTGCGCTGTCGCGCCGGTATTTCCGGGCGCTGGTCAAAGAATTCGTGATCCAGCTTTGTCGAGTGATGGAGAATATCCGATATCGTGGAAAAGATCTTACTAAAATATGGATAGACGTCATCGAGCTGACGCTTTGCGCGCCTCAGATTCGATGAAGAAATGAGATACATCGCGTTTGTAATCTTCAGGGTCTGCTGTACGCTTTTGATATGGGAGCGTATTTCCTTTATGCTTGCCATCCTTATCCACGCTCCTTTTTATAGCCCTCCAGTGTTCTGCGAATGGTCTCGATTGCCACGCCGGAAAGCTCGCCGGTATTTTGTATCTCATCCGTCACATCGCCATGCTCTGTGAGCATACGTTCTATAAAGCCGTCGGAAAAGTCCTTTATCCTTTCAATCGGGACATCGTCGAGAAGCCCGCTTGTCGCGATATAAAGCAGTATCGCCTGACGGCTGACGGACATGGGGTGGTAAAGCGGCTGCTTCAGAAGTTCCAGCAGGCGCTTGCCGTGTTCCAGCGTTTGCTTCGTGGCATTATCGAGGTCGGAAGCAAACTGAGTGAATATTTCCAGTTCGCGGAAACGGGCAAGGTCGATGCGCAGGGTCCCGGCCGTTTTTTTAATCGCCTTTTTCTGCGCTGCACCGCCAACGCGCGAGACCGAAAGCCCCACATTGACCGCCGGGCGCTGGCCCGCAAAAAACAGGTCGTTTTCAAGGTAAATCTGTCCATCGGTAATCGAAATAACGTTTGTGGGAATATAGGCGGAAACATCACCCGCAAGCGTCTCGATTATTGGGAGCGCGGTCATCGATCCGCCGCCATATTCCTTGGTAAGGCGGCACGCACGCTCCAGCAGACGGGAATGCAAATAAAATACGTCACCGGGATAAGCTTCGCGTCCCGGTGAACGTTTAAGCAGAAGGGATAGCGTTCGGTAGGCCACCGCATGCTTACTCAGATCGTCGAATATGATCAGAACATCTTTGCCCTTCTCCATGAAATATTCGCCGATCGCAGCGCCTGCATATGGCGCAATATATTGGAGTGGCGCAGGGTCGCTGGCCGTAGCGGAGACGATGATGGAGTGGTCCATAGCGCCATGTTTTTGCAAGGTATCATAGACATTCGCAACCGACGACGCCTTTTGCCCGATGGCGACGTAAATACAGATAACGCCCTGTCCTTTTTGGTTTAAAATCGTATCGACAGCAATGGCGGTCTTTCCCGTCTGGCGGTCGCCAACAATCAGTTCGCGTTGTCCGCGCCCTATTGGAACCATCGCATCAATGGCAAGGATGCCCGTCTGCATGGGTTCATTTACCGGTTCACGCGTGATAACACCGCTTGCGACACGCTCGATTGGGCGGGTCTCGGTGGTATCAATGCTGCCCAAGCCGTCAATGGCGTTGCCCAAAGCATCTATGACTCTTCCAAGCAAGTTCTCCCCCACCGGCACAGCGGCGGGCTGGCCTGTACGCAGAACGACGCTGCCCTCGTGGAGCCCGTCTTCACTTCCGAGCAGCACGCAGCCTAAGCTATCGCGTTTGAGGTCCATAACCATGCCCTCGACGCCGGTATCAAATTTCAAAAGCTCTCCATAGGCAGCTTTGCCCAGCCCATATATCGTCGCAATACCGTCGCCCGCCTCAAGCACGGTGCCGCGTTCATCGGTACGCGTTTTATTCTGATACCCTTCAATTTCTTCTTTCAGGATAGCGACGATCTCTTCAGGTGCAATTTTCGTATGGTCTAACTTTTCCTCAGCGTTCTGCGCAATTTCGCGCAGCGCACCTCTGGCGCTTCGATCATAGGTCACGCCGCCCAGTTCCAGCATGAAACCGCCCAAAAGGGACGGATCCTTTTTAATATTAAGCTCAATCTTATCCAGATTGTGCATTTCACATATCTTCTTGGTAATCGCTTCGAGTTGCTGCGCCGTCGGTTCCCGGACACAGGTCAAAGTAGCTTCTGCACCATGCTGCTTTTTCATCTCGGAAAAATGTACGTCGCGGCTGATCTGCTCCAGAAGCTTCATATGGTCTTTTCCAGCGAGCAGGTTTAAAAAGCCCATTAACGTCTTCGACTCCGGCAATCCGGTTACGCGGTGCAGGATTCGCTGTTTTTCCTCGGCCGATACGGCAGGACTGATAATGGCTTCCCAAAGCTCTGAGTCGCTGGTCAGAATCTCATTGGCGCTCTTGAGCTCGGATTCCTTACCACCCTTTTCAAGGAAAGACTTTGCGTACCGTCTTGTCAGTTCACTCATCGGCGCTCACCTGCTTCGTTCAAAAATTCATCGATTATCTCACGGTCTGTGTCGCTGTCCAGTTTCTTTCCCGCGAGTTTCGAGGCGGCAAGCAACGACAGAGAAACGACCTGCGCACGCGCTGAGCGCAGCATATTTTCCCTGTCTCTCTCCCCCCGCAGCTGAGCGGCCGTGAGTATTGCGTGCGCATTTTCCTGTGCCTCGCTGAGTAAGCGCTCGCGCTCGGCATCGGCGCGTTTTTTCGCGTTAGTCACGATAATCTCAGCCTCTTCATGTGCTGCGGCAACATGGCTCTCATAGTCTGCTCTAAGCTTCTCAGCCTCTGTACGCTTCCGCTCGGCATCGGCAATGGTCTCCTCAACCATCTGTGAGCGTTTGTCAAGCATCGCATTTATGCGGCCAAATAAGAATTTTTTTAAAAATAAATACAAAACCAGAAGGTTTACCACTGTCCAGACAATAGTGGATAGTTGGAAGTCCAACATTGGGTGTGCCCCCTTAATGTGTGAATATGATGAGCAAAGCGGTGATGAATCCGAATATTGCAGTACCTTCAGCCAGTGCACAGCCCAAAAGCAGTGCGGTTCTGATGGATCCACCCGCCTCAGGCTGTCTGGCGATCGCCTCACTCGCTTTTCCGGTGGCTATACCGATACCGATTCCTGCTCCGGCTCCAGTAAAAGCTGCGATACCGGCGGCAATCATTGCTAAATCCATTTTTGTTTCCTCCTAATTTTTGCTTCGTTTATTCTTCTTCCTGAATCCCCTCACCGAGAAACAGGGTTGTTAGGAATACAAAGATTATTGTCTGAATTGCTCCGTCAAACAGATCAAAATACAGACTGAACGGCACGGGTACCACGATCGGCAAAAAATACTTTATCATTTCCATGATAATGTAGGCGCCCAATATATTGCCAAACAGTCGCATACACAGCGCCAGCGGTCGGACGAATATCTCCATGAGATTTATGGGCAAAAGCAATGGTATTGGCTCTGCAAAATGTTTTAGTCCGCCTATAAATCCGCGGCAGTAAAACTGTGCGCCATAGATGAGCACTCCACTCATAACGGCAAGCGCCGCCGTGACGTTAACATCCTTTGTCGGCGGGGAAATGCCAAACAGCCCGCTTACGTTTGAAAGCGCAATATATAATGTTATCGTACCGAGATATGGAGCAAATGAGCGCCATCGCTCGCCGGTATGTTCCTTAACGAAGTTATTTAAATAGCTGACGCCTGCTTCAATCACGATCTGGACCTTACCGGGGTTGCGTTCTTTGAGGTTCTGTGTAAGTAAAAGCGTAAGTATCATGATCGTCGCCATGGTTATCCAACTTCCAACCACAGATTGCGCCACCGGTATGCCGCCGAAAAGCGGGATCGTAAAGACAATGGGATTACTGAGATTGTCAAGTATCGATTCTTGAAATGATTCCATTATTTTATCGCCTCCCTACCATATTTGTCATTATACATATTATACACATATGAGCAATACAAATCTATTTTATCTGTATAATATAGTTTTGCCAATGTTTTGAAAGTAAAAAAAATATATAATGTAAACACAGCCTCCGTTTGACATGCGGATTATTTGGCCCTATAATAAAACAACACACGAGAGGAGAATATGGAATGAAAGCAGCCGATCCGATACCCTTCCGTCAGCAGCTCGCACATATGAGTCTGTTTTTTACGCTTATCGCCATTATTACGGTTTTGGGCGGCATTTTATGGTTTACGATGAAAATGGAATATCGGAATCTCGACAACAATCTTTTAAATTCCGCTCAGGTGATTGCTCAGGCTCCCTGCGTGACCGATGCGCTCACAGGCCGCTCTGATTTCAAAGATGTTACGAACTATCTTGACGGCGTCATCACAAAGGTCTATAACATTGACGCCATCGTGATCGTTGACGCGGACGGAACCATTCTCTACTGTCCGGACCCCAGTTATCTTGGAACAAAATATCCTGATGAAAAGTCTATTTCCGCATTGCAGGGATCATACCGCTATATGAACGCCGGTCCCGGAATACTGGGCACGGCAAGACGCGCTCTGGTCACTGTACACGACTCGGATAGCAACCTTTTGGGCTTTGTCTCGATTGGCATCAGCGCATACAGTATTCACCATTTGCAGCAAATCACGATAGGCTATTTTTCTCTGATAACCGCCGCCGCAGTCGCCGCCGCCTTCTATCTTTCATACCGCTATTCGCGATCGGTCAAAGACTCTCTGATGGGGTTTGAGCCGGATGCGTTCCGGCATCGGCTGAACCAGCGCGAGGATATTCTCGAGGCCTTGGAAGAAGGCATTCTGGCGATAGATATCGACGCAAAAATCATCTATATAAACCACGCCGCAAAAAGGATATTGGGTATCGATGACAAAACGAACCTTATCGGCGAGCCTTTAAAAACGATCTATCCCGAATCGTACCTGCCCCGTATTCTGGAAACCGAAAAAGCCGAATATAACGTGAACATCCAGCGTATCCCCGGCATATGTGCCATATCCGACCGTATGCCTATCATGGAAAATGGAAATATCGCAGGTGCGGTAGAGATTTTGCGTGACCGCACCGAGGTCACGGAACTTGCCGAGGATCTTACTGGCGTGCGTCATATGGTGGAGGCAATGCGTTCTTATACCCATGAATTTATGAACAAACTACATATTATATTAGGGCTTATTCAGCTTGGTCAGGCCGAAAAAGCCGAGCAATATATCCTGAATATCACGCGGGTGCAGCAGCAAGAGGTCAGCCATATCAGAGATCATATTTGCGACCCCGCGGTTGCCGCAATGCTGGTGGGAAAAACCAGCCGTGCCGCCGAGCTTGGCATCTCCCTGCACACAGATCCGCAGAGCTCACTTTCCGGCGATGAACGTTTCCTGCCTTCCAGCGCTCTGGTAACGATCCTTGGTAATCTTATCGAAAACGCAACCGATAGTCTGGACCGCTCATCCCACCGCATTAAGGAAATCATCGTCAGCATTCGGGAAAAGGCAGACAGTCTGCTGATCTGTGTTGAAGATACGGGGCCTGGAATTCTGCCGGATACGCTGCCGAAAATATTTAAGCGCGGTTTTTCCACTAAAGGTGCCGGCCGTGGCACAGGCCTTGCGCTGGTGAAGAATCTTGTGACACTCTATCACGGGCAAATTCGGGTTGAAAGCAAGCCGCAGGAAGGAGCGGCCTTCTTCGTATCTTTCCATATCAATCGAGGAGATATTAATGTATAAAGTCGCAATCGTTGAAGACGACCCCATGGTCGCAATGATAAACAGAGGATTTTTGGAGAGTGACTGCCGGTTTGAGGTCATAAAAGAGTTTCGGGATGGAAAAACGGCATTGAACTGGCTGACAATAAATCCCATAGACCTTATTGTTCTGGACGTTTTTATGCCAAATTATACCGGACTTGATCTGTTGCGTGAGCTGCGTATACGCAATGCCTTTGCCGACGTCATCATGGTCACTGCCGCAAACGACTCTAAAATCGTCGATACGCTTCTCAAGCTTGGCGTCACGGACTATCTGGTAAAGCCATTTACCCACCAACGCTTTCAAAAGGCGCTGGATAATTATTGTCATTACCGCGAAGCGATTGAAAGCCGCAAGAACGTCAGCCAGAAGGACTTGGATGCTCTTTTTGCCGCCGGAATCCCCACTGCGTCTGAGGGGGTCCCAAAGGGTCTGCAGGAGCATACGCTTGAGCGCATACGGCGCTGTCTGGACGACTCTCCGACGGATGGATGTACCAGCGCGGAGTTGTCCGAAGTCTCCGGACTCTCTGCCGTAACCGTCCGTCGCTATATGAATTACCTGGCAGAACGCGGCGAAGTCGTGAACCGCATAAATTACGATACCGGCGGCAGGCCGTCAATGGTTTACTACAAGGCAGATCAGGCCTGAATAAGCAAAGCCGTGTCAGTACGTCATAAAATCGTGACCGCATTTGTAAAAAACGGCTCCTCAGCTCGGATAAATAGGCTCCAAAAGTAAAGTTACGGCAAAACGCAAAAACCGGAAACACCAGCCTCCGGGAAAAACGAGGTCCGGCAGATGTGAGGATCACTCACCATCGTCTGCCGGACTTTTTTGTCCTTTCATACAAAATTGCTACAGGCGTACAGGTACGGATATGGTCTGCACCGTTACCACGGCATACATAATCCGGTACCATACCCGGCATAACATTTCCCGGATTGCAGGCCTCTTGTCCCGTCATTGGGAAAGTAGGCATTTGCAGAAAAAGCCCAAAGTTCCACACCCTGGCAAAACGTCTTACAAAGACGTTGCCGGAGTTACGTCAACCCGGCCCGCACGCACCATGCGCAAAAAGGCGCTGGCAACTTTGGGGTCGAATTGTGTCCCGATATTGCGCTCAATCTCCCGCAGCGCGTATTCTGTGGAAAGCGGGGTCTTATATGGGCGGATGGACGTAATGGCATCGAACGTATCCGCCACAGCAAGACATCTGGCTTCGATCGGGATACGCTCGCCGGATATTCCTCTTGGATAACCCTTGCCGTCCCACCGTTCATGGTGGGCAACGATCGCAGGAATAACATGAGCCATCGAAGGAAGATGCTTGACAATGTTGATTGAGATGTCAACGTGTTTTCGGATAATCGTATACTCCTCATCCGTCAGTCTTTCGGCCTTTGTCAGAATATGTTCAGGAATACCGATCTTTCCAACATCATGTAACAGTCCGGCCTCATAGATAATCTTTTGGGTTACACTGTCCAGACCGAGCTCCCGGGCAATTGCGGTGGCGTATTTGGCAACATTCTGTGAATGGGCAAAAGTATAGTGATCCTTGGCGTCAATCGCGGCGGTCAGTGCGTATATCGTCGCCCGCAGATCCGATGTATCGTTGTTGCGGTCCTCTTCGGCGTTGAGCGCGGTGCTTTTGGCCGAGGCATAGACGACGGTCGTATTTTTCCCCGCCTCCTTTGCCTTCAGGAGGGCAAGGTTTGCACGGTGCAGAAGCTCGTCGGACGTTCCGGCACAGACGGGATATGAACATATTCCGGAGCTTATGGTCAGGAACTGCTTTGTTGTGCTCTCATCGTCGAAAAAGGTCTGCTGCACTTTAACGCGGACCTTCTCGGCGAGGATGCGGGCGTTGGAAGCGTCTACTCCCGGCAGGACGGCGGCAAATTGTTCACCGCTGTACCGCACGCTGATTCCCCGGCGGTCGACAAATTTGGCAATCAATGCGGCGACTTTGGCAATGGCATTGTCGCCCTCGGTATAACCGTACAGCTCGTTATAGAGCTTAAAGCGGTCGAGATCAAAAATGATGATCGACACCGTGTCGGCACGGCGCTCGAAAAGTTGTTCTTTGAGATATTTAAAGAGATACCGGCGATTGTATATCCCGGTCATATCGTCGGTGTACGCCTCATTTTTGGCCTTGGCATACAATGCGGCGTTGCTGATTGCCATAGCCGTAGACGCACTGAAAGATTTAAGTAAATCGAGATCGTCGGATGTATAGGAGATATTATTGCGCCGGGAGGTAAGCAGGATAATGCCGATAAGGTCGTCGCGGCATCTCAGTGGAACAAGGACCTCGGTGTCCATGTTGCGCAGAGCGGTCAGCTCAGCGTCCCACATCGACTTAAATAAAATGCTGTGGTCAAGCTCCTCGCGCGTAATGCACTGATTTTTTTCACGCAGCCACGCAACGACAGGGTGATCACCGTCTAGCGTCAGCGCCATGGGGTTTAGTTTTTGCAGGGAATTGAAAGTGGTGTAAACGCCGGTCTCGTCATCTTCAAGGAGGAGACATGTGTGGCGCGGATTCATTGCGTTATTAATCGTCTCAATAAATTTGTCGGATATCTCAGTCAGGCTAAGCGTGTTTGAGATATTGATATTAAAGGATTTAAGCGCATTCCGCTGAGAATACTCAGATTTATAGAAAATAAGCTCAGATAACTTTTTTGTAAGGCTTAAGACAGGTTGGAACAGCATGGCAACCAACAGCGCAAGAATAAAGACGATATACTCATTGGCCAAATATACCCCGGCAAGCAGCCTGTTTAGATGATAGGCCACGAAGATATAGACGCCCATGATAATACAGGAAAAAATGGAGTAGACCAAGCCCTGTGTCAGCATGAACTTCATCTCCAGCATGCGGTTGCGGTAGATCGCGTAGAAGATGAGCAGACCGTTTATAAAACTGGTGAGAATATCGATAGGGTATTTTCCCAGCTGAGGAATAATATTTGAAAGCAGGCCGCAGAACACAAGGATAATACCGATCAGAATTGGGCGGACAGCTTTATATTCGGATTTATTTGTCTTGAGACAATAGTGAATTTTTTTAGTAATAATCACGGTAAAAAAGAGCATGGCGATATAGGTCGGTACCGCCCACATACTCAATTCATACGAAAACTCGATTTGATTGATGGTTTTCCCGCCCTCAATAACCGTCTTCTCTATAACGTTGGCGTAATTCACTATCCCCAAGGTGATATCTATGACAATAAAAGCGATCGTGACCAGGGAAAAGGCAGCCATGCGGAAGATGCGCACGGTATCGGTAAAAACAGACAGGAATATGTATATGAGGAGCGGGCTGGTGATGACGCCCACCATCATCATCTTGTTCCAAAACAGCGGTCCCGGTGGGAGTTGCAGCTTCATGAGCAGAGAAGAGGCGCTCCAGAGGGCCAAGGCAAACAATATGGGCTGGAAAGCCCGTATCGCCCTATCTTTCTTGCTTATCGCAAAGAAAAATATAAGGATAAGATAGGTTGCAAGCGTAATGACGGGTACGCCCCAGAAAAACAAATTGTATACCACTTATCCAGCCCTCCTCTCTCTGACATTTCGCGTTGGAACCCGCATTTACCGTCTCCCGGCAAGCCTCTCAATGCCTGTCACATCATAATGCGAGGGATTTATTTTACGGATAATACGGCTGTTTTGCTGTTCATAGCTCTCGATTGTCCCGGTGGGAAGCACGGTGATGACAAGCGGATCGATTCCAAGCAGTTTTTTCAAGTCCTTGTAATCGCTGTCCACATATCTGAAATATGCGGATAGATGTTCGCGCAAGATATCACTTGCAACGACACCGTTTGTAATGGCGTGCTCGCTCATCTCAAGATAGAGATTCATATATGGTCTCTCCAACGCGTCATACCGCTTGACGGCAAACCAGTTGTAAACATCCATGCGTGAGCATTCAATGGCCTTCGTTATCGTATTTTCAGTAATTCG